>NZ_JBEOVW010000005.1:0-319159 GCF_040295705.1 Micromonospora sp. NPDC002717 | reverse complement strand
CCCCTCGCCGCGCCGGCCGGGTCTGCTCCCCCCGGCCACAGCCCCCGTGCCGCGCGGACCGGGGGCTTTCGCGTGTCCGGGCCGCCGCCGGCGACGGTGGGATCGGCCGGCCCGTCGTGGGGTCAGTGGGCGGCGCAGCCCGTCGTCGGCGCGGGCGCCGCGGCCGGCGCGCCGATCGTGGGCAGCCCGAGCAGCACCCCGGGCGTACGCGGGGAGCGCCCCGCCTCGGCCGCGTCGCCGGCCCGGGTGCGCCGGTGCGACAGGGGCTCACCGTCGGCGTTGAGGTGGTGCGGGGCCGCGTACGTGACGGTGGTGTGCACGATGTCGCCGGGGCGGATCTGCCCGGCGAGGGAACCCGCGTCGAAGTGGACGAGGCGGCCGTCACGTGCGCGGCCGGACATCCGGCCGGTGCGCTCGTCCTTGCGCCCCTCGCCGACGGCGACCAGCACCTCGACGGTCTCCCCCACGAGCCGCTTGTTCTCCGCCCACGTGATCTCCTCCACGCAGGCGATCAGCCGCTCGTAGCGCTCCTGGACGACCTGCTTGGGGAGCTGACCCTCCATGGTGGCGGCGGGGGTGCCGGGGCGCTTCGAGTACTGGAAGGTGAACGCGGAGGAGAACCGGGCCTCGCGGACCACGTCGAGGGTGCGCTCGAAGTCGGCGTCGGTCTCGCCGGGGAATCCGACGATGATGTCCGTGGTGATCGCCGCGTCCGGCATCGCCGCCCGGACCTTCTCGATGATGCCGAGGTAGCGGTCGGCCCGGTACGAGCGGCGCATGGCGCGCAGCACGTCGTCCGAGCCGGACTGCAGCGGCATGTGCAGCGAGTGGCAGACGTTCGGCGTCTCGGCCATCGCGGCGATCACGTCGTCGGTGAAGTCCTTCGGGTGCGGGCTGGTGAACCGGACCCGCTCCAGGCCGTCGACGTCGCCACAGGCGCGCAACAGCTTGCCGAAGGCGAGCCGGTCGCCGAACTCCACGCCGTAGGAGTTGACGTTCTGCCCGAGCAGGGTCACCTCCAGCACGCCCTCGTCGACCAGGGCGCGCACCTCGGAGAGGATGTCGCCGGGGCGGCGGTCCTTCTCCTTGCCGCGCAGGGAGGGCACGATGCAGAACGTGCAGGTGTTGTTGCAGCCGACGGAGATCGACACCCAGCCGGCGTACGTGGACTCGCGCCGGGTGGGCAGCGTCGAGGGGAAGACGTCGAGGGACTCGAGGATCTCCACCTCGGCGGCGGCGTTGTGCCGGGCCCGCTCCAGCAGCACCGGCAGCGACCCGATGTTGTGCGTGCCGAAGACCACGTCCACCCAGGGCGCCTTGCGGACGATCTCGCCGCGGTCCTTCTGGGCGAGGCAGCCGCCGACGGCGATCTGCATCCCCGGGTGCCTGTCCTTGACGGGGCGCAGGTGACCGAGGTTGCCGTAGAGCCGGTTGTCGGCGTTCTCCCGGACCGCGCAGGTGTTGAACACCACCACGTCCGGGTTGTCGTCGGCCTCGGCGGCGCGCACGTAGCCCGCCTGCTCCAGCAGCCCGGAGATGCGCTCGGAGTCGTGCACGTTCATCTGGCAGCCGTACGTGCGCACCTGGTAGGTGCGCGGGCTGCTCGCCGCTGCGGTAGTCATGACCCGGACAGCGTATCCGGGCGAGAATCCCGAACCGAACGAGGAGGAGCCGTGTGCCGGAGCATCAAGACCCTTCGTGAGCCGTACGTCGCCGAGGTGAGCCCGGCCGACGTCGAGGCCGCCGCCCTGCAGTACGTCCGGAAGATCTCGGGCTTCCGCAGGCCCGCCGCGCACAACGCCGCGGCCTTCGACGCGGCGGTCGCCGCGGTCGCCGCGGCCACCGCGACCCTGCTGGGCGAGTTGGAGGTACGCGGCGGCCGCTCCGCCCGCCCGGCGAGCTGACCTCGCCGCCCGCCGGGCCGACGCGGGAAGGCCCCGCGTGCTGGCACGGCGGGCCTCAGGCGGCGGCGAGCGCTGGCAGCACCGAGTCGGGGGCCCAGCGTGAGCGGTGGCACTGCGACCAGCCGCGGCAGCGGGGATCGGCCTCGGTGCAGAGCCGTTGGTTGCCGAGCACCTCGCCGTCGTCGGTCTCGCGGACGTCGAAGTGCACCGGCCGGATCGTGCCGTCGGGGGCCACGAGCAGGTGCCGGCCGGCGTCGAGGGTGTCGTCGCGCAGCAGGCAGTTGCGGTCCAGCAGCCGCGCCAGCGCGGCGATGCTGGCGTGCTCGGGGAGCCCGTCGGGCACGCCGTAGCAGTCAACGATGGTGGCGAACTCCCCCGGCGCCTGCCAGACGTCGCAGATCACCGCGTGCGCCGGCAGCCGGGCCGGGTCGGCCGCCGCCAGGGGCATCACCACCCGGCCGAGTGCCTCGGCCAGTGCCGGGTAGACCTCCACCGGCCGCACCTGGTCGATTCTCCAGTTCCACAGCTCGGTCATGCCGCCTCCTCGCTGTGCTCGTCCCACCGGCCTCCGGATCGGGCCTTACTGACGATGGTGGGGGGCATATGACCTCAGCCGGGGGCAAGTTACCGGTCTGTGACCATTCCGGGCAAAATTTCCTCGGGCGTCGTTGCTCCGAGTGGCGGAAAGGTGACAGTTTATCGGGTACGGTGCCCCGCCCGGAACTTCCCCGCTCCGTAGCGCGCCCGTTTCGACCGGGTCGGTCAGCGCACGACGACCCGGTGCTCGCCGGGGGGCAGCAGCTCGCCGACCACGGTGGCGCCCGGCAGTTCGCCGGCGACCAGCAGGCCGCCCGACGTCTGCGCGTCGGCCAGCAGCAGCCGTTCGTCCTCGCCGATCCCGCCGAAGTCCGTCCACCCGGCGACCCACTCCAGGTTGCGGCGGCTGCCGCCGCTGACGTACCCGTCGCGCACCGCCTCCCGGGCGCCGGCCAGGTAGGGCACCCGGGCCGCGTCGATCGCCACCGTCAGCCGGCTCGCCCGGGCCAGCTTGGACGCGTGCCCGAGCAGACCGAAGCCGGTCACGTCGGTGCCGCAGCGCACACCGGCCGCCACCGCGGCCCGCGCGGCGTCCCGGTTGAGGGTGGTCATGGCGGCGACCGCCTCGGGGAAGCTCTCGCCGGTGGCCTTGTGCCTGGTGTTGAGCACCCCGACGCCCAGCGGCTTGGTCAGCGACAGCGGCAGCCCCGCCCGGCCCGCGTCCAGGGTGATCAGCTCCTCGGGCCGGACCACCCCGGTGACGGCCAGCCCGTACTTGGGGCCCTCGTCGTCGACGCTGTGCCCGCCGGCGAGGTGGCATCCCGCGTCCCGGGCCACGTCCTGCCCGCCGCGCAGCACCTCCCGGGCCAGCTCCAGCGGCAGCACGTCGCGCGGCCAGCAGAGCAGGTTGAGCGCGACGAGCGGGGTGCCACCCATCGCGTACACGTCGGAGAGCGCGTTGGTCGCGGCGATCCGCCCCCAGTCGTACGCGTCGTCGACGACGGGGGTGAAGAAGTCGGCGGTGGTGACCAGGCCGGTCCGTTCGTCGAGCCGGACCACCGCGGCGTCGTCGCCGTGGTCGAGGCCGACGAGCAGGTCCGCGGCGCCGGTGGCCGGGCCGAGGCCGGCGACCATCGCCTCCAGCTCGCCCGGCGGGATCTTGCAGGCGCAACCGCCGCCGCGGGCGTACTCGGTCAGCCGCACCCGTTCCGTCATCCCCACATGATCTTCCACACGTCCCGACGCCACCACCGGGAGGACCGGTTTCGGAGTCAAAATCCGACTCCCGGGCCCGAGCGGAAATGGTGTTACCGCTCCGTGACCAACTGACTTGCGTTCCGCCACATCCCCCCGCCTACAGTTGCCCAACCGGGGGTCAACGGACCCCGCGTGCGCGACGACAGGGACGGTGGACGACGTGGCGACGGGCGAACCGCTCATCGTGCTGGAATCGGTCAACAAGTGGTTCGGGCCGCTGCACGTGCTGGACGACGTCTCGCTGTCGGTCGGGCGCGGCGAGGTGGTCGTGGTCATCGGGCCGTCCGGCTCCGGCAAGTCGACGCTCTGCCGCACCATCAACCGACTCGAGCCGATCACCTCCGGCACGATCACCTTCGACGGGCAGCCCCTGCCGGCCGAGGGCAAGGCGCTGGCGAAGCTGCGCAGCGAGGTCGGCATGGTGTTCCAGTCGTTCAACCTCTTCGCGCACAAGACGATCCTCGAGAACGTCACCCTCGGGCCGGTCAAGGTCCGCAAGGAGAAGCCGGCGGCGGCGCGCGAGCGCGGCCTGGCCCTGCTGGACCGGGTCGGCATCGCCAACCAGGCCGACAAGTTCCCCGCCCAGCTCTCCGGCGGCCAGCAGCAGCGCGCCGCGATCGCGCGGGCGCTGGCCATGCAGCCCAAGGCGATGCTCTTCGACGAGCCGACCAGCGCGCTCGACCCGGAGATGGTCGGCGAGGTGCTGGACGTGATGACGTCGCTGGCCCGCGAAGGCATGACGATGGTCGTGGTCACCCACGAGATGGGCTTCGCCCGGCACGCGGCGAACCGCGTCATCTTCATGGCCGACGGGCAGCTGGTCGAGGACGCCCCGCCCGCCGAGTTCTTCGCCAACCCGCGCAGCGAGCGGGCCAAGGACTTCCTCTCCAAGATCCTCACGCACTAGGCGTCCGTACCTGGAGCGCGCCGTCCCCCGGCGGTTCCGTCGAAGAAGGAGATGAGTATGCGTATCACGCGCGTAGCGGCGCTCGCCGCGGCCGCCACCCTGGCGCTCGGCATGACCGCCTGCGGTGGCGACGACGCCGAGGAGGGCACCGGCGCCGGCAGCAAGTCCTTCGCCGCCGGCAGCACGATGGAGCGCCTGAACAAGGCCCAGTCCATCAAGATCGGCACGAAGTTCGACCAGCCCGGCTTCGGCCAGAAGGGCCTGTCGGGCAAGCCGGAGGGCTTCGACGTCGAGGTCGCGAAGATCATCGTCAAGGAGCTCGGCATCCCCGAGGACAAGATCGAGTGGGTCGAGGCCCCCTCGAAGGTCCGCGAGGACGTCATCGTGAACGGCACGGTCGACCTGGTCGCCGCGACCTACACGATCAACCCCAAGCGCAAGGAGCGCATCGCGTTCGCCGGGCCGTACTACGAGGCCGGCCAGAACATCATGGTGAAGAAGGACGACGCCACGATCACCGGGCCGGACTCCTTCAAGGACGGCGCCAAGAAGGTCTGCTCGGTCACCGGCTCCACCCCGGCCGAGGAGATCAAGAAGCACGTCAAGGACGTCGCCACCCAGCTGGTGCTCTTCGACACCTACGACAAGTGCCGCGACGCCCTCAAGGGCGGCCAGGTCGACGCCGTCACCACGGACAACGTGATCCTGCTCGGCTACATCGCCAAGGACGAGGCGTCCTTCAAGCTGGCCGGCGACAACTTCACCAAGGAGCCGTACGGCATCGGGGTGAAGAAGGAGGACACCGACTTCCGCAACTTCATCAACGACACGCTGGAGAAGGCGTTCGCCGACGGCAGCTGGCAGAAGGCCTGGGACGGCACCGCCGGCAAGTTCGGCGCCCAGCTGGGCTCCGCCCCGACCGTCGACCGCTACTGATCTAATTCCTTCGATCTGGAGGGTGGGGAGGAAGACCGACCCGTGAGTGTGCTCATCGACAAGTTCGACGTCTTCGCGGGTGGTTTCTGGCTCACCCTCCAGATCTGCGTACTCGCCGCGATCGGTGCCCTGATCCTGGGCGCCATCGTGGCGGTACTGCGGATCTCCCCGGTGCCGCCGCTGCGGGCGGTCGGCACCGCGTACGTCAACATCTTCCGGAACATGCCGCTGACCGTGGTGATGTTCTTCGCCGCGTTCGGCCTGCCGGCGCTCGGCTCCAACGCGGACTTCCTGCGCATCCCCGGCCTGGACGCGGTGTTCAGCCGGCTCGACACGGATCTGCCGTACTTCCGCTTCGCGCTGATCGCGCTGGTGCTCTACACCGCCGCGTTCGTCTGCGAGGCGCTGCGGTCCGGCGTGAACGCGGTCCCCGCCGGCCAGGCGGAGGCCGCCCGGTCACTCGGCCTCACCTTCGGCCAGAACCTGCGGTACGTGGTGCTGCCGCAGTCCTGGAAGGCCTCGGTGGTGCCCCTCGGTTCGGTGATCATCGCGATGATCAAGAACTCGGCCCTGATCGGCTTCTTCGGCGTGGTCGGCGACCTCTCGCAGACCGCCGACCAGCTCACCTCGGCCGAGGGCTACGCCTTCGTCCCCGTCGCCATCGGCATCTCGATCGGATACCTGATCATGACCGTCCCCCTCGGCGCGCTCCTCGACCGGATCGAGAAGCGGCAGGCGGTGGCCCGATGAGCCAGCAGACCGTCCTCTACGACGTCCCCGGCCCCCGGCAGCGCCGGATCACCCTCGTCAGCAGCCTGGTGGCGACGGTGCTGCTGCTCGCGGGCGCGTACTTCCTGATCTACAAGCCGCTGGACGCCAAGGGCCAGTTCTCGATGGAGCTCTGGGGGCCGCTGCTCGACCCCTCCAACGAGAACTTCTCGCAGGTGTGGGAGCGGATCGGCCTCGGCCTCAAGAACACGCTGACCGCCGCCGCCCTGGCGATCGTCGCCTCGCTGGTGGTCGGCACCCTGCTCGCGGTGCTGCGGATCCAGCTCAAGAGCCTGACCCGCCGCCGGTTCACCGGCTTCGCCGCGCCGCTGGCCTACCTGCTGCGCGGGCTGAGCGTGCTGCTGTCGGCGGTCACCCGGGTCTGCGTCGAGGTGTTCCGGGGCCTGCCCGTGGTCATCACGATCTTCTTCGTGGCTCGCGGCTTCCCCGAGTTCGGCGTCACGTTCGAGACGCTGTGGTACCTGGTCATCGGCCTGACCATCTACAACTCGGTGGTCATCGCCGAGATCCTCCGCTCCGGCATGGAGGGCCTGCCCGGCGGGCAGGCCGAGGCGGCGGCCGCGATCGGCCTCTCCCCGATGCAGACCACCCGGATGATCCTGCTGCCGCAGGCCTTCCGGATCATGCTGCCGGCGCTGATCAGCCAGCTCGTCGTGGTGCTCAAGGACACCTCGCTGGGCTTCATCATCAGCTACGAGGAGACCCTGAACATCGGCAAGCAGCTCATCGGCGTGCTGGACAACCCGATCCAGGTCTACGTCGTGATCGCGGTGATGTTCATCCTGGTGAACTACTCGCTGTCGAAGCTGGCCCAGTACGTCCAGCACCGGCTCTCCCGGGGCCGCAAGACCGCCGGCACCCCGGCCCAGAACCCGCCCCCGGCGGCGCTCACCGCGCAGGCGGAGAGCCAGGGCGTCTGACCCCTGACGCAACGAAGGGCCGGCCCGATGATCGGGCCGGCCCTTCGTGTTGCGCCGTCAGCGGGCGGTCTCGGTGACGGTGCCCGCCGCGACGTCAGCGCGCGATCTCGGTGACCCGGGACTCGCGGACCACGGTCACCCGGATCTGACCCGGGTACGTCAGCTCCTCCTCGATCTGCTTCGCCACGTCCCGGGCCAGCACGGCGGCGCCGATGTCGTCCACGTCGTCCGGCTTGACCATCACCCGGATCTCCCGGCCGGCCTGCATGGCGAAGACCTTCTCCACGCCGAGCTTGCCGGCCGCGATCTCCTCGATCCGCTCCAGCCGCTTGACGTACGCCTCCAGGCTCTCCCGCCGTGCCCCGGGCCGCCCGCCCGAGCAGGCGTCGGACGCCTGGGTGAGGACGGCCTCGATGGTCTGCGGCGGCACCTCGTTGTGGTGCGCCTCGATGGCGTGGACGACGTCCTCGCTCTCGCCGTACTTGCGGGCGAGATCCGCGCCGATGATGGCGTGGCTGCCCTCCACCTCGTGGGTGAGCGCCTTGCCGATGTCGTGCAGGAACGCCGAGCGCTTGATGGTCGGCACGTCGAGCCGCAGCTCGGCCGCCATGATGCCGGCGATGTGCGCGGTCTCCACCAGGTGCTTGAGCACGTTCTGCCCGTACGACGTCCGGTAGCGCAGCCGGCCGAGCAGGGTGACCAGCTCCGGGTGGATCTCGGTGATGCCGACCTCGACCAGGGCGTCCTCGGCGGCCCGCTGACACAGCTCCTCCACCTCGTGCCGGGCCAGGTCGTAGACCTCCTCGATCCGGTGCGGATGGATCCGCCCGTCCAGGACCAGCTTCTCCAGGGTGAGCCGGCCGACCTCCCGGCGCACCGGGTCGAAGCAGGAGAGCAGCACCGCCTCGGGGGTGTCGTCGATGATCAGGTTGACGCCGGTGACCGACTCGAAGGCGCGGATGTTGCGGCCCTCCCGGCCGATGATCCGTCCCTTCATCTCGTCGCCGGGCAGGTGCAGGACGCTGACCACGCTCTCCGCGGTCTGCTCACTGGCGACCCGCTGGATCGCGTCGACGACGATGTGCCGGGCACGCTGCTCGGCGGTGTTGCGCGCGTCGGATTCGATGTCCCGGACCAGCAGCGCGGCCTCCCGCTTGGCCTGGCCCTCGATCGCCTCGATCAGCTCCGCCCGGGCCGTGTCGGCGGTGAGCCCGGCGACCCGCTCCAGCTCCCGGCGCCGCTGCTCCTCCGCCTCGGCCAGTTCCGCCTCCCGCTGGTCGAGCGCGGCGCCGCGGGCGGCCAGGGCCGCGCTGGCGGCCGTGAGCTGGCGCTCCCGCTCGGCGAGCCGCTCCACCTCCTCGGTGTGCAGCCGCTCGCGCTCGTCCATCCGGGCCGCCCGCCGCTCCACCTCGGCGGCCTGTTCCCGGGTGGTGGCGGCGAGCACCGCGACCTCGCGTTCCCCGCTGCGCCGGGCTGTGGTCCGTAGCTGCTCCGCGTCCGCCTCCGCCTGCTTGTGGGCCCGCTCCAGGATGGTGTCGGCCTCCGCCCGGGCGTCGTCGAGCACCCGGCGCGCCTCGGCGCGGGCCGCCTTCGCCTCGGCCTTCGCGGCAGCCGCCTCGGCCCGGGCCGCCGCGGCGGCGGACTTCGCCACGTCGATCGTGCTGTTGGCCTCGTCGGCGGCGCTGCGCAGCGCGGCCAGGGACTGTTCCTGCCGGTCCTTCTCCGCGATGAAGGCGGGATCCTCGGGCGCCGGCGCCGCGCCGAGCCGGCGCAGCGTCCGTACGCCCAGCAGCACCGCCCCGAGCACGACCACGGTCAGGACCAGCACCACCGCGAGGATCACGACGTCGAAGCCGCTCATGCCGGCGCCCCGTTCCGCATGGCCGTCACGTGGACGGCCACACCCTGGTCGGCCCGCGATCGGTGCGGGCCCGGCCCGACGTTCGGCCCGCTCATGTCGGCACCCCGGTGGACCTGCGCCGCCTCGCCATGGCCGCCTCCCCTGAACGTCGGGACCGCAGCGACGGTGCCGGTGGGCACGCACCCTGCGGCTGTGGACGCCCGACCGGAGCGACTGGCCGTGGGTAGGTTCCGTCGGCGGTGCCCACGCGGGGCATCGCCGGCGGCCGGGTGCAGTTGTCGCGCCAGCCCCGGACCGGCCTGTCCGAAGCTGCCGCCAGTGGCCGACGAGTCGGCCAAAGTGATGCTGTTCCGTTACGCGATCTATGTTGTGCGCTTAGCCTGCGCTGGTCGGGCAATGTGAGCCTGTATGGCGAGGCTAGGTCTCCCGGGGCCGTCTGGTCAAGAACTCATGATCAAACCCCCCGAACGGAGCGAAGTTGTCGCGTTACGCAACGCCCACGCCAGCCCGGACACCGGAGGACAAACGAGGCGAGTTGGCGGGAGGTCCGCCGGCCGGCCCGCCCAGCCGTACGGCCCGCCACGCAGCCGCCTAACCTATCCGGGTGCTGCTCCCCCTGCCGCCCGGCGAGTTCCGGGCCTACCTCTTCGACTGCGACGGCACCATCGCCGACTCGATGCCGCTGCACCACCTCGCCTGGGTCGAGGCGCTCAAGGAGTGGGGCTGCACCTTCTCGGAGGACCTCTTCTACGCCTGGGGCGGGCGCCCGGTAGCCGACATCATCGTCGAACTCAACGAGCGCCACGGCCTGGCCATGCCGGTCGAGGCGGTCGCCGCCCGTCAGGAGACGCTGTATCAGGAATCCCTGCCGAGACTCACCGCCGTGCCCGGCGTCCTGCGGCACATCGAGGACGCCCACGGGCGGGTTCCCTTCGCCGTGGTCTCCGGCAGCACCCGGGAGTCGGTCACGGCCTCCCTGGACGCCCTTGGCCTCACCGGGAAGTTCGACGCGCTGGTTTGCGCGGGCGACTACGCCAGGGCCAAGCCCGACCCGGAGGGGTTCCTGCTCGCCGCCCGGCTCCTCGGCGTCCCACCGGAGTCCTGCCTGGTCTTCGAGGACACCGACCTGGGCGTCGCGGCGGCCACGGCTGCGGGCATGGCCGCCGTGCGCGTCCCGTCGCCCAGGCAGCGGTAGCGCCATCCCGCGACCGGCCTCCGGCCGCGTCGGTCTGGCCCCCGGCATGTGGCTCGCCGTCGGCTGCGCTCAGTCGACTGACCGGCTGTCGCGGTCGAGCTCGCCCTCGGCGTCGGCGAGCGCGTCGGCGTCGATCTGCTCGGCGAACTCGGCCGCCTCGGCGCTCTGCGCGGCGAGCGCGTCCTTCACCGCCCGGATCGCCACGCCGGGCGGGTAGCCCTTGCGGGCCAGCATCGCCACCAGCCGCCGGAAGACCGCATCCGGCTCGCCGCGGGCGGACCGCAGCTTCCGCTCCACCAGGGCGCGGGCGGTCTCGGCCTCGGTCTCCTCGTCCAGCTCGCCGAGGGCCTCGCTGGCGACCTCGCCGTCGACACCGCGCTGACGCAGCTCGTTGGCGAGCGCCCGGCGGGCCAGACCCCGGCCGGCGTGCCGGCTGGACACCCAGGCCCGCGCGAAGGCGGCGTCGTCGATGATGCCGACCTCGTCGTAGCGGTCGAGCACCGCCGCGGAGACCTCCTCGGAGATCCCCCGCTTCGCCAGTGCCCCGGCCAGCTCGGCCCGGGTACGCGGCCGGACGGCGAGCTGGCGCAGGCAGATCTCCCGCGCCACCTCCGACTCGTCGCGCGGCGCGGCGGGGGGCACCTCGGGGTCGATCTCCTCGGCACGGGGGCCACGGCGACCCCGCCGGGGTCGGGGCGTCGTCGTGCCGTCGCCCGCGCGGGGCGGACTGGCATCCCAGCCCCGCCCCGTGCGGGCGCGTCGTCCTGCCACGGGTCAGCGACCGGTCAGAAGTCGACCGGCGGCAGCTCCGGGCCACCGGCGGCGTCGCCCGCGCCGACCCCGACGCCGAGCTTCTCCAGGATCTTCTTCTCGATCTCGGCGGCCACGTCCGGGTTCTCCCGGAGGAACTCGCGGGCCTTCTCCTTGCCCTGGCCCAGCTGGTCGCCGTCGTAGGTGTACCAGGCGCCGGACTTGCGGATGATCGCCTGCTCGACGCCGACGTCGATCAGCGAGCCCTCGCGGGAGATGCCCTTGCCGTACATGATGTCGAACTCGGCCTGCTTGAACGGCGCGGCGACCTTGTTCTTCACGACCTTGACCCGGGTGCGGTTACCGACCACGTCGGTGCCGTCCTTGAGGCTCTCGATGCGGCGCACGTCGAGCCGGACCGAGGCGTAGAACTTCAGCGCCCGGCCGCCCGTGGTGGTCTCGGGGCTGCCGAACATCACGCCGATCTTCTCGCGGAGCTGGTTGATGAAGATCGCGGTGGTGCCGGTGTTGTTGAGCACACCGGTGATCTTCCGCAGCGCCTGGCTCATCAGCCGGGCCTGCAGACCCACGTGGCTGTCGCCCATCTCGCCCTCGATCTCGGCGCGCGGCACCAGCGCGGCCACCGAGTCGATCACGATGATGTCGAGCGCGCCGGAGCGGACCAGCATGTCCGCGATCTCCAGCGCCTGCTCACCGGTGTCGGGCTGGGAGACCAGCAGGGCGTCGGTGTCGACGCCGAGGGCCTTCGCGTATTCCGGGTCGAGCGCGTGCTCGGCGTCGACGAAGGCGGCGATGCCGCCGGCCCGCTGGGCGTTGGCCACGGCGTGCAGCGCGACGGTGGTCTTACCGCTGGACTCCGGACCGTAGATCTCGACGACCCGGCCGCGGGGCAGGCCGCCCACGCCGAGCGCCACGTCGAGGGCGATCGACCCGGTGGGGATGACCGCGGTCTGGATGACCGGCCGCTCCCCGAGCCGCATCACCGAGCCCTTGCCGAACTGCTTGTCGATCTGAGCGAGAGCAAGGTCGAGTGCCTTCTCCCGGTCAGGCCCTGCTGCCATCGTTGCCACCCCTGCCTTCGCCGGCGTCTTTCCTGAGCTTCGCGTCACGCGGACACGCTAGGCGCTGGGTCCGACAGAAACCAGCCGACGGGCCGTGAGCTGTGGACGAGCACCCCGCTGTGGACAATAGCCGAACAGGTGTACGAGTCGGCAAGCGACACGCGGAAGCGACGAAATGGCTGCTCAGCGTAGTCGCGCGGGCACCCGGTCGGGATAGGCGGCGCAGACCGCCCGCCACACGACGTGCGCCTGCTCACCCGATGCCAGCGCCTGCTCGACGGTCCGGCCGCCGAGCTGGGAGAGCACCTGGTCGCGGGCGATGCTGGCCGCGTAGGCGGGGCCGAACGCCTCCTCCAACCGCGACCAGAAGTCGGTCAGCCGCACGTGATCAATCCTCCTCGTCCGGTGCGCCCGCCGGCACCGGACGCAACGCTAGCGCCACCAGGGGCACCGCCGCGACCGCCGCGAGCAGAGCGAGCACCGGATAGCCCGCCACCTCCATGACAAACCCGCTGACCGCCCCGGCGGCGGCGCCGGCCAGTCCCATGGTCAGGTCGGAGAGCCCCTGGACGCTCGGCCGGATCCCCACCGGCACCGACTCCGACAGCAGGGTGGAGCCGGCCACCATGGTCCCCGACCAGCCCAGGCCGAGCAGGAACAGCCCGATCGAGAGCCGGGCCGTGTGGTGCCCGGCGGTGCCGGCGACCGCGCACGCCACGAGCAGCAGCCCGACGCCGCCGAGGATCACCGCCCGGCGGCCGAGCCGGTCCGTGAGCCAGCCGGCCACCGGGGCGAGGGCGTACATGCCGGCGATGTGCAGACTCAGCACGAGACCGACCACCCGCAGCACGTCGGCGTCGGCGTGCCACTCGTGCAGGCGCACCGGGGTCATCACCATCACCGCGACCATGACCAGGTGCCCGACCGCCACCGCGGCGATGCCGAGCCGGGCGGCCGGGCGCGCGCGTACGACCGACCAGGCGGCCCGCATGCCCACGCCGCGCCGGCCGGTCGGTGCCGGCGCGACGACGGCGTCCGGCGGCGGGGTGACGGCGGAAACGGCGTCCGGCGACGGGGCGGCCGGGACGACGGCCTCCGGCCCCGGGGTGACCGGCGGGACGGCGACCGCCGCCAGCCGGCGCGCGGTCAGCAGCGGGTCGGGCCGCAGCAGCGCCAGGATCACGCCGGCGGCCAGCGCCAGCGCGACGGCGCTGAACGCGAACGGACCGGCCAGCTTCGGCAGCCCCCAGCCGCTGGTGGTGCGGTCCGCGAACGCGGCGAAGTTCGGCGCGGCGACCGCGCCGATGGTGGTGGCCCAGACGATCAGGGCGAGCTGGCGGCCCCGCCGCGCCGGCTCGGCCAGGTCGACCGCGGCGTAGCGGGCCTGGAGGTTGGCCGCGCTGCCGCCGCCGAAGAGGAGCATGCCGAGGAAGAGCAGCGGGACCCAGCGGGTGACGGCGGCGAACACCACCAGGGCGCCGCCGGCCGCGCCGGCGAGATAGGCCACGACCAGGCCGGGCCGCCGGCCGTGGCCGTTCATGATCCGGGTGACCGGCACCGCGAGCAGGGCCCCGCCCACCACGGCGGCGCTGCTCACCAGCCCGGCCACGGCGGTGCCGGCGATGTCCGCGGCGAGCAGCGCCCCGACGGCGACGCCGACCGTCACCCCGATCCCGCCGACGATCTGGGTGACGAAGAGCAGCCGCAGGGTACGCCGCTGGATCGGCGTGACGTCGGGCGCGGCGAGTGGCGCGGCGAGGTCGGTGGCCATCGGCGGCTCCTTCGACGGTAAGGGGCGGGGTGCCCGTCTCATCCTTGCGCAGCCGGCGCGCCGCCCCGCAACCGGTCGCCGTCCCGGCTGCGCCCCTCCCCCGGTTGCGCTACAGGCCCAGGCCGCGGCCGATGATCTCCTTCATGATCTCGGTGGTGCCGCCGTAGATCGTCTGCACCCGCCCGTCCAGCCATGCCTTCGCCACCGGGTACTCCAGCATGTAGCCGTAGCCGCCGTGCAGTTGCACGCAGCGGTCGGCGACCCTGTTCTGCAACTCGGTGGTCCACCACTTCGCCTTGGCCGCGTCGGTGACCGTGAGCCGGCCGGCGTTGTACTCCGCGACGCAGTGGTTGACGAAGGTGCGCGCGATGGTGACCTCGGTGTCCAGCTCGGCCAGGAGGAAGCGGTTGTGCTGGAACGCGCCGATCGGCCGGCCGAACGCCTGCCGGGAGCGGGCGTAGTCGAGGGTGACGGCGAGCAGCCGCTCGGCGGCGGCCACCGCGGCGACCGCGATGCTGAGCCGCTCCCGGGGCAGGTTGGCCATCAGGTGGTAGAAGCCGTGGTTCTCGGTGCCGATCAGGTTCTCCGCCGGCACCCGGCAGTCCTCGAAGAACAGCTCGGCGGTGTCGTTGGCCTTCAGCCCGACCTTGGCCAGCCGTCGGCCCCGGGAGAAGCCGGGGGTGCCGTCCTCCACGGCGACCAGGCTCACCCCGTGCGCGCCCTGGTCCGGCGCGGTGCGGACGACCACGACCACCAGGTCGGCCATCTCGCCGTTGGTGATGAAGGTCTTCTGACCGTTGAGCACCCAGCTGTCGCCGTCGCGGACGGCGCTCGTGCGGATTCCGGCGAGGTCGGAGCCGGCGCCGGGCTCGCTCATCGCGATCGCCGTGACGAGGTCGCCGGAGCAGAACCCGGGCAGCCAGCGCTTGCGCTGGTCCTCCGTGGTCAGCTCGGTCAGGTACGGCGCCACCACGTCGTTGTGCAGCCCGAAGCCGAGGCCGGTGCAGCCGGCGGCGACGATCTCCTCGGCCAGCACCGCGTTGAACCGGAAGTCCCGCTGCCCGCCCCCGCCGTACTCCGGGTCGACGTCCGTGCCCAGCAGGCCGGCCGCTCCGGCCCGGCGCCACACCTCGCGGTCGACGATCCCGGCGGCCTCCCAACGCTCGTGGTGGGGCACGGCCTCCCGGTCCAGGAACTCGCGGCACAGCTCGCGGAAGTCCTCGTGGTCGCGCTCGTAGAGATGCTGCTCCATGGCCGCCAGTGTGGCACCGCGCACCCGCCCTGCCCAGGGGCCGACGGGTGGCTCGGTGCCGGCTCAGCCGGCGAGGGCGCGGGCGGCCACGGCGAGGTCGGCGACCAGCCCCTCGTACGCCACGTCCTGGTTGTCGGCGCGGAGCACGGCGGACGGGTGGATGGTGGCCAGCAGCCGGGCCGGCGGGGCGTCGGCGACGGTGCCCTTCGCGTCCACCGGCACCCGCTGGAAGTCCTCCGGGTGCTGGGCCGACGCCGGCCAGGGCATCAGCTCGCCGCGCTGTCGGGTGACCCGGAACGTGGGGCCGAGCAGCGCCTTGGCCGCGGTCGCGCCGAGCACCACCACGATCTCCGGGCGCAACTGGGCGAACTCGGCCACCAGCCAGGGCCGGCAGGCGGTGACGTGCACCCGGTCCGGGGTCTGGTGGATGCGCCGTTTGCCGCGCAGCTCGAACCTGAAGTGCTTCACGGCGTTCGTGAGGTAGATGTGCCCGGGGTCGAGCCCGGCGTCGTCGACCGCCTTACGGAGCAGCCGACCGGCGGGGCCGACGAACGGCAGCCCCTTCTGGTCCTCCATGTCACCGGGCTGCTCGCCGACGAAGACCACCCGCGCGCCGGCGTCGCCGCGACCGAACACGGTCTGCGACGCGTCCCGGTACAGCTCGCAGCCCCGGCAGCCGGCGGCGGCGGCGCGCAGGTCGTCGAGGGTGTCGGCCTGCGGCGGGATGAACTTCTGCGCGCCCGGTGCGGTCTCGGTCTGCTCGGCCATGTCGACTGTTATATACCCGTTCGGGCCGCGATGCCGGTCCGCCCTGCCTCCGCACGACGTCCCACCGGCGGCCGGGCCGTCAGTATCCGCCGCCGCCGTCGCCGCCGCCGGACGCCAGCGCGATCACCACGATCACGAGCACGATCACCGCCACCACGACGGCGATCCAGACGCCCCTCCTCGATCCCGACGAAGCCATGGTCGTCCACCTCCGGCACCGCGCTTACCCACCCGGCGTCCGGTCACGCCCGCGCCCGGCACATTGGCACGTCGCCGGCCCGGGTGCGCGGGGTCATGCGGTGAAACCGGGTGACACGGCAGGCCGGACGGCGCGGGCGGCGGCGGCGGCGAGCGGTGCCACCTCGCCGTCGTCCAGCGAGCTGACCGTGATCCGCAGCCCCGGCGGGCCGGCGATCCGGTAGAGCGCGCCGGGCGCGACCGCCCAACCGGCGTCGCGCAGTGCGGTCAGCGCGCTGGTCTCGTCCGCCACCGGCAGCCACACGTTGATGCCGCTGCGCCCGTGGGCGGCGAGGCCGTGGCCGGCGAGCGCGTCGACCAGCGCCCCGCGCCGCCGCTCGTAGCTGGCGGCGGCCCGGTCCACCAGCCCGGCCACCGCCGGGTCGCGCCACAGCGACAGGACCAGCCGTTGCAGCACGGTGGAGACCCAGCCGGCGCCGACCCGGGCCCGGCCGGCCACCCGGGCCACCGTGGTCTCGTCCCCCACCAGCACGGCCAGCCGCAGGTCGGGACCGAACGGCTTGCTCACCGAGCGGACGAAGGCCCACGTCGGGGTCGCCCCGGCGAGCGGGTGCAGCGGTACGCGGGCCAGCTCGGCGGCGTGGTCGTCCTCGATCAGCAGCAGGTCGGACCGGCCGGCGAGCAGCGTACGCAGCTCCTCGGCCCGCCCGGCGGAGACCGCCGCGCCGGTGGGGTTCTGCGCCCGGCTGGTCACGATCAGCGCCCGGGCCCCGGCGGCGAGCGCGGCCCGGACGCCCTCGACGAGCGGACCGTCGTCGTCGACCGGCACCCCGATCGGCCGTAGCCCGAGCGCGGCGACCAGGTCGAGCAGGTTGGCCCAGCCCGGGTCCTCGACGGCGACCGCGTCACCGGGGCGCAGGTGCGCGCCGAGCAGCCGCTCGATGCCGTCCAGCGCGCCGCCGGTGAGGGTCAGCTCCGCCGCCGGCACGCCGTCGGCGGCCAGCCGCTCCCGGGCCGCCTCGGCCAGTTCGGGCAGCACCCCGGCGGCCGAGTAACCGACGGGCGGCCCGGCGTCGGCCGCGAGCCCGGCCAGGTGCGCCCCCAGCGGCGGCAGCAGCCGCGGGTCGGGCTCGCCCAGGGAGAGGTCGCGCAGGCCGGGGGCGGGTGGCGGGCGCAGCGCGGAGCGGCGGGCCGCCACCGGAGGGCGGGGCCGGACCCGGGTGCCGTGCCGGCCGGCGGTGACCACCAGGCCCCGCTGGCGCAGCTCCTGATAGGCCCGGGCCACGGTGGCCGGGCTGACCGTGAGCTGGGCGGCGAGCGCGCGCACCGCCGGCAGGGCGGCGCCGGGGGCGAGGGCGGCGGAACGGATGCCCGACTCGATGCTGGCCGAAATCTCGACGGCCGTCGCGCCGGTGACCTGATAGCGTGCTGACACAAATCGGAGATTGTACTAGAACAAAGGCGGAGCATGTACGCACGCACCGACCGGACCACCGCCAGCCGCTCCCGGGACCGGATGAGCTACGACGCCGCCGCCGCGCACGCCGTCCTCGACGAGGCGTACCACTGCGCGCTCGGGTTCACCGTCGACGGTGAGCCCCGGGTGCTGCCCACCCTGCACGTCCGCATCGACGACACCCTCTACCTGCACGGCTCCACCGGCAGCCGGCCGCTGCTCGCCGCCCGGGCCGACGGGCTGCCGGTCTGCGTCACGGTGACCCTGCTCGACGGCCTGGTCTACGGGCGCTCCCAGTTCCACCACAGCGCCAACTACCGGTCGGTCGTCGCGCACGGCACCGCGCACCTGGTCACCGACGAGCGGGAGAAGGCGCGGGTGCTCACCGCGCTGGTGGAGAAGGTCGGCACCGGGCGCAGCGCCGACAGCCGACCGCCGTCGCGCCGGGAGCTGGCCGAGACGGCCGTGCTGGCCCTGCCGCTGCGGGAGGTCTCCGTCCGCGCCCGCACCGGCGGGGTACGCGACGACGAGGCCGACCTCGCCCTGCCGCACTGGGCCGGGGTGGTGCCGCTGCGGCTCACCGCCGGGCTGCCCGAGCCGGACGCCGGGGTGACCGCGCCGGTGCCGGCGTACCTGCGGCCGGCCTCCACGCCGTGGCGGGAACCGGCAGTGCTGCGCGGGGAACACGTGGTGCTGGAGCCCCTCGACCTCGCGCACGCCGACGAGCTGCACGCGGCGACCGCCGATCCGGAGGTCTGGCAGCACCTGGGCAGCCCGCTGCCGGCCGACCCCGCCGGCACCGCCGAGGTGGTCGCCGCCGCGCTGGCCGCCCACCGCCGGGGCGAGCGGGTGCCGTGGGTGCAGCGCTGCGCCGTCACCGGCGCGGTGGTCGGCACCACCTCCTACTACGAGGTGGACCCGGAGCGCCGGTCGGTGGCGATCGGCTACACCTTCCTGGGCCGGCCGTGGTGGCGTACGGGGATCAACACCGAGGCGAAGCTGCTGCTGCTCACCCGCGCCTTCGAGGAGTTGGGCGCGGTGCGGGTGGTCTGGCACACCGACATCCGCAACGAGCGCTCCCAGCGGGCGATCGAGCGCCTCGGCGCGTCCCGCGAGGGGGTGCTGCGGATGCACAAGCTCCGCCCGGACGGCTCGTGGCGGGACACCGTGCAGTATTCGATGACCGTCGACGAGTGGCCAAACGCACAGGTCGCGCTGCGGGAAAGGCTTCGCCGGACGGCACCCGTGGCCTGATGATGTCGGGCGTGCTGGGCATCACCGACATCTGGACGTACGTGCTGGGCACCGTGGCGATCGTTCTGCTGCCCGGGCCCAACTCCCTCTTCGTGCTCTCCACCGCCGCGCAGCGCGGTGTGGCCGCCGGCTACCGGGCCGCCGGCGGGGTCTTCGTCGGCGACGGGGTGCTGATGTTCCTCTCCGCCGCCGGGGTGGCCTCGCTGCTCAAGGCGTACCCGCCGCTCTTCCTGGTGATCAAGTACGCCGGCGCCGCGTACCTCGGCTACGTGGGGTTGACGATGCTGCGCGGCGCGTGGCGGCGCTGGCGCGACCGCAACGACCCGGCCACGCCGCGGCTGATCGACGCCGCGGAGCCGGTGGCGATGCGCAGCCCGTTCCGCAAGGCGCTCGTGGTCAGCCTGCTCAACCCGAAGGCGATCCTGTTCTTCGTCTCGTTCTTCATCCAGTTCGTCGACCCGGGCTACGCGTGGCCGGCGCTGTCGTTCCTCCTGCTCGGGCTGATCGCCCAGGTCACCAGCGCGCTCTACCTGACCGCGCTGATCTTCGCCGGGACGTTCCTGGCGGCCCAGTTCCGCCAGCGCCGCCGCCTCGCCGCCGGCGCCACCACCGGCGTCGCCGCCCTCTTCCTCGGCTTCAGCCTGAAACTCGCCACCGCCACCGTCTGACCTTCCCCCTACCCCTCCCGGCCCTCCCCGCGATCTTGCACGTTCGGCCCCCGTCATGGGCGGTAGGTCCGACGTGCCGGGGCACAAAGCGCAAGATCGGCGGGAACGAGGGCGGGGTGGGGGCGGGTGGTCAGGTGCCGTCGCCGCCGACGCCGGCTCCGCCGGCGGTGCCGCCCAGGCCGAAGCCGGGGCGGGTGGGCTCGTCCGGCGGGCGGCTGACGTGCGCCGACTCCGCGATGGTCGCGGACCAGTCGGCGTGCGCGGCGGCCGCGGCGTGCCGGTTGATCGCCGCGCGCAGCCAGCCGTCCACCGTCGCCACCCAGTCCCGCCGGTCGGCGCCGACGTGCCAGATCCGGAAGCGACTGATGCTCTGGTGGGTGATCCCGGCCAAGGCCAGCCGCCGGTCCAGCCAGAAGATGACCTCCAGGCCGGCCGGGTTGGCGATGAAGATCAGCTCCAGCTCGGTGATCGGCCCGGCATAGAGCGGCGCCACCCAGAATCCCAGCCGCTGGTGCAGCGGCAGGGTCTGTTCCACCCCCGGCAGCCGGGCGTCGACCAGGCCGGCCTGGCGCATGCTGAAGCCCAGCGTGTCGAGGGCGGCCAGGATGTGCGCCTGGGTGGGCAGCGGGTGCACGAAAACCGGCACCATCGCGCCCTGGTCGAGCTGCGGCTCGACCGCCACCTCGGTGCGCAGCCCCATCCGCAGGCTGAGCAGGGGCACCCCGCCGAAGATGGTCACCGGGGTCTCCCAGGGCAGCGGGAACTCGAACGGGATCGTGCGGCCCCGCCCGGCCCGCAGCACGAAGCCGTCGGCGGCGGTCGCCTGGTGGAACTGCACCAGGCGGCGGGGCGCCTCCGGGTCGTCCGGCTCCGCCGTGGTGACCAGGCCGAGCCGGACGTGCAGCACCGGCACGTCGGTCGAGCCGGCGATGACCGTGACCCGCCCGGGCAGCCGCAGCCCGGGGCGGGTGCTCGGATTGGCCAGGGCGGTGCGGACGGAGAGCCCGGTCCACCCGGACTCCGGCGACACCCCGGTCAACCGCACCCGCACTCCCCCGTCCGCATCCCGCGCCCGGCGGACCCGCCGGGACCGGCCTCGCCGCGATCGGGCGCGCGGGTCGCCCCACGCATCCCGTGCGCCACCCGGTATCGGTCGGTTGCCACCCGGCACCGGCCCGTGCACCACCCCGGCCCGGGCCCGTGCACCACCCAATTGCCGGCCGGTGCGCCAGCCGGTATCGGTCGGTGTGCCACCCGGCGCCGGCCCCGCGCCAACCCGGCCCGGTTCCTCCAGCCTCGCGGACCTGGCGGGCGTCCGTGCGGTCTTCGCCGAAGACCGCACGATCCCGACGGCCGGACCACGCCGGGCCGCCCCCGCGCCTCACCCGGGGGCGGCCCGCGGGTCTCACCTCATCCGTCGGCCGCGCGGCACCGGGTCGGTCTCGTCGTCGAACTCGCCGATGACCTCCTCCAGAAGGTCCTCCAGCGCGACGAACCCGATCGGCCGGGTCGGGCCGCCGCCGTTGCGCACGAGCGCGAGCTGGGACTGCCGGGCCCGCATCGCCGCCACCGCGTCGGTCACCGTGGCCGCGGCGGGCAGGGTGAACGCGCTGGTCATCAGGTCGCCGGCGGTGGCCCTGCGGCCCGTGGTGGTGGCCCGCACCGCCTCCCGGACGTGGACGAGGCCGCAGACGTCGCCGTTCGCGTCCAGCACGGCCAGCCGCGACCGGCCGCTGTCGCGGCTGACCTGCTCGATCCGGGCGGCGTCCTCGTCCCGGCGGACCGTCACCATCTGGTGGAACGGCTCCATCACCTGGGCCACCGTGGTGCCCTGCAATTCCAGCATGCTGGTCAGCAACTGGTGCTGCTCGACGCCGAGCAGCCCGTGCTCGCGGGACTGCTCCAGCAGGATGCGCAGCTCGTCGGGGCCGTGCACCTGGGCGAGCTGGTCCTGCGGGTTGACCTTGGCGAGCCGCAGCATCGCGTTGGCCAGGGCGTTCATCACCGACAGCACCGGCCGGGCGACCCGCGCGAAGGCACGGAACGGCAACGCCAGCAGCATCGCCGAGCGCTCGGCGTCGGTGATGGCCCAGGATTTCGGCGCCATCTCGCCGACCACCAGATGCAGGAAGGTGACCAGGCTGAGGGCGAAGACCAGCGCGACCGCGTGGCTCGCGGCGTCCGGCAGCCCGACCGCGTGCAGCAGCGGGCTCAGCAGGTGCTCGATCGCCGGCTCGGCGAGCGCACCGAGCCCCAGGGTGCACAGCGTGATGCCGAGCTGCGCGCCGGCGAGCATCAGCGACAGCTCGCGTACGCCCTCCAGGGCGGCCCGGGCGGCCCGGCCGCCACCGGCCGCCGCCTGCTCCAGGCGGTAGCGCTTGCTGGCCACCAGGGCGAACTCGGCGGCCACGAAGAAGCCGTTCAGCGCCAGCAGGATCACCGACGTGAACAGCGCGATGCCCGGACTCACTCGGACACCTCCCCGGACTCGGCGAGCCGCAGCCGGACCGAGTCGGCCACGTGCCGGTCGACGGCCAGCACCTCGACCAGGGCGCGCGGCTCGACCGCGCCGTCCTCGCCGTCGGCGGGCAGGCTGATCTCCAGCCGGTCACCGACCTCGGGCACCCGGCCCAGCTCCCGCATGACCAGGCCGGAGAGGGTGTCGTACTCCGGGGCCTCGGGCAGCTCGATGCCGGTGCTGTCGGCGACCTCGTCGATGCGCCAGCGCGCGGGCACCACCCAGGAGCCGTCCTCCTGCCGGGCCGGGGCCCGCTCGGGCGGGTCGTCCTCGTCCCGGATCGGGCCGACCAGCTCCTCGGCGATGTCCTCCAGCGTGATCACGCCGGCGAAGCCGCCGTACTCGTCGACCACGCAGGCGAGCTGCCGGTGGCCGGAGCGGAGCCGGTCCAGCACGGTCGGCAGCGGCAGCGTCTCCGGCACCAGCAGCGGCGGGCCGGCGACCGCGCTGACCGGGGTGGTCGCGCGCCGCTCGGGGGGCACCCCGAGCACGTCGGCGATGCCGATGACGCCGATCAGGTCGTCGACGCCCTCCGCGCCGCGCACGGGGAAGCGGGACTTGCCGGTGTCCAGCAGCTCCACCACCCGGCTGACCGGCTCGTGCGCGCGTACGGTGTGCACGTCGACGCGGGGCACCATGGCCTCGCCCGCGGTCAGCTCGCGGAAGTCGAGCCCCCGGTCGAGCAGCGTGGACATCTCGGCGGTCAGGTGCCCCTCCTGGCGGGACTCGGCGATGATCTGCTCCAGGTCCTCCGGGGTGGCGCCGCTGGGCAGTTCCTCGATCGGCTCGATGCCGACGCGGCGGAGCAGCCGCACCGCGGCGCGGTCGAAGAGCTTGATCAGCGGACCGGCCACCTTGAGGTACACCAGGGTGGAGCGGCTCAGGGCCTTGGCCAGGGGTTCGGCCCGGGCGATGGCGAGGTTCTTCGGGGCCAGCTCGCCCAGGACCATCTGCACCACGGTCGCGATGACCAGGGCCAGGGCGACCGAGAGCGGCAGGCTGACCGCCGTGGAGACGCCGGCCACGCCGAGGAGTTCGGCCAGCCCGGCGCCGAGGAACGGCTCGGCGACGTAACCGACCAGCAGGGCGGTGACGGTGATGCCGAGCTGCGCGCCGGAGAGCATGAACGACAGCCGTCCGGTCACCTCCAGGGCCCGGGCAGCGGCCTTGTCGCCGTCGTCGGCGAGCTGCTTGAGCCTGCCCCGGTCGACGGCGACGTAACCGAACTCCTGGGCCACGAAGTAACCGGTGGCGGCGGTGAGCACGATGATGAAGAGGAGACCAACGACGATCAACACGGGTCGCTCAGGGCTCCCGGGGACGTCGGGGTCGGGATACGCCGGGCAGGACCCGGCTGGCTACTGCTGCCCTCCTGGGCAGAGGAGTCGATCATGCGGCCATTTTATCCGCGCCGGCTGTACGCCCGCTGAAGGTGCGTCGAAGGCCCCCTGTCGTCCGGTTACCCGGCGTGGACAGGGGGCCGTCACCCGGCGTGGGCAGGGGCCGCCACCTGGCGCGGTCAGGGGCCGTGGCGGCTCAGCTCTGGGTGATCCGCACGTCGTCCACGGCCGCCTCGACGAGGCTGGCGCCGCTCGCGTCGGCCGCGTCGACGACGATCCGCACGGTCTGTCCCCGCAGGGCCGAGACGTCGACGCCGGCGCTCTGCCAGGCCGCCGCCCGGTCGGTCGCGGCCCCGGTCGCGTTCAGCGCCGTGACGGTGCCGCTGCCCACCACCCGTACGCGCAGGTAGTCGGCGCTGCTGGCGTTGTTCAGGTGGGCCAGGTACCAGGAGAACGAGAGGGTCAGCGTGCCGGTCGACGGCAGCGTGATCGCCGGCGACTGGATGGTGCTCACCCCGCCGTCGAGGTCGTACGCCCCGGCGCTGCTGCCGGCGAGCGGCCCGGTGACCAGGTCGTAGCTGCCGCTGACGGTCGTGCCGAGCTGAGTGGCCACGCCGGAGCTGGTGGCCGCTGGGTCGCCGCGCTCCCACCGGCCGAGGGTGGCGGTGTCGGTGCCGGCCGGGTTCGCGGTCCAACCGGTCGCGGTCTCGAAGGTGTCGCTCCAGACCGTGCTGCCCGGCGGGGCCCCGGCCCCGGCCAGCGCCCACACCGTGTACGCGATCGCGTCGGCGTTGCGGTCCAGCGCGGTGTCGTTGATGTTGGCGGTGGTGTCGCAGGAGCGGTGGTAGCACGGGTCGAACGCCTGGCCGGCCGTGCCGCCCCAGAGCGAGGCGTGGGTGCTGGACTTGATCCCTTCCGCCCCGGTGAAGGTGCCGCCGGCCGGGATGCCGACGCTGATGAACGGCCCGTAGTCGCTGCGGCCGTCGAAGTCGGTGCCCCGGGTGGGCACACCGATCGAGGTGAAGTACGCCTGGATGGTCTGCTCGATCTGCGCCGAGCCGGCCGGGCCCGGCCCGGAGCCCACCCCGTCGGAGTTGTCACCGTCGTAGACGAAGTAGCCGGCGTTGGGCGAGCCGACCATGTCGAAGTTGAGGTACTGCTTGATCCTGGTGCGCTCGGTCGACGGCAGGTTGTTCACGTAGTACTGCGAGCCGCGCAGCCCCAGTTCCTCGGCGCCCCACCAACCGAAGCGAAGGTGCTTCGTGGGGGCGAAGCCGCTGCGGGCCACCGCGAGGGCGGTCTCCAGGATCGCCGCCGAGCCGGAGCCGTTGTCGTTGATGCCCGGGCCCGCGGTGACGCCGTCCAGGTGCGCCCCGGTCATCACCACCTGGTTCGGGTCGCCGCCGGGCCAGTCGGCGATCAGGTTGTAGCCGGTGGCGCCGTTGTAGGTGAACGACTGCACCACGGTGCTGAACCCGGCCGCGTCGAGCTGGCCCTTGACGTAGTTGACGGAGGCGAGGTAGCCGGGGCGGCCGTGCGCCCGGTTGCCGCCGTTGGCGGTGGCGATGGACTGGAACTGGGACAGGTGTGCCTTCACGTTGGCCAGCGGGACGTCGGGCGCGGCCAGCGCCGCCGGCCCGCCAGCGGGGGCGGCCGGAGCGGCCGGAGCGGCGGCGCCGGCCGCACCGGTGGGCGCGGCGGTCGCCGAGGAGGCGGTCACGACCGCCGCCGCCACGGCCACCGCGGCCAGCCAGGCGGAGCGGGGGGTACGAGGTCTCATGGGTCCTCCGGAGGGGGGCGGGGTCCGGCTCCCGCCGGGTGGGCGGTCACCGGGGACGGCCATTGATCGATAGCCATCACTGCGAAGCGTGCAGCGGGACCGGTCCTCCGGCAAGACGCAAGACTCAGAATCGCCGCATTCCCCGAATTGGGACGCCCGCGGACCCGGCGGTGCGGACGGCGCACGTCAGCGGTCGGCGAGCTCGTCGGCGTCGAGGAGGTCGGGGTCCACCCGGCCGGTGCGGTAGGCGGCCCGGCCGATCATCTGCGCGGCCACCGGAGCGGTCGCCAGCTGGAAGATCCCGACCAGGGCCAACATGCCCAGGTCGGCCGGGGCGCGCAGCCGCAGGGCCACGCCGAGCAGCAGGAGCAGCACCCCGAGCACCTGTGGCTTGGTGGCCGCGTGCATCCGGTCCAGCGTGGCCGGGAAGCGCAGCACCCCGATGCCGGCGGCGAGACTCAGCAGCGCGCCGGCCACCAGGCAGCCGGCGCCGACCCAGTCGGCGACGGTGCCGACCATCACCCCTCCTCCTTCTCGCGGGCGGCGAAGCGGACCAGCGACACCGAGCCGACGAAGCCGAGCAGGGAGAGCACCACCAGCACCGGCAGGGTGGTGGCATGGCGGTTCACCGCCGCCTCGGCGCCGACGGCGCCGACCATGGTGGCGAGCAGCATGTCGGCGGCGACCACGCGGTCGATCAGGGACGGCCCCCGGTAGAGCCGGGCCAGCGCGAGCAGCGCGGTCACCGAGAACAGGACGGTGAGGACGACGACGAGGAACGCGGTCACGGTTCGGGACCCCTCTCGACGGGATCGGTGGCCACCTGGCGCAGCTCCGCGGCGGAGCCGACCGCCCGGACGATCCGCCGCTCGACGGCGAGGATCCGCTCCCGGCTGTCGGTCAGGTCCTGCGGGCCGTGGACGTCGAGCACGTGCACGTAGAGGACCCCGGCGTCCCGGTCCACCTCGATAATCAGGGTGCCCGGCACCAACGAGACCACCTCGGCGGTGAGCGCCAGATTCAGGTCGGTACGCACGCGCAGCCGGACCGCGATGATCGCGCCCCGCGGCCGGTAGCCCGGCTGCACCGCGATCCGGGCGACGTGCAGGCTGGCGCTGACCAGCTCGCCGACGAAACGCACCAGGAAGACCAGCAGCGGCCCGGGGCGCAGCCGCCCGCCGAAGGTGACCGGCGGCAGCGGGAAGAACAGCAGCACGGCCCCGGCCACCAGCACCCCGCCGACCAGGTTGCCCCAGGAGAACGCGCCCCAGAGCAGGCTCCAGACCAGCACCAGCCAGCCGAGGGCGATCAGCTGGTCCCGCCACCGCGCCGCCCGCTCCCGCGGCGGCGCGCCGGACTCCGGGTTCACGGGGCGCCGCCGGGCAGCACGGAACGGATGTACGGGGTGCGCTGGCGCAGGTCGACGGCCGCGTCGGCGGTGACGTCGAAGAGCGGCCCGGCGACGACGGTCAGCACCAGCCCCAGCGCGACCAGCGCGACCGTCGCGCCGACCATCAGCCGGGGCAGCCGGACCGCCGGCTCGGCGGTGGCCAGCCGGGGGGCGCGCCAGAAGGCGATGTTCCACACCCGCGAGGCCACGTAGAGGGTGAGCAGGCTGGTCACGGCGCCGGCCGCGACCAGCGCGCCGGGCAGCGGCCCGCCGGCCGCCACCCCGGCCTGGAGCAGGCCGAGCTTGCCGAGGAACCCGGAGAACGGCGGCACGCCGGCGAGGTTCATGGCCGGCACGAAGAAGAGCATCCCGAGCAGCGGCGCCACCCGGGCCAGCCCGCCGAGGCGGCGCAGGTCGGTGCTGCCCGCCCGCTCCTCGACCAGCCCGGCGACCAGGAACAGCGTGGTCTGGATGGTGATGTGGTGCACCACGTAGAAGATCGCGCCGGACAGTCCGGCCACGGTGCTCAGCGCCACCCCGAAGATCATGTAGCCGATGTGGCTGACCAGGGTGAACGAGAAGAGCCGCTTCATGTCGGACTGGGCCACCGCGCCGAGGATGCCGACCACCATGGTCAGCCCGGCCACCACCATCAGCAGCCCGGCCACCTGGCCGTCGGGGAAGAGCAGCGTCTCGGTCCGGATGATCGCGTAGACGCCGACCTTGGTGAGCAGGCCGGCGAAGACCGCCGTGACCGGGGCCGGCGCGGTCGGGTAGCTGTCCGGCAGCCAGGCCGAGAGCGGGAAGACCGCCGCCTTGATCCCGAAGGCGAGCAGCAGCATCAGCTGCAGACTGAGCCGTACGCCGTCCGGCAGTGCGTCCAGCCGGTGGGCGAGCTGGGCCATGTTCAGCGTGCCGGTGGCCGCGTACACGAGGCCCACCGCGGTGAGGAACAGCATCGAGGAGAGGATGCTGACCACCACGTACGTCGAGCCGGTGCGGATCCGCGTCTCGGTGCCGCCGAGGGTGATCAGCACGAAGCTCGCGGCCAGCAGGATCTCGAACCCGACGAAGAGGTTGAACAGGTCGCCCGCGAGGAACGCGTTCGTCACGCCGGCGGTCAGCACCAGGTAGGTGGGGTGGTAGATGGTCACGGGAACGGTCTCGCCGAAGTCCCCCTGGCCCTGCCCGACGGAGTAGAGCAGCACGCACAGCGTCACCGCCGACGAGACCACCAGCATCAGCGCGGCCAACTGGTCGGCGACCAGCACGATGCCCACCGGCGCCGGCCACCCGCCGACCTGCACCACCACCGGCCCGTGCCGGTACGCCTGCACCAGCAGCAGCGCCGCCACCACCAGCGTGCCGGCGAGGCAGGCCACGCTGACCACCCGTTGCAGCCCCGGCCACCGGGCCAGCAGCAGGGTCAGCGCCGCGCCCAGCAGCGGCACCACCACCGGCAGCGGCACGAGGGCGCTCACGGGGCGGCCCGTTCCGCGTACCCGGTCATCCGGGACCGTCCCCGGGCCGGAGCCGGCGCGGCAGCTCGGGGTCGACCTGCTCGGGGTCGGCGTCCGGGCCCTCGCCGCCGAGGTCGGCGGTGGCCACCTCGTTGCGCTCCGCCGCCCGCCTGATCTGCCGGTCCTCGATGTCGTCGGGGACCTCGTCGTCGCCGGTCAGGTACCAGCTGCGGTAGCTCACGGCCAGCAGGAACGCGGTCAGCCCGAAGGTGATCACGATCGCGGTGAGGATCATGGCCTGCGGCAGCGCGTCGCTCAGCCGGCCGGCGGGCGCGGCGCCGACCACCGGGGCCGCGCCGGCCCGCCCACCCATCAGGATGAGCGCGTTGACCCCGTTGCTGAGCAGGATGACGCCGAGCAGGATCCGGGTCAGGCTGCGCTCCAGCAGCAGGGTGACCCCGCAACCGACCAGCACGCCGACGGCGACGACCAGCACCAGGGTCGGCCCCTCCACCCCCGGTCTCACGTCCGCTCCCCGCCCCGGTCGACGCGCAGCCCGCCGCCGGAACCGCTGGCCGCCTCGATGTGCCGGTCCACCTCGGCGCCGAGACTGCGCAGGATGTCCAGCACCAGCCCGACCACGACGAGGTAGACCCCGACATCGAAGAAGAGGGACGTGACCAGGTAGAAGTCGCCGATCAGCGGCAGCCACAGGTCGATCCGGGCGCTCTCGAGCACCGATCCGCCCCCGAGCAGCGCGATCACCCCGGTGCCGATCGAGACGAGGAGGCCGGCGCCGAGCACCGTGCCGGCGCCGACCGGCGCGGCCTCGGCCAGCTCGTCGCGGCCGCCGGCCAGGTAGCGCACGGCCAGCGCCAGGCTCGCCACCAGGCCGCCGGCGAACCCGCCGCCCGGGGCGTTGTGGCCGGAGAAGAGCAGGAACAGGGAGAAGACCACCACGGTGTGGAAGATCAGCCGGGTGACCACCTCCAGCACGATGGAACGCTGCCGCTCCTGCAGGGTCGCGCCGCCGCGCAGCCAGACCGGGCGGCCCGGCCGGCGCGCCGGCCCGGACGGCTCGGGGCGGCGGGGACGCGGCCCCGTCCGGGACCGCTGGAAGATCAGGCTGGCCACGCCGGTCGCGGCCACCACCAGCACCGCCAGCTCCCCCATCGTGTCCCAGGCCCGGATGTCGACGAGGGTCACGTTGACCACGTTGCGGCCGTACCCCTGGCTGACGGCGAGGTCGGGAAAGGCGTCGGAGATGGTGGGCGCGTTCCGGGCCGCCGCGGCGGTCAGGGCCAGCCCGGCCGCCACCACGCCGGCCGCCAGCCCGATCGTCCGGCGCACCCAGCGGCGCCGGCGCGGGCGGGCCGAGAACCGCTCGGGCAGCCGGCGCAGCACCAGCACGAACACCGCGATGGTCACCGTCTCGACGAGGAACTGCGTCAGCGCCAGGTCCGGCGCGCCGTAGAGCACGAAGAGCATCGCGCTGCCGTAGCCCGTCATCCCCACCAGCAGCATCGCCGTCAGCCGCCGCCGGGCGCCCACCCCGAGCACCGCCGCCACGGTCACCACGGCCACCACCACGACCTGCAACGGGCTGTCCCAGAGGTCGATCCGGTCCCGCCACGGCCGGGTGGCCAGCATCGCCCCACCGGGCAGCACCGTGAGGGCGAGCAGGATGATCCCGAGGTACTGCGGCAGCGAACCCCGCTGGGTGACGCTGGTGACCTCGATGGCCAGCCGGTCGAACCGGCCGATGACCCACTCGTACCCCTGGTTGCCGCTGACCGGGACGTGCAGCCGGGCCAGCGCCGGGGCGAGGGGGCCGCGCAGCGCGTGCAGTGCCGCGCCGCCGGCCACGGCGAGGGCGGAGAAGCCGAGCGCGGGGCTGAGGCCGTGCCACAGCGCCAGGTGCCCGCCGACCGTGCCGAAGAGTTCGGCGTACGGGGCGAGCAGGCCGTCGAGGATCCCGGCGGCCGGGCCGGCGACCAGCCCGAGGACGGCCAGCAGGGCCGGCGGGGCGAGCATCGGCACGGCGATCCGCCCCGGGTCGGAGGGCTCCACGCCGGGCCGGGTGGCGAACGCGCCCCAGACGAACCGGGCGCTGTAGGCGACGGTGAGCACGGTCCCGGCCACCAGCACGGCGAGCACCACCGGCCGGTCGGTGAAGGCGGCCAGCACGGCCTCCTTCGCGACGAAGCCGACCAGCGGCGGCAGGCCGGCCATCGACGCGGCGGCGAGCACCGCGACGGTGGCCAGCAGCGGTGCCCGCCGGCCCAGCCCGGACAGTTCCCGCAGGTCGCGGGTGCCGGCGCCGTGGTCGACGATCCCGACGACGAGGAACAGCGCCGCCTTGAACAGGGCGTGGGCCAGCAGCATGGCCACGCCGGCCAGCGCGGCGTCCGGCGTGCCCGCCCCGACGACCACGGCGAGCAGGCCGAGCTGGCTGACCGTGCCGTACGCCAGCAGCAGCTTCAGGTCGGTCTGCCGCAGCGCCGCCCAGCCGCCCGCCAGCATGGTCGCCAGGCCGGCGACCACCACGACCGGCCGCCACGGGCCGACGTCCGCCAGCACCGGGGCGAGCAGCCCGATCAGGTAGACGCCGGCCTTCACCATCGCGGCGGCGTGCAGGTACGCGCTGACCGGCGTGGGGGCCGCCATCGCCACCGGCAGCCAGGAGCTGAACGGCAGCACCGCCGACTTCGACAGCGCCCCGGCCAGGATCAGCAGCACCGCCGTGACCAGGTACGCCCCGCCGGGCAGCGGACCGGCAGCGATCTCGGACCACCGGTAGCCGCCGGCGTGGTGACCGAGCATGATGAACCCGACCAGCATGGCCAGCCCGCCGAGGGTGGTCACGGTCAGCGCCTGGGCGGCCGCCCAGCGGCTGGCGCGCCGTTCCGTGCTGTGCCCGATCAGCAGGTACGAGAAGATCGTGGTCAGCTCCCAGCAGACGTAGAGCAGCAGCAGGTCGTCGGCGAGGACGAGCCCGAGCATCGCCCCGGCGAAGGCCACCAGCACGGCCGCGAACCGGGCCATCCCGACCGCCCCGGGGCCGAAGTAGCGGGCGCTGTAGACGAGGACCAGCGCGCCGACGCCGCCGACGAGCAGGGTCATCAGCCAGGACAGGGTGGTCAGCCGCAGCGCCAGGTCGAGCCCGAGCTGCCGGATCCACGGGTACGTCTCCACCACCGCCCCGCCGTCGCGGACGGCCGGCGTGCGGGCCAGCGCCCAGCCGAAGGCGGCGGCCGGTGCCAGCGCCAGCGCGTAGCAGGCACGCGGACCCCACCGCCTGACCAGCAGCGGCGCCAGGAGGGCCGCCACGAGGTGGAGGATCAGCAGTACGAGCACCCGCACTCCCGGTCGAGGTGGCAGCGGCGCGCGCCGGAGGTGGGCCGGCACCTAGGTGCGATCAGACGCCAGATGACCGCCCGCCGGGCCGTTTTGCGGGAATTCGTCCCTTCGCCGGCCTTGCCGTTCTCCTGTGGACTGCCCGGTGCAGGGCCCGAAGGGCGTGGTGCGGCGCGGTCAGCCGACGGTGATGTCGGTGGCGGGGACGGCGGGCTCCCGGGCGGGGCGCTCCCGGCGGGTCTCCACCAGCAGGTCGGGGCGGTCGAGCTGGAGCACCACCTTGTTGACCACCCGCTGGGCGGCGGCGAGCGACCGCACCGGCAGCAGCCGACCCCGACTCTCCCGGCGCAGCACGAAGTAGTGCACCGCGGCGCGCACCTGGCCCCGGTCGGCGGCGCTGGCCTGGGCGGTGGAGACGACCAGCTCCCGCAGCGCCGCGGCCAGCCGCTCGGCCAACTCCAGCTCCGGGCCGTCAAGACCGGCGCGGACGGCGGCGAGGTGACTGTCGACCTTACGGATGAGCACGTCGGTGCCGGGCTCGAAGCTCCGCTGCTCGACGGTCATCCGATCCCCTCCACCCCGGCCGGCTCCGAGTGAAGTTACTTTATGTTGCGCGCCGCAAGCAAGCAGTTAAGTAAGACTTAACGCATTCAACGGCACAACCATCGCGTATGAGCCGGACCAGGACACAACCAGCGCCCGCCCCGGGACCGGATGTCAGACGGCCGGGGCAGGATGGATGGCGTGACGGATGCGATGGCGGGTTTCGGCGCGGCCACCCGGGAATGGTTCACCGCCGCCTTCGCCGCGCCCACCGCCGCCCAGGCCGGCGCCTGGAGTTCCGTCGCCGCCGGCCGCAACGCGCTGGTGGTGGCGCCCACCGGCTCCGGCAAGACGCTCGCCGCGTTCCTCTGGTCGCTCGACCGGCTGGCCCGCGAGCCGGCCCCGGCCGACCGCCGACACCGGTGCCGGGTGCTCTACGTCAGCCCGCTCAAGGCGCTCGCGGTCGACGTCGAGCGCAACCTGCGCACGCCGCTGGCCGGGATCCGACAGGCCGCCACCCGGCTGGGCGTCGCCCCGCCGGAGATCACCGTGGGGATGCGCACCGGCGACACCCCGGCCGACGAGCGGCGCGCGTTCGCCCGTACCCCGCCGGACATCCTCATCACCACGCCGGAGTCGCTGTTCCTGCTGCTGACCTCCGCCGCCCGCGACTCCCTGCGCGGCGTCGAGACGGTCATCGTCGACGAGGTGCACGCGGTGGCCGGCACCAAGCGCGGGGCGCACCTCGCGCTCTCCCTGGAGCGCCTCGACGAGTTGCTGCCCGCGCCGGCGCAGCGGATCGGCCTGTCCGCCACGGTCCGGCCGGTCGACGCGTGCGCCCGCTTCCTCGGCGGCGCCCGGCCCGTCGACGTGGTCGCCCCGCCCACCGCCAAGACGATCGAGGTCAGCGTCCAGGTCCCGGTGGAGGACATGACCCGCCTCGACGAGCAGGAGCCGCCGGAGGACGACCTCGGCGGGCCCGGGCCGCGCCGGGCGTCGATCTGGCCGGCGGTCGAGGAGCGCGTCTTCTCCCTGATCCGGGCACACCGCTCGACCATCGTCTTCACCAACTCGCGGCGCTCCGCCGAGCGCCTCTGCGCGCGGCTCAACGAGCTGGCCGCCGACGAGTCGGTCGGCCCGCCCGCCGGGCCCGACGGGCGGGCCGACCGGGCCGTGCCGGCCCGCGAGGCCGACGCGTGGGACGACCCGACCGACGCGGACCGGGGCACCGACGCGTGGGAAGGCCCCGCCGATCCGGACCGGGGCACCGGCACGTGGGACGGCCCGACCGGCACGGGCGCACGGGGCGGGTCCGCCGGCGCGGACCGGGGCACCGGCGCGCGGGGCGGCCCCATCGGCCCGGTTCGCCGCACTCCGGCCGAGATGATGGCCCAGGCCGGTGGGGCGGCCGGCGCGCCGACCGTGATCGCCCGCGCCCACCACGGCAGCGTCTCCCGGGAGGAGCGCAAACACATCGAGGAGGCGCTCAAGTCCGGCCAACTGCCCGCCGTGGTGGCCACCTCCAGCCTGGAGCTGGGCATCGACATGGGCGCGGTCGACCTGGTGGTGCAGATCGAGGCGCCGCCCAGCGTGGCCGCCGGCCTGCAGCGGGTGGGTCGGGCCGGGCACCAGGTCGGCGCGGTCTCCCGGGGCGTGGTCTTCCCCAAGCACCGGGGCGACCTGCTGTCCTGCACCGTGGTGGCCGAGCGGATGGGCGGTGGCGCCATCGAGGAGCTGCACTACCCGCGCAACCCCCTCGACGTGCTCGCCCAGCAGATCGTCGCCATGGTCGCGCTGGAGCCGTGGCACGTCGGTGACCTGGCGGTCCTGGTCCGCCGGGCGGCGCCCTTCGCCGAGCTGCCCGACTCGGCCCTGCACGCCGTGCTCGACATGCTCTCCGGCCGCTACCCGTCCACCGCGTTCGCCGAGCTGCGGCCCCGGCTGGTCTGGGACCGCGCCACCGACACGCTCACCGGCCGGCCCGGCGCGCAGCGGATCGCGGTGACCAGCGGCGGCACCATCCCCGACCGGGGGCTCTTCGGCGTCTTCCTGGCCGGCGCCGAACGGGCCGCCCGGGTCGGCGAGCTGGACGAGGAGATGGTCTACGAGTCGCGGGTCGGCGACGTGTTCCTGCTCGGCTCCTCGTCCTGGCGGATCGAGGAGATCACGCCCGACCGGGTGCTGGTCTCCCCAGCCCCCGGGCAGGCGGCGAAGATGCCCTTCTGGAAGGGCGACCAGCTCGGCCGGCCCGTCGAGCTGGGCCGGGCCATCGGTGCCCGGGTACGCGCCCTGCTACGGCAGGACGACAGGACCGCCGTCGCCGCGCTGCGGGCCGGCGGGCTCGACGACTGGGCCGCCGGCAACCTGATGGCCTACCTGCGCGAGCAGAAGGAGGCCACCCGGTCCCTGCCCGACGACCGCACGGTGGTGGTCGAGCGGTTCCGCGACGAGCTGGGCGACTGGCGGTTGGCCGTCCACAGCGTGCTCGGCGCCCGGGTCAACGGGCCGTGGGCGCTGGCGATCGGCCGCCGGCTCACCGAGCGCTACGGGGTGGACGCCCAGGTGATGCCGTCCGACGACGGCATCGTCGTCCGCCTGCCGGACACGGCCGACGAGCCGCCGGGCGCGGACGTGGTGGTCTTCGAGCCGGAGGAGATCGCCCAGCTCGTCGAGGAGTCCGTCGGCACCTCCGCGCTCTTCGCGTCGCGGTTCCGGGAGTGCGCCGCCCGGTCGCTGCTGCTGCCCCGCCGCGACCCGCGCCGCCGCCAGCCGCTGTGGCAGCAGCGTCAGCGCGCCGCCCAACTGCTCGACGTCGCCCGCGAGTACGCCGACTTCCCCGTCACCCTCGAAGCCGCCCGGGAGTGCCTCCAGGACGTCTTCGACCAGCCCGCGCTGGCGGAGCTGATGCGCGACCTGGCCGCCCGCAAGGTGCGCCTGGTCGAGGTGGAGACCGCCCAGCCGTCGCCGTTCGCCCGGTCGCTGCTGTTCGGCTACGTCGGGGCCTTCCTCTACGAGGGCGACGCCCCCCTCGCGGAACGCCGGGCCGCCGCGCTGGCGCTCGACTCGGCCCTGCTCGGCGAACTGCTCGGCCGCGTCGACCTGCGGGAGCTGCTCGACCCGGCGGTGCTGGCCGAGACCGACCGGCAGCTGCGCTGGCTGACCGAGCAGCGCCGCCCGCGCGACGCGGAGGACGTGGTCGAGCTGCTCCGGGTGGTCGGCGACCTGTCCGAGGCCGAGCTGGCCGAGCGGGGCGCGCCCGTGGAATGGCTGACCGGGCTGGCGGCCGCCCGTCGGGTGCTGCGGGTGCGCATCGCCGGCGAGGAGCGCTGGGTGGGCGTCGAGGACGCGGCCCGGCTGCGCGACGCCCTCGGCGTGGCCCTGCCGGTCGGGGTCGCCGAGGCGTACCTCGCCCCGGTGGCCGACCCGCTCGGCGACCTGGTCGCCCGCTACGCGCGTACGCACGGCCCGTTCGCGGCCGCCACCTGCGCCGCCCGGTTCGGGCTCGGGGTGGCCGTGGTGGAGCAGGCGCTGCGTCGGCTCGCCGCCACGGGGCGGGTCGTCTCCGGCGAGTTCACCCCGGACACGGCCGGCGCCCAGTGGTGCGACGCGGAGGTGCTGCGCCTGCTGCGCCGCCGGTCCCTCGCCGCGCTGCGCCGGGAGATCGAGCCGGTGCCGCCCCGCGCGCTGGCCGCGTTCCTGCCCCGGTGGCAGCAGGTCGGCTCGTCGGCGCGGGGCGTGGAGGCGCTGGCCGCGGCGGTCGAGCAGCTCCAGGGGGCGGCGGTGCCGGCGTCGGCCCTGGAACGCCTGGTGCTGCCCGGCCGGGTCGCCGACTACTCCCCCGCCCAGCTCGACGAGCTGTGCGCCAGCGGCGAGGTGCTCTGGGCCGGCTCGGGGGCGATCTCCGGCGGGGACGGCTGGGTCACCCTCGCGTACGCGGACGCCGCCCCGCTGCTGCTGCCCCCGCCCGACGAGGCGCTCACCCGCACCCCGCTGCACGACGCGGTGCTGGAGGCGCTCGACGACGGGCAGGCGTTGTTCTTCCGGTCGCTGTCCGACCGGGTGGGCTCGACGGACGACGCCGCGTTGACCGCGGTCGTCTGGGATCTGGTCTGGGCCGGTCAGCTCACCAACGACACCCTGGCCCCGCTGCGGGCGGTGCTCGGCGGCGGCGGGGCGCACCGGTCCCGCCCGACCGCGCCGCGCACCCGCTACCGCCGCCCCGGGCGGGTGGCCCTGCCGACCCGAGGCGGCCCGCCGACCGTCGCCGGGCGCTGGTCGCGCCTGCCGGAGCGCGACACCGACCCCACCCGCCGCGCCGCCGCCCTGGCCGACGTGCTGCTCGAACGGCACGGCGTGGTGACCCGGGGCGCGGTCATGGCCGAGCAGGTGGCCGGCGGGTTCGCCGCGGTCTATCCGGTGCTCTCCGCCTTGGAGGAGCGCGGCGCGGCCCGGCGGGGCTACTTCGTCGAGGGGCTGGGGGCGGCGCAGTTCGCGGTGCCGGGCGCGGTGGACCGGATCCGGGCGCTGGCGGAGCCGGCCGACGGCGGGCGGGGGCGCGGCGGGCCCACCCTGGTGCTCGCCGCGACGGACCCGGCCAACCCGTACGGTGCGGCGCTGCCCTGGCCGGAACGGGTGGTCGACTCGGGCGACGGAGCCGCCCCGGCGACCAGGCACCGGGCGGGACGCAAGGCCGGTGCCCTGGTGGTGCTGGTCGCCGGCGACCTGGTGCTGTACGTCGAGCGCGGCGGGCGGACCATCCTCTCCTTCAGCGACGACGCCGACACGCTGGCGGCGGCCGGCAAGGCGCTCGCCGACGCGGTCCACTCCGGCGCGCTGGGGGCGATGTCGGTCGAGCGGGCCGACGGCGAGGCGGTGTGCTCCTCGCCGCTGCGCGACGCGCTCACCGCCGCCGGCTTCCGGGCCACCCCACGCGGCCTGCGCCTGCGCGGCTGACGCTCGCGGCGCTGGCTTCGCCGACCTGCTCCTGCGGCGTCCGCCCCGCCCCGCCCCGCCCGGCGCGTCAGCGGAGGCCGGTGAGGACCTTCTCGTACCTGGCGCGGTCGGCCGCAGGCGTCCTCGCCTCGAGGTAGTTGAGCACCACCGTGCCGCGCCGGAAGGACTGACCGCCCCAGGTCTCGGCGATGTCGCTGGCGCTCGACTCGTCCGGGAAGACGTAGACGGTGACGGCGTCGGTGGCGATCAGCTCGGAGCAGCCCAGGCCGAGACCGTCCGGCCCGCAGTCGACCGAGCGGTCCCGCGGGTTCGGCACCTTCAGCCCGGCCGCCTTGAACGCGTCGACGACCTGCCGCGCGCCGGGCGTCCCGGTCAGCCGGGCGGGCAGCTCCACCGGCGGGGGGCTGGCGGGGCGGCGTTCGATGGTCCCGGCGCTCGGCCCGGCCGGCCCCGCGCCGGTGGGCGGTGCGGCGGGCGTGGTGGCCGTCGTGGCCGTCCCCGCCGCCGTGGGGCCCGACGGCACGTCGGCGGCCGGCGTCGACGCCGAGGCGGCCGGGGGCGCGGCGCGCGGGGCCTCCTCCGCGTCGTCTCCGCAGGCGGCGGTCAGGGCGGCGGCGATCACGAGCACCGCGACGGCGGGCAGGCTGCGGTTGGTCACCCCTGGCAGTCTGCCCAACCCGGTCCCGTCCCGGCAGTGGCCGGTCGGCCATCCGGCTGTTCCATATCCGCCAGCGCCCGGTCGGCCCCGAATCCCGGGTGCCCGCCCCGACCGGCGACGGTAGGCTCCCGAGCCGGTCGACGAGGGGAGCCGACGATGACCGGGGTGACCGTCCGACCGGCCCGGGCCGGGGACCGCGCGGCCGTCGACGCGCTGCACGAACGCGAGTGGGGCGGCCCGTACGTCGTCGTCCACGACACCCGCTACGACCTGCGTACGCTGCCCACGCTGGTGGCGGTCGACGGCGCCGGCGCGGTCGTCGGGGCGCTCGCCCACCACGGCGACGGCGACGGGCTGGAGGTCGTCAGCATGGCCGCGGCGACGCCGGGCGGGGGCGTCGGCACGGCGCTGCTGGCCGCCGCCGCGGACGTGGCCCGGGCGGCGGGCCGGGCCCGGCTCTGGCTCGTCACGACGAACGACAACCTGCGGGCGCTGCGGTTCTACCAGCGGCGCGGGCTGCGGCTGGTGCGCGTCGACCGGGGCGCGGTGGACCGGGCCCGCCGGCTCAAGCCGGGCATCCCGGTCGTCGGCGAGGACGGCATCCCGCTGCACGAGGGCTGATCCTGGAACTGCGGCTCACCGCCGGCGACTAACCTGCCCGGCATGGACCGCACGCCCTGGATCTCGCTGACCACCGACTACGGTCTCGCCGACGGCTTCGTGGCCGCCTGCCACGGGGTCATCGCCCGGCTCGCGCCGGCCGTCCGGGTGATCGACGTGACCCACCTGGTGCCACCGGCCGACGTGCGCCGGGGCGCGGCGGTGCTGGCGCAGACCGTGCCCCACCTGCCCGAGGGCGTGCACGTGGCGGTCGTCGACCCCGGCGTCGGCACCGCCCGCCGGGGCGTCGCCCTGGCCGCGCCGCGCGGGCTGCTGGTGGGGCCGGACAACGGCCTGCTCGTCGACGCCGCCGAGGCGCTGGGCGGGGTCACGGCGGCCGTCGAGCTGACCGCGCCGGACTGGCTCGCGCCCGAGGTGTCCCGCACGTTCCACGGCCGGGACGTCTTCGCGCCCGTGGCCGCGCGGCTGGCGCTCGGCGCCCCGCTGTCCGGGGCCGGCCCGGCCGTCGACCCGACGACCCTGGTCCGGCTGCCGGCGCCGGTCGTCCGGCCGGAGCCGGGGGGCTTCACCGCCGAGGTGCTGACCGTGGACCACTTCGGCAACGTGCAACTGGCCGCGCCGGCCGACCTGCTGGCGCCGCTGCCGGCCCGGGTGCGGGTGCGGCCGGACTTCGAGTTCGGAGCGGGGCGCGAGGCCGTGCACGGCCGCACCTTCGGGGACGCCCCGGCGGGCGGGCTGGTGGTGCACGCCGACTCGGCCGGCCTGGTCGCCGTGGCGGTCAACGGCGGCCGGGCGGTCGACCTGCTCACGGTGACGCCGGGCGACCTGCTGCGCGTCGCGGCCGGGTGACCTGCTGCGCGTGGCCGACGGCCACCCGCCGCGTCGCGGCCCGGTGACCGTCGCGCCGGGTCCCGGGCGGCGAGAGAGGATGGACGGGTGCCCGAAGGCGACACCGTCTGGAACACCGCCCGCGTCCTGCACCGCGCGCTGGCGGACGCCCGCCTGACCGGCAGCGACTTCCGGGTGCCCCAGCTCGCCGCGACCGACCTCACCGGCTGGACGGTGCGGGAGTCCGCCAGCCGGGGCAAACACCTGCTGCTCCGCCTCGCCGCCCCGGCGGGAAACGCACCCCGCCTCGCCGCCCCGGCGGGAAACGCACCGCCGGGAGACGCACCGCCTGGAGGCGCCACCACGGATGGCGGCGGGGCGTGCTGGACGCTGCACTCCCACCTGCGGATGGAGGGCGCCTGGCGGGCGTACGCGCCGGGGGAACGGTGGACCGCCCGGCCCGCGCACCTGATCCGGGTGGTGCTGCGCGCCCCGCAGGCGGTCGCCGTCGGCTACCACCTGCACGAGCTGGCGCTGGTGCCGACGGCCGAGGAGGACTCGCTGGTCGGCCACCTCGGCCCCGACCTGCTCGGCGCGGACTGGGACCCGGCCGAGGCGGTACGCCGGCTGGCCGCCCACCCGGACGTCACCATCGGCGAGGCCCTGCTGGACCAGCGCAACCTGGCCGGCGTCGGCAACCTCTACAAGTGCGAGATCCTGTTCCTGCGCGGCGTGTCGCCGTGGACGCCGGTACGCGCCGTGCCGGATCTCGCCGGCACCGTGGCCCTGGCGCAGAAGCTGCTCGCCGCCAACCGGGGCCGCTGGACGCAGAGCACCACCGGGTCGCTGCACCGGGGGCAGACCAGCTACGTCTACGGGCGGCGTGCCCAGCCCTGCCGCCGGTGCGGCACCGCGATCCGCAAGGAGGAGCTGGGCGAGCGGGTCACCTACTGGTGCCCCGCCTGCCAGCCCGAACGCCCGGCCGGCTGACGACCCCGGGGGCCGCGTCGGCCGCCCTCCGTCACCGGTCGACCGACGTGGGGTCGGCGTGTCGGGCGGGACACTCCGCCGGTGCGGCGGGAAAGTCGCGTCCCCGCCACAGATACGGACGATTGGGTACTTCCTAACCCCCGCCGTCGCGTCGCATGCTGCGGTTGACTCCTCACGCATCGTCAGCGACGCGCGACCGGGCCGCCACGCCGCCGTGGCGGGCCGCGCGCCCGGACACCGGGGAGAGCCATGGACCTGTTCCGCAGACTCCGGATCCCGTGGGAGCGGGCGGTGCCCCGCCCCGGGAACGGCACCACCGCCGGGTCCCGGCCGGCGGGGCCGGTCCCGGCGGCCCGGCGTGTGGAGGAGCCGGTCGTGGTGCCGGCCAGCCTCGACCCGGCGGCCGTGCCGCGCTGCTTCGGCCCGGTGCCGAACTACGCCCGCAGCCCGCTGCCGGTCGTCGGGGCCGACGGCCGGGTGGTGCCCGGCACCGGCATCCGCAAGTTCGTCGACGCGCTGCCCGGCCTCGGCACACGCGGCCGCACCCAGCTGGGCGGCCACCTCCCCGTGGCGGTGCCCGACACCATCAGCTACCCGGGCTGCGACTACTACGAGATCGTCCTGGAGCAGTACGCGCAGCGGCTGCACCGGGACCTGCCGGCGACCCGGCTGCGCGGCTACCGCCAGCTCAACCTCGGCACGGACGCCAACGGGCACAACACGGTCGTGCCGGCGGGGCGCCCCTGGCACCTCGGCCCGGTCATCCTGGCCCGCCGGGGCCGCCCGGTCCGGGTCAAGTTCATCAACCACCTCCCCACCGGCCGGGCCGGGGAACTCTTCCTGCCGGTCGACGCGACGGTGGCGGGCGCGGGGACGGGCCCGCTCGACGGTCCCGCGCCCTACCCGCAGAACCGGGCGGTGCTGCGCCTCGCGGGCGCGCACACCGGGTGGATCAGCGCCGGCAACCCCTGGCAGTGGGTGACCCCGGCGGGCGAGATCACCCCGTACCCGAACGGGATCGGCCTGACCCACGTTCCCGACATGCCGCCGCCCGGCGCGGGCGCCACCACGCTCTACTACCCGAACGAGCAGAGCGGGCGGCTGTGCTGGTTCCACGACAACACCGTCGGCCTGGCCCGGCTGACCGTCTACTCCGGGCAGCTCGCGCTCTACCTGCTCACCGACCCGGCCGAGGAGGAACTCGTCGCCGACGGCGTGCTGCCCGCCGACCAGCTCCCGCTGGTGATCGAGGACAAGACGTTCGTGCCGGACGACACCCAGCTCGCCGGCGAGGACCCGACCTGGGACCGGGACCGCTGGGGCTCCCGGGGCAGCCTCTGGCACCCGCACGTCTACCAGCCCCGGCAGAACCCGCACCGGGCCGACGGGACGAACCCGACCGGCCGGTGGGACTACGGCCCGTGGTCGCGTACGGCCGACGAGCCCGGGCCACGGGAGCACCCCGGGACGCCCGACGCCGGCCCGGTGCCGAACCCGCACCACGACCCGGTCACGGACCCGGAGGAGCCGCCGCTGACGCCCGGCGTCCCGCACCCGTCGGCGGTGCCGGACGCGTTCGGCGACACCATGCTGGTCAACGGGATCGCGTACCCGTACCTGGAGGTCACGCCGCGGACGTACCGCTTCCGGATCCTCAACGCCTGCCTGGACCGCGGCCTGAACCTCCAGCTCTACCGGGCCCGCTCCGACGGCCCGATGTGGGACCCGGAGGGCGACCTGGCCGACGCGGACGCCGGCGAGGTGCCGATGGTGGAGGCGGTCCGCGCGCCGGACCGTCCGGCGGGTTGGCCGACGGACGGGCGCGAGGGCGGGGTCCCGGACCCGCGCGCCGCCGGCCCGGAGCTGGTCCAGATCGGCAACGAGGGCGGCCTGCTCCCCGCGCCGGTGGTCGTGCCCAACCAGCCGATCGGCTACCGGTACGACCGCCGGGACCCGACGGTGCTCAACGTCGACTCGCACGCGCTGCTGCTCGCCCCGGGCGAGGTGGCCGACGTGCTGGTCGACTTCTCGACCGTGCCGCCGGGCGGCACGGTGATCCTCTACAACGACTGCCCCGCCCCGCTGCCCGGCTTCGACCCGCGCGCCGACCACCACACGGGCGCCCCGGACCGCACCGCCGAGGGCGGCCCGCCGCCGACCCGCCCCGGGTACGGCCCGAACACCCGCACCCTGCTCCAGTTCCGGGTCGCCGGCACCCCGGCGCCGCCGTACGACCTGGCCCGGCTGCGGGACCGCCTGCCCCGCGCGTACGCGGCCAGCCAGCGCCCGCCGATCGTGCCGCAGGCGGCGTACGACGCGGCGTTCGGCACGCGCACCGGCCGGGGAACGGTCGTCCCGGTGCACGCCACCACGGTCAGCTTCGTGCCGACCGCCGGTGCCGCCCCGGTGCTCCTCCCGTTGCAGGTGAAGGCGGTGCAGCAGGTCTTCGAACCGGAGCACGGCCGGCTCGTCGGCCGGCTGGGCGTCGGGCACCCGCACGCCGGGCCGCTCGCCCCCGCCACCCTGCCGCTCGGCCCGACCGATCCGGCCACCGAGGTGCTGCACGTCAGCGATCCGGCCGTCACAGTGGGCGCGCCCGCCGACGGCACCCAGCTCTGGCGCATCCGCGGCAACAGCCGGCAGACCCAGCCGGTGCGGTTCGCCGGCTGCGACGTCCAACTGGTCAACCGGGTCGGCTGGGACGGCGCCACCCGCCCGCCGCACCCCGCCGAGCGGGGCTGGAAGCAGGTGGTCCGGGTCGACCCACGCGAGGACGTGATCGTCGCCCTGCGGCCCGTCGCGCCGCCCCTGCCGTTCAAGATCGGCGACAGCGTACGGCTGCTCGACCCGGCCCGGCCGGCCGGCGCCCGGACCGGCTCGACCCCGGTCAGCCCGGTCGACGGCCGGCCGTCGCTGGTGGTGAACCAGCTCGTCAACCTGGGCTGGGAGTACCACTGGCACAGCCAGCTCGCCGGGCACCGCGACCAGGGCATGACCCGGCCCCTGGTGCTGCGGGTCTCGCCCAGGGCGCCGACCGGGCTGACCGCGACGCCGGCCCCGGGCTCGGCGACCGCGCTGCCGGCGATCGCGCTGGCCTGGACGGGCAACGGCAGCCGCCCGGCGGCCACCAGCCACCTGCTCCAGCGGGCCACCGACGCGACCTTCACGCAGGGGCTGACCGCGATCACCGTGGCGGCCACGGCGAGCCGCTACACCGACGCCACCGTCACCCCCGGGGTGACCTACCACTACCGGATCCGGGCGGAGAACGCGGTGAGCTGCTCCACCTGGTCCAACAGCGTGCCGGCGTCGGTGCAGCTCGCCGCGCCGGCGGGGCTGACCGCGGCGATCCCGCCGGCCGCTCCGCTGCGGATCGCGCTGCGCTGGACCAACCGTTCCTTCGCCACCGGCATCGACGTGCAGCGGGCCACCAACCCGACCTTCACCAGCGGGCCGGGCACCACCGCGATCGGGGTCGGCGACAACCACCTCGACGCGGCGGTCGCCCCGGACACCACGTACTACTACCGGGTGCGGACCACCTATCTCGGGGCCGCGTCACCCTGGTCGACGGTGGCCCGGGCGACCACGCCGCCGGCCCCGGGCCTGCCCACGGGCGTGACCGCCACCGCCACGGCGCCCGGGCCCGACACGGCGACGGTGATCCTCGGCTGGTCGTCGAGCACCCCCGCCGGGCCGGGGTCCGGGTTCATCGTGCAGCGGGCGCTGGACCCGGCGTTCAGCCGGGAGGTGTCGACCTTCACCGTCACCGGCCGCGGCTTCACCAACACCGGCCTGGCGCGGGGCGTCACGTACCACTACCGCATCCGGTCGTTCAACGTCGTCGGCAGCTCCCCGTTCACCGGCCCGGTGCCGGTCACGACACCGCCCTGATCAGGGAGTGCGCAGCGGCGCGCCGGCGCCGCGCAACTCGGCCAGCGCCGAGGCGACCCCGTGCAGCAGGTCGGTCGCCTCGGTCAGGCGGGAGGCGGCCGGGTGGTCGCCGTCGGGACGCGCGTCCTCGGCGACGTAGCCGGCGGCGGCCACGACCAGCCGCTCGTACGCCGTGACGCCCTGCTCCAGTTGGCCGGCCAACGCCCGGTGCGCCTCGGCCAGCGGCGGTCGGGCGTCGGCGGGGGCGAGCCGCAGCGCGCGTTCGACACTGGCCACCCGGCCGGCGAGGTCCCGCAGCGAGCGGTCGGCGTCGGCCGCCTCCGACACGGCGGGCCCGGCCAGCCCGGTCAGCCGGCCGGCCATCCCGGCGAGGGTGAGGGCGGCCCGGTCCAGCCGGGCCCACGGCTCGGCGGCGCTGGTGCCGCGCAGCGCCACCCGGGAGCGCACCCGGCGCACCTCGGCCAGCACGCCGGGGCCGGCGGGGAGCCGCTCCACGGCGGCGACAAGGCGGGCGCGTGACCGGGCGGCGGCCTCGGCCGGGTCGAGCGCGGGCGGCGCCGGCTGGGCGGCCAGCGCGCGCAGGTCGACCCAGCGCCAGGCGGCGAGCACCAGCGCCCCGCCCGCCCCGGCCGCCCAGGCCGCGTCGGGCAGCCCGAGCCCGGCGTACGGGGTCAGCACGGCGGCCGCGCCGCCGAGGCCCCCTGCCGTGACGCTCCACCGGCGGGCGGACCGCCGCAACCGACTCAGGCGCCGGAAGTACCGCGTGCGCTCGTCTGCCACCTCTGCTGCCTCCTCGACCTGACCGGCCTCAGCCGGCGGCGGTGGTGTCCCCGGTGCCGCGTTCCCGGCCCATGCTGGCCCGGATCTCGTCCAGCCGGGCGGCGGCGGCCGGGTCGGCGGCCGGCGCGGCGGGCTCCGTACGCGCGACGGGCGGTCGTTCCTGCCTGCCGCCGAGCTGCTCACCGGCCATGCTCGACCGGATCTGCTCCAACCGGGCGGAGCCGGCCGAGTCGAGGGTCGCCTTCTGGATCTCCAGCATCCGGCCCTCGACGGAGTTGCCGGCCAGCTCGGCGCGGCCCATCGCGGTGGCGTACCGCTGCTCGATCCGGTCGCGCACCTCGTCGAGCGAGGGGGTGTTGGCGGGCGCGGTCAGCGCCGACATCGACTCCAGCGAGCGGGCCACGCTCTCCTGCATCTTGGCCTGCTCCAGCTGGCTGAGCAGCTTGGTGCGCTCGGCGAGCTTCTGCTGGAGGATCATCGAGTTGTTCTCGACCGCCCGGCGGGCCTGGGCGGCGGCGCCCAGCGCCTGGTCGTGCAGGGTCTTCAGGTCCTCGGTGGCCTGCTCGGCGGAGACCAGTTGGGTGGCCAGGGTCTGCGCGGAGTGCTCGTAGCGGTTGGCCTCGGCCTCGTCGCCCTTGGCGCGGGCCTGGTCGGCGAGGACGAGGGCCTGGCGCGCGTTGGCCTGGAGCCGCTCGACCTCCGACATCTGGCGGGACAGCTTCATCTCCAGCTGCCGCTGGTTGCCGATCACCGCGGCGGCCTGCTGGACGAGCGCCTGGTGCTGGCGCTGGGCCTCCTCGATGGCCTGCTGGATCTGCACCTTGGGATCGGCGTGCTCGTCGATCCTGGCGCCGAACAGCGCCATCAGGTACTTCCAACCCTTGACGAACGGGTTAGCCATCTCCGCGGTATCCCCTCACTAGCGTCGCTCCGCCTCGACCGGGCCGGGCGGGCCCGGCCGGTTGCGGCGCGGCAGTGGCTCCATCGTCCCAGCCGGACGCCACCCGGGCATCCGTACCGGCCAGCGAAGCGAGCGCCGACGCCGTCCGCGATCAACCCTACGCGGCGGTCGCCACCGCGACCATGGGACGCGGACGGGGGTGAGGGTGGGGTGGGTCAGGCGGCGCAGACCACGTCGCGGTCGCCCCCGCGGACGCGGGAGGTGCGCAGCGTGGCCTTCAGCGGCGAATCCTGGCGGACCTGGACGGCGACCTTGCCGTCGGAGCTGACCTGGTGCACGCCCCGGCCGGTGGCCTTGCGCACCGTGGTCACCCCGGTGGTGTCGACGGTCTCGTCCTGCACGGGCACGAGCACGCCCGGCATCTGCTCGGCGAGCGCGACCGTGTCGCTGACCTCGCGCAGCAGCTCGGACAGGCGCGCGCCCAGCGCGTCGCAGATCGCCGCCAGCAGCTCGCTGGACGGCTCCTTCTGGCCGCGCTCGATCTCGGAGAGGTAGCCCAGGCTGACGTTGGCGGCGGAGGAGACCTCGCGCAGGGTGCGATGCTGCCCCTGCCGGCGCGCCCGTAGTGCGTCACCGATAACCCGGCGTAGCAGGACCATTCGCACCTCCCCTGAGGGACACCACTGTTTCGCGCGGCCGTCCGGCACGTCGTGCCGGCTCCGACCGTCGGAGCCTTTCCGCAACGGTACCCGTTGCCGGCCCCGCCGACATCCCACCCCGCCTCTCGGATTGCGGAGTCTGCTCAGCCTGTGGGATCGGCTCGGCGTGGGACGGGGGCCCCGTCGCGGGGGGGGGCGGCCCGGCTTGCCGGGCCCGGCCCGGCCCGGCTCGGCCCGCGGGTCGGCTCGGCCCGCGGGTCGGCTCAGCCCGCGGGTCGGCTCAGCCCGCGGGTCGGCACGGCCCGCAGGTCGGCACGGCCCGCAGGTCGGCACGGCCCGCAGGTCGGCACGGCCCGCGGGTCGGCTCAGCGCCGCCCGGCGGTGGCGGTGTCGGTCCGCCCGGCTTCGGCCTCGCCCGCGTCGGCGCGGTGGATCCGCTCGACGAGCAGCCGCAGCGCCTCGACGACCGCCGCGGAGCGGATGTGGTCGCGGCCACCGTCCAGGTCGAGCTGCCGGACGTCGGCCCCGGCGGGCCCGGCCACCGCCACGTAGACCAGCCCGACCGGCTTGCCGTCCTGCGGCTCCGGGCCGGCCACCCCGGTCGTGGCCAGGCCCCAGTCGGCTCCGCAGCGCCGCCGCCCGCCCTCCGCGAGGGCCACCGCCACATCCGGGTCGACGGGCCCGCGGTCGGCCAGCAGATCCTCCGCTACGCCGGCGAGCTGCGACTTCAGCTCGGTGGCGTAGACCACCAGCCCGCCCCGGAAGATGCCGCTCACCCCGGCGATCTCCACGATCGAGGCGGCCAGCAGCCCCCCGGTCAGCGACTCCACCGTGGCCAGGGTCTCGTGGCGCTCCGCCAGACTGTGCACCACGCCCGCCGCCGGGCTGCCCACCGGCCGCGCGCCGGCCGCGTCACTTTCCATGTCCCAGATCCTTCCCCCGCCCCGCCCGGCCTACTCATCCTCCCCGAGCCGACAGGATCACAGGGAGGGCGGCATGGATCCCCGGCCCGCCGCCCGGCCGGGAGCCCGGGTCAGGAGGCGGGCCGGCGCAGGCGCAGGGCCTGGGCGACGTAGTCGAAACCGGTGACCACCGTGACCCCGACCGCCGCGGCCATGATCCACGGCCCGACGGCGGCGAGGGCGGCCGGCATCGGCCACAGGTACCAGGTGATCGCGAGGATCTGGAGCGCGGTCTTGATCTTGCCGCCCCGGCTGGCCGCGATCACCCCGTGCCGGATCACCCAGAAGCGCAGCGCGGTGATGCCCAGCTCGCGGGCGAGGATCACCGTGGTCACCCACCAGGGCAGCCGGTCGTACCAGGAGAGCAGCAGCAGCGCGGCGCCGGTGAGCGCCTTGTCGGCGATCGGGTCGGCGACCTTGCCGACCGAGGTGACCAGGGCGAAGCGGCGGGCGATCCAGCCGTCGACCAGGTCGGTCACCGAGGCGACGGCGAAGATCAGGCAGGCGGCCATCTGCCAGCCGGCGTGGGTCATCCCCGAGACGACCAGGGATGCGCCGAAGATCGGTACCAGGACCAGCCGCAGCGCGGTGAGCGCGTTCGCCGCGTTCAGCACGGGCACCCGGGCCACCACCGGCGCCGGCGTGGAATCCGTCGCCCCGGTCACCGCCGCCACCCGCTCCGGCCGCCGTGGCGCACCTGGCACCCCACCACGTGGCTCCCCCGCTCTGTCCGGGCCCGCCGTCACCGTGCCGCGCCGGGCGCAGCCGAGATCATCTCATCCGGGACCGCGACGAGGTCCACCCCTTCGGTGCCCGTCACCGTCGCCCGCACCAGGTCGCCCGGGCGCAGCGCGGCGAGGTCCACCCCGCCGCCGGACGGCGCGACGAGGGTGGTCGAGCCGTCGACCTCGGGGGCCTGGTGGGCCGCCCGCCCCTCGACCACGCCGTCGGCGACCGAGTCGACCAGCACCTCGACGGTGGAGCCGAGCCGCTCCTCGGCCCGCTGCGAGCAGAGCTCGTCGGCGAGCGCGGCGAGCCGGTCGTACCGGCGCTTGACGGTGGCGGCGGAGACCTTGCCGGGCAGCCCGGCGGCCTCGGTGCCGTCCTCGTCGCTGTAGTCGAACACGCCGATCGCGTCGAGCCGCGCCTCGGTCAGGAAGCGGACCAGCTCCTGGTAGTCGGCGCGGGTCTCGCCGGGGAAGCCGACGATGAAGTTGCTCCGCGCGCCCGCCTCCGGGGCCAGGGCGCGGGCGCTCGCCAGCAGCTCCAGGAACCGGTCGGTGGAGCCGAAGCGGCGCATCCGGCGCAGCACCGGCTCGCTGGAGTGCTGGAACGACAGGTCGAAGTACGGGGCCACGCCGGGCGTGGTGGCGATCGCCTCGACCAGGCCGGGCCGGGTCTCGGCCGGCTGGAGGTAGCTCGCCCGCACCCGGACGATGCCGTCGATCGCGGCGAGCTGCGGCAGCAGCTTCTCCAGGGCCCGGGGATCGCCCAGGTCCTTGCCGTAGGAGGTCGAGTTCTCGCTGACCAGCACCAGCTCGCGGACGCCGGTCTTGGCCAGCCACTCCGCCTCGGCGAGCAGCTCGTCCGGCGTACGCGAGACGAAGGCGCCGCGGAAGGCGGGGATGGCGCAGAACGCGCAGCGCCGGTCGCAGCCGCTGGCGAGCTTCAGCGAGGCGACCGGACCGGTGTCGAGCCGGCGGCGCAGCACCTGGCGCAGGTGCGCCGGGGTGTGCTCGTCGGTCTCGGTGACGCCCCGGGCGGGGGTGCCGTGGCCGGGCAGCGACACCGCGCTGTCCCGGCGGGAGACCGGGGTCAGCGGGAGCAGCTCGCGGCGGTCGCGCGGGGTGTGCGCGTGGATCGCCTCGCCGGCGACCACGGCGTCCAGCCGGGCGGCGATCTCCGGGTAGTCGTCGAAGCTGAGCACGGCCTGCGCCTCGGGGAGGCTGTCGGCCAGCTCACGGCCGTACCGCTCGGCCATGCAGCCGGCCGCGACCACCTTCGCGCCGGTGTCGGCGGCGGCCAGCAGGGTCTGGATGGAGTCCTGCTTCGCCTTCTCCACGAAGCCGCAGGTGTTCACGACCACCACGTCGGCGCCCTCGCCGTCGGTGGTGACCTGCCAGCCCTCGGCGTGCAGCCGGGCGGCCAACTCCTCCGAGTCGACCTCGTTGCGGGCGCAGCCCAGCGTCAGCAGGGCGACGCGGCGGCCGTCGGAGTTGTCGGAAGGGGAGGTGGCAGACACCATCCGAGGGTACCGGGCCGTCCGCGATCCCCCACGCACGCCCGCCCTGCGGAGGGCACCCGTTGACGCGCCCGGTGGGGCAAGGGCCCTTCCTGACCCTCCTGGCGGGGCGGGGTGACGGACGCCACGCCGGTCAGACGGTCGCCGCGCCGACCCGGACCAGGCGGTCGAGCAGGAACACCTCGGTGCCGGCCAGGCCGGTCGAGCAGAAGACCGAGACCTGGTCCGCGCCGGTCCGGCCCGGCACCGCGCCGGCCAGCACCCCGCCCAGGTCGCGCAGCCGCCCGGCGTACGCCGGCAGCGCCGCGAGCATCGGCGGGTCGTACGCGGCGGCCTGCGCCGGCGAGTCGGTGACCAGCAGATCGGCGGCGTCCAGCAGGTCGGGGCCGAACTCGTGCCGGTCGACCTGCTTGAAGCCGACCGTGTTGACGTGGGTGCCGGGAGCGAGGTCGGCGGCGTCGAGCACCGGGGTGACGCTGGTGGTGGCGAGCACCACGACGTCACGGTCGGCCACGGCGGCCCGCGCCGACTCCACGGCGCGCGCCGGCACGCCCAGCTCGGCGCGCACCCGGGCGGCGAACGCCTCTCGCCGGACGGCGGAGCGGCTGTGCACCGTGACCTCGCGCAGCGGGCGGACCGCGGCCGCCGCCCAGACCTGCGTCCACGCCTGCCGGCCCGAGCCGACCACGCCCAGGGTGGCGGCGTCCGGGCGGGCCAGGGCGTCCACGGCGGCCCCGCCGAGCCCGCCGGTGCGGCGGGAGCCCAGCTCCTCCCCGACCGCCACCGCCCGGACCGCCCCCGTACGCCCGTCGTGCAGCACCACCACCTGCTCGCTCTCCGGGTGCCCGAACGTGTCGTACGAGCGGAAGCCGTACCACTCGCCGGTGAGGTGCCCGGCGGTGAGCACCATCCGCCCCCCACCCAGCGGCGCGGCGGCCCGGGGCGGGGCCACCAGGCGGCCGGCGTACGCGGCGAGCAGGGCGCCCCGCATGGCCGCCACCGTGGTGGGGGCGTCCAGCGCGGCGGTGACCTCGGCGTCGGAGAAGAGCAGCGGCATGCGCCCATATTGCAAGTTGAAGTCAAGTTAAGGTCAACGAGGGGTGGCGGGGCTCACCACCCTTCTCCGGCACGTCCCGGTCGGTGCTAGCGTCGGCCCTGACGGCCACGGCCGTCCCGGACGAGTGGTGGGCGTACCCGGTCAGGCCAAGACGCCCGCGTGACGTGCAGACCCGACTCGTCCCGGCCCCGGAGGTCCGGGCGCAACCGCAGAGGTGATCTTCAATGGCCTGGATCGTGCTGGTGATCTCTGGACTCCTCGAGACGGCGTGGGCGATCGCCCTCGACCGCAGCGCCGGCTTCAGCCGTCCCGTCCCGTCGGCGGTCTTCGTGGTGACGCTGGTGCTCAGCATGGCCGGGCTGGGGTACGCGCTGCGCGAGATCCCCGTCGGCACCGGCTACGCCGTCTGGGTCGGCATCGGGACGGTCGGCACCGCCCTGGTCGGGATGCTCGCGCTGAACGAGCCGGCCAACCTGCCCCGGATCGCCTGCCTCCTGCTGGTGATCGCCGGCATCGTGGGCCTGAAGATCTTCCACTGAGAACCGCACGGGCGCGGCCCGCGAACCGGGCGGCGCGGCCCGCGAACCGGGCGGCGCGGCCCGCGAACCGGGCGGCGCGGCCCGCCAGAGGGCGACCCGGCCCGTTGGAGGGCGACCCGGCCCGTTGGAGGGCGACCCGGCCCGTTGGAGGGCGACCCGGTCCGCACCGGGGGCGGCGGGCGGGTCCGAGGCGTGACGAACGGCCACAGTGGGTAGAGGTCGGCCTGGCAACGCAGGCTCTCACCCACCGGAGGCAGACATGGCCGACATGCACACCACCGCCCGCCCGCGCAGCGGCGCCGCCCGCATCTGCACCATCCTGGGATTCGTCTTCGCGGTCATCGCGATCCTGTTCCTGCCGCCGCTGTTCGGTCTCGTCGGCCTGATCCTCGGGATCGTCGGCGCCGTGCTCGGCGACAAGCCGCTCGGCTGGTACGCCGCCGTCGCCAGCGTGGCCGGCGCGATCATCGGCATGGTCATCGGCGCCGCCCTCTACAACTCCTGACCGCCGCTCCCCCACGGACGGGCCCGCCGGCTTCCGGCGGGCCCGTCCGTGTCCGCCCCGGCCGACCGGGGCGAGACGAGGGAGCAGGCAACGTGTCGGCGCCCGGTCGGCGTCACTCCTCGCCGCCGCGCAGGCCGACCAGGACCTCCTCCAGCTCGTCGGGCTTGACCAGCACGTCGCGGGCCTTGGAGCCCTCCGACGGGCCGACCACGCCCCGGGTCTCCATCAGGTCCATCAGCCGGCCCGCCTTGGCGAAGCCGACCCGCAGCTTGCGCTGCAGCATGGAGGTCGAGCCGAACTGCGAGGTGACCACCAGCTCGACGGCCTGCACCAGCAGGTCGAGGTCGTCGCCGATGTCCTCGTCGATCTTCTTCTTGCCGCTGTCCGGCGCGGCGAGCACGTCGGGGCGGAACTCCGGCTCGCGCTGGTCCTTGCAGAACTTCACCACGTCGGCGATCTCGCGCTCGGTCACCCAGGCGCCCTGGATCCGGATGGGCTTCGAGGCGCCCATCGGCAGGAAGAGACCGTCACCGCGGCCGAGCAGCTTCTCCGCGCCCGGCTGGTCGAGGATGACCCGCGAGTCGGCCAGGGAGGAGGTGGCGAACGCCAGCCGGGACGGCACGTTCGCCTTGATCAGGCCGGTGACCACGTCGACCGAGGGGCGCTGGGTGGCCAGCACCAGGTGGATGCCGGCGGCCCGGGCGAGCTGGGTGATCCGGACGACCGAGTCCTCCACGTCGCGCGGGGCGACCATCATCAGGTCGGCCAGCTCGTCCACGATCACCAGCAGGTACGGGTACGGGCGCATCTCCCGCTCGCTGCCCGGCGGGGCCTTGATCTCGCCGTTGCGCACCTTGCGGTTGAAGTCGTCGATGTGCCGGACCCCGTTGGCGGCGAGGTCGTCGTAGCGCATGTCCATCTCGCGGACGACCCACTCCAGCGAGTCGGCCGCCTTCTTGGCGTTGGTCACGATCGGCGTGACCAGGTGCGGGATGCCCTCGTAACCGGTCATCTCGACCCGCTTCGGGTCGATCAGCAGCAGCCGCACCTCGTCCGGCGTGGCCCGGGTGAGAATGGACACCAGCAGCGAGTTCAGGCAGGACGACTTGCCCGCGCCGGTCGCGCCGGCGATCAGGATGTGCGGCATCTTGGCGAGGTTGGCCACCACGTAGCCGCCCTCGATGTCCTTGCCGAGCGCCACCACCATCGGGTGGTGGTCGCCGGTGGCGGCCCGCGAACGCAGCACGTCGCCGAGCGCCACGTTCTCCGGGTCGGTGTTCGGGATCTCCACGCCGACCGCGCTCTTGCCCGGGATCGGGCTGAGAATCCGCACGTCGGGCGACTTCACCGCGTACGCGATGTTGCGGGAGAGCTGGGTGATCCGCTCGACCTTGACGCCCGGGCCCAGCTCCACCTCGTAGCGGGTGACGGTCGGCCCGCGGGTGAAGCCGGTGACGGCGGCGTCCACGTCGAACTGCTCGAAGACGCCGGTGAGCGCGGCGATCACCTCGTCGTTGGCCCTGCTCCGGCTCTTCGGGGCCGCGCCGCTGCTGAGCATGTTCGCCGGCGGCAGGGTGTAGTCGCCGGCCAGCCCGGTCAGCGCGAGCTGCTCGGCCCGGGTCGGTGCGGGCGAGTGCTCCGGCGGCTCGACCGGCTTGCGGCTGGCCGGAACCTTGCCGGGACGCTTGCGGGGCAGCACGAGGGTTTCCTGGAGGTCCGCCCCGTCGAGTTCGTCGTCGAACTCCGCCGGGTCGACCGGCGGCGGCGCCGCCCGCTTCGTCGCGCGTTTGCGGGCGGGCTTCGCGGGCGCCTCGTCCGTCTCCTCCTCGGCCGACGGGGCGACCAGGGTGCCGGCGAGCAGGCCGAGCCGCTCCGGGATCTTGTTGATCGGCGTCGCGGTGACCACCAGCAGGCCGAAGACCAACAGCAGGATCAACAGCGGCACGGCGACCCAGGCGGTGACGGCCCGTTCCAGCAGGCTGCCCACGCCCGCGCCGACCAGGCCGCCGGCGAAGTCGCGCTGGACCGCGTCGACCGGGTTCTGCCCGATGTGCAGCATCGCGGCGGTGGCGACCAGCATCGAGCCCCAGCCGACCAGCCCCCGGCCGCGGTGCTCCGGGTCGCCGGGCTCGCGCATGAGGCGCCAGGCCCCGATCATCAGCAGCACCGGCACCACGATGGCGATCGCGCCGAGGAAGAGCCGGACGGTGTCGGCCAGCTGCTCGCCGACCGGGCCGGCGCCGGAGAACCAGATGGCCACCGCGCTGAGCAGGGCGAGACCGAAGACCAGCAGCCCCGCGCCGTCGCGGCGGTGCTCCGGGTCGAGCCCGCGGGCCGAGGCGGCCTGCCGGCCGGCGGCACGGAACGCCCAGCCGACGCCGTGCGCCAGCCCCATCCACAGTGCGCCGACCGCACGTCCGACGAGGAGCCCCGGGCTCGGCCGCGCCGCGGGCCGCCGCCGGGGGGCCGCCGCCCGGGCGGTCTTCTTCGCCGGCTGGCGGGCACGGCTGTTCGTGGTGCCACGCGGCGACGCGCCGCGCCGCCGACTCGCCTGAGAGGTACGGCCCGCCATAGCATCAACTTAACGGCGTGACCCGGCAGATCGCCGCTTTTCCGGGTCGTGTCCGCGCGTCGCAGCGCGGACCGCGCCGCTTCACGTGATATCTGCCTCAGAAGGGATGCCCGATGGCGTCGCCGGGAATCGAGGACGGTCCGGACGGCCCCCTGGCCGGACACCCGGCGGCGCTGCGACCGCTGACCGGTGAGCTGATCGCCGCCGTGCTGCGCAGCCGGGGATACGTGGTCCAGGCCGACGCGGACGGCGACCTGGTCGGCCGCTGGGCCGACAGCCTGATCTGGTTCCTGCGGCCGGGCGCCGCCGGTGAGCTGCTCCAGGTCCGCACCCTGGCCGCGCCGACGTTCCCGATCGAGTACGTGCCGGCGCTGCACGCCTTCTGCAACGCGTGGAACCACGACCGGCTCTGGCCGAAGGCGTTCGTGCACGTCGAGGACGACGGGCGGGCCCGGGTCTGCGGCGAGGTCATCACCGACCTGGAGCGCGGGGTCACCCCGCACCAGCTCGACCAGTTGCTCGACTGCGGCATCGCCACCGGCTGCCAGCTCGCCACCGAGGTCGCCCGGCTGCCCGGCGGGGTCGTGGCGTGACGGGCCGGGGCGGGGAGCCGGCCCCTCGCGGGCTGGACCTCTTCGGGCCGACCGTCCGGTGGGGCGGGCGGCGGCGCGGGGGCGGGCACCGGGACCCGGCGCTGGCCGAGGCCCTCGCCGACGCCCGCGACGCGCCCGACGGCGAGGCCCGCAGCGCGGAGCTGGAACGGATCGCCGCGCACGCCGACGCCACCGGCGACGACCGGTCCGCGGTGGAGGCCCGGTTCGCGCTGATCGAGGGCTGTCTGCTGCATGGGGAGCGGTGGCGGCTGGTCGAGCCGGTGCGCCGCTGCCTCGCCGCCGTCGACCGTCGCCCCGACCTGCTGCCCGGCCCGGACGCCGCGCTGCTGCTGCGCTACCAGCGGTACGCCGTGGAGGCCCTGCTCGGCAGCCCCCGGGTCGGGCTGGACCAGGCCCGGGCCATGCTGGACGATCTCGCCGCCCGGGCCGCCGCCCGCTCCCCCGTCCCGCCGGACGTCGGCGACGCAGCCGATCCGGCGGGCGGGACAGGCTCCGGCGGCGCCGCCCCGGTGGGCGCCACGGGCCACGCTGCCGCCCCGGCGGACGCCACGGGCCACGGCGGCGCCCCGGCGGACGCCACGGGCGACAGTCGCGCCAGCGGGTCGGGCGGGGACGCGGCGGTGGTCGCCGAGCTGCGCTGCCGGATCGCCGACCACCTCGGCGACGAGCCGGCCGCCCGGCGGTGGTTCGACCGCTGGTCGGCGGCCGGGGCAGGGCCGGCCGGCGGCTGCCCCGGCTGCGCGCCGGCCCGGCGGGCGGAACTGCTCGCCGGATGGGGCGACCACCGGGCCGCGCTGGACGCGCTGGCGGAGGCGCCGGCCGACACGGGCGGCTGCACCGAGCAACCCGAGCGGGCGCTGGCCGCCGGGCTGCTGCCCTGGCTGCGCGCCGGGGAGCCGGAGCGGGCGGCCGAGGCACACGTGCGGGCGTACCGGCGGCACCGGCGGGAGCAGGCCGCCTTCCCGTACCTCGCCGCGCACCTGCGGTGGTGCGCGCTGGGCGGGCACCCCGCCCGGGGGCTGGACGTCCTGGCCGAGCAGCTGCCCCGGCTGGACCGGCCGCACGACGACCTGTCCGCGATGGAGTTCGCCGCCGCCGGGGCGCTGGTCTGCGCGCTCGCCGTCGAGGCAGGGCTGGGGGCTCGGACGGTGCACCGACCCGGGTACGGCGACCGGCCGGCCGCCGACCTCGACGTGGCCACGCTCGGCACCACCCTGCTCGGGTTGGCCACCGCGCTGGCCGGCAGCTTCGACGCCCGCAACGGCACCGGCCACCAGTCCGGCCGGATCGCGTCCTGGCTGGCCGAGCGGCCGCTCGCCGCACCCGTGCCGCTGCCGCCCGACGACGCGCCCGACGACGACCCGGGCGACCCGGCCGACGACGGCCCGCCGGCCGACGGGGAGCCACGCCCGCTGAGCGTGGAGATGATCACGGCCGCCCTGGACCGGCGCGGGGACCACTACGCCGTGGACGCCGACGGCACCGTGGTCGGCCGGTGGGGCGAGGCGCTCATCCAGTTCCGCCGGGCCGGCGAGCGGGGCGAGATCCTCCGGGCGCGCGCGGTGGCGAGTCGCCGGCTGCCGGCCGACCGGCTCGCCGAGGCGTACGCGTTCTGCAACGCGTGGAACCACGACCGGCTGCTGCCGAAGGCGTACGTGCACGAACTCGGGGGCGAGCTGGTGCTGGCCGGCGACGTCAGCACCGACCTGGCGCACGGGGTGGCCCCGGCCCAGCTCACGGTCCTGCTCGACGCGGCCGTCGACACCGGCGTCGCGTACGCCGATGCCGTGGCCGAGCTGCCCTGACCGGCCGGGCGGGGCTCACGGGGTGAGGTCCGAAACCCGCCGGACGGCGGGCGCGGGACGGCATCTTCGTGCCGGGCGTGGTCGACGCGGAGACCATCGGGGCGCTGGTCGTCGGGATCGACGGGCCGGTCAACGTGCTCGAGCTGAACGCGCTGCTGGCCTGAGCCCGACGGGCCCACGACGACGCCCGCCGGCACACGGGGTGCGGGCGGGCGTCGGTGGAGCGGGGATCAGACCTCGACGACGGTGGGCACGATCATGGGCCGGCGCCGGTACGCGTCGTTCACCCACCGCCCCACGGTGCGCCGGACGATCTGCTGGAGCTGGTGCGGGTCGGTGATGCCGTCGGAGGCCGCCCGGTTCAGTGCCTCGGTGACCAGCGGGACCACCGGGTTGAACGCCTCCGGGTCCTCCGAGAAGCCCTTGGCGGAGACGGTGGGACCGCCGACCACCTTGCCGGTCACGGAGTCGACGACCACGGTGGCGGCGATGAACCCGCCGTCGCCGAGGATCCGCCGCTCGGTGAGCAGCGACTCGCTGACGTCGCCGACGGCGAGGCCGTCGACGTAGACGTAGCGGCTCTTCACGTGCCCGACGAGGCTGGCCCGGCCCTCGACGAGGTCGACGACGTCGCCGTCCTCGCAGAGCACCACGCGGTCGGGGGCGACACCGGACTCGATGCCGAGCCGGGCGTGCGCGCGCAGGTGCCGCCACTCACCGTGCACCGGCATCAGGTTGCTGGGGCGTACCACGTTCAGCAGGTAGAGCAGCTCGCCGGCGGGGGCGTGGCCGGAGACGTGCACCTTGGCCACGTCCTTGTGCACCACCACCGCGCCGGCCCGGGCCAGCCGGTTGATGACCCGGTAGACGGACGTCTCGTTGCCGGGCACCAGCGACGAGGCGAGCACCACCGTGTCGCCGGGGGCGATGGTGATGTGCCGGTGGTCGCCGCTGGCCATCCGGCCCAGGGCGCTCATCGGCTCGCCCTGCGAGCCGGTGGACATCAGCACGATCTGCTCGGGCGGCATGGTGGTCGCCTCTTCCAGCCCGACGACCAGTCCGGCCGGGATGTTGAGCAGCCCGAGGTCGCGGGCGATGCCCATGTTGCGGACCATGGAGCGGCCGATCAGGGCGACCTTGCGGCCGTGCTCGGCGGCGGAGTCGAAGACCTGCTGCACCCGGTGCACGTGTGAGGCGAACGAGGCGACGATGATCCGGCCGCGCGCCTTCGCGAAGATCGAGTCGAGCACCGGCCCGATCTCGCGTTCGGGGGTGACGAAGCCGGGGATCTCCGCGTTGGTGGAGTCCGACAGCAGCAGGTCCACGCCCTCGGCACCGAGCCGGGCGAACCCGGCCAGGTCGGTGATCCGGCCGTCCAGCGGGAGCTGGTCCATCTTGAAGTCGCCGGTGTGCAGCACCAGGCCGGCCGGGGTGCGGATGGCCACCGCGAGCGCGTCCGGGATCGAGTGGTTGACCGCGAAGAACTCGCACTCGAACGGGCCGAGCCGCTCCCGGCCGCCCTCCCGCACGGTCAGCGTGTAGGGCTGGATCCGCCGCTCGGCGAGCTTCGCCTCGACCAGGGCCAGCGTGAACTGCGAACCGACCAGCGGGATGTCGGGCTTGTGCGCGAGCAGGTAGGGCACCGCGCCGATGTGGTCCTCGTGGCCGTGGGTGAGCACGATCGCCTGGACGTCGTCGAGCCGGTCGAGGATCGGGCCGAAGTCCGGCAGGATCAGGTCGACGCCGGGCTGCTCCACGTCCGGGAAGAGCACCCCGCAGTCGACGACGAGCAGCTTGCCGTCGTACTCGAAGACGGTCATGTTGCGACCGATGGCGCCGAGCCCGCCGAGCGGGATGATCCGCAGCCCACCCTCCGGCAGCGGCGGGGGCAGTTCCGCCTCGATGTGCGCCTCGGTCACGCGTCCACCTCATTCTGCGGCGCCGTCACCCGGCGCCCGTCGTGTCGTTCGGTCATTCGGGCAGTTCCAGGCCCGCCGCCGCGCAGTCCGCGCGGAGCTGGGCGATCTCGTCGTCGGTCGCGTCGACCAGCGGCGGACGCACCGGACCGGCGGGCATCCCGGCGGCGGCCAGGCCGGCCTTCACCAGGATCACGCCCTGGGTGCGGAAGATGCCGGTGTACAGCGGCAGCAGCCGCCGGTGCAGGTCCAGCGCGCCGGTGTTGTCTCCCGCGTCGTACGCCTCGATCATCCGCTTGGTGAGCGCGCCGGTGAAGTGGGTCGAGGTGCCGACCACGCCGACGGCGCCCACGGCCAGCGCGGGCAGGGTCAGCGAGTCCTCGCCGCTGTAGAAGGCGAGGTTGGTGCGGGCGGTGACCCAGCCGGTCGCGGTCAGGTCGCCCTTGGCGTCCTTCACCGCGACGATCCGGCCGTGCTCGGCCAGCCGCACCATCGTCTCGGTGGCGATCGGCACGCCGGAGCGGTGCGGAATGTCGTAGAGCATCACCGGCAGCCCGGTGGCGTCCGCGACGGCGGTGAAGTGACGCAGCAGGCCGGCCTGCGGCGGCTTGTTGTAGTACGGGGTGACCACGAGCAGGCCGTGCGCGCCGGCCTTCTCCGCGCCGGCGGCCAGCTCGATGGTGTGCCGGGTGTCGTTGGTGCCGACCCCCGCCACGACCTTGGCGCGGTCGCCGACGGCCTCCACCACGGCCCGGATCAGGTGTTCCTTCTCCGCGTCGGTGGTGGTCGGCGACTCGCCGGTGGTGCCGTTGACCACCAGCGCGTCGTTGCCCTGCTCGTCCACCAGGTAGCTGGCGAGGCGCGCCGCGCCGTCGACGTCGAGTGAGCCGTCGGCGGTGAACGGGGTCACCATGGCCGTGAGCACTCGCCCGAAGGGGCGGGACACCGCCCGGGCGGGGGTGTCAGGGTGGTCGTGCGTCATGCCACCAACCTAGCGGACGACCACCGGCACCCCGCCGGGGAAGGGCTCAGGACAGCTCGGCGTGCGGGCTGGCGGCCACCTCGGTGCCGTCGGGCAGGGCCGAGATGACGAAGTCGGCGAAGACGTTCGGGGCGACCCGCTGGAGTTGCCGCAGGCACTCCACCGCCAGCTCGCGGATCTCGACGTCGGCGTGCTCGGTGGCGCGCATGGCGATGAAGTGCCGCCAGGCCCGGTAGTTGCCGGTGACCACGATCCGCGTCTCGGTGGCGTTGGGCAGGACGGCACGGGCCGCCTGGCGGGCCTGCTTGCGCCGCAGCGTGGCGTTCTCCACGTCCGCGAAGCGCCGCTCCAGCCCCTCCAGCAGCTCGTTGTACGCGCGCACGCTCGCCTCGGCGGCCTCCACGAACTTCTTGTGCAGCTCCGGGTCCTCGGCGATCACCGAGGGCTCGACCATGGCGGCGTCCCGTTCCGGCACGTACCGCTGGGAGAGCTGGGAGTAGGAGAAGTGGCGGTGCCGGATCAGCTCGTGGGTGAACGAGCGGGACACGCCGCTGAAGTAGAAGCTGACCGAGCCGTGCTCCAGCACCGAGAGGTGCCCGACCTCCAGGATGTGTGCGAGGTAGCCGGCGTTGGTGGCCGTGGCCGGGTTGGGCTTCTTCCAGCTCTGGTAGCAGGCCCGGCCGGCGAACTCGGCGAGCGCCTGGCCGCCCTCGGCGTCGGTCGACCACGGCACGTCGTCCGGGGCCTCGAAGTGGGTCCACGCGATGAGCTTGACCTGGGGCTGCACCATGTCCGGCATTCCTGGCACTGTAGTGGCCCGGCGGTCGCGGGGGAAAGTTGGGCTCACGGCCGAACGGGTCGTTGAGCTGCGAATGGTCGGACAGGTGCCGGTCCGCCTGACCGACACGTGGCCAAGATCTCGGCGCGCTCGGGCTGCCGCTGGGTGCGCGGCGACGCTGTCGAGCTGCCCTCACGGATGGGGCGGCCGCCCGAGCAGTCGGGACGCCGGCAACCACCACCGGTCGGCGGCGCGGACGACAGCGGCCACGACCGGGTCGGCGAGCGGAAGCGCCACCACCGGGTCGGGCGGCACGGAAGCGCCACCACCGCGTCGGGGGCGCGGGCGGCGGCCGCGAGCCCGGCGCGCAAGGAGGGTGCGCACCGACCCGCCGGTGGAACGCCAGGGGTGTCACGAGCCCTGCGTGACACCCCTGGCGTTCCACCCTGCGAGGTCAACGCCCGGCGGGCGGCCGGGCGAGGCGAGCAGATCCCACCACCCGTGGTGGTCCTACAGACGGGGCAGCTCGACAGGGTCGCAGCAGGGCACCGTGGGCTGCCGGAAGTCGATGGTGCGACGGGCCGGCGACCGCCGCGCCCGACCCACCCGACCCCGCCCGGGAACTCGGGAGGCGTGGGCCGCCTCGGGAGGCGTGGGCCGCGCCGGGCGGGTCAGACGTAGAGCGAGGTGAACGGCGCCCAGGGGAGGTTGCGTACGACCGAGAAGGCCAGCCAGGCGGCGAGGAAGCCGCCGATCACCTTCGAGCTGAGGTGCAGCTCGGGCAGGCGCCAGCCGAACGCCTGCTTCCCCGCCCAGGCGACGAAGAGGTAGGCCAGGAATGGCAGCGCGAAGACGAAGAGGAAGTGGTGCCGGGCGGCGGCCGGCAGATCGCCGTGCAGCATGTACCAGAGCGCGCGGGTGCCGCCGCAGCCCGGGCAGTCCAGCCCCGTGGTCAGCTTGAGCAGGCAGGTCGGCGCGGCGTCCGGCGCGGCGTGGGTCGGGTTGCTGAGCAGCGTGTAGCCGATACCGGCGGCGACGCAGCCGAGCGCGGCCAGCGGCACGGCCCAGCGCGGCGAGCGGTCGTAGAGGCGGACGACGAAGCGGGTCAGCCGGTCCGGCTCGGCCACCGGGTAGGGCGGCACCGGGTAGGGCGACGCCTGGCCCGCGGGCCAGGCACCCGCCTCGCCGGCCGGCCACGCACCCGGCCCGCCCGCCGGCACAGGGTCGGGCTGCCCCGCCTGAGACGCCTGGGGCGGGGCGTCGACCCCGCCGCTCCGCGGATGCGGCTGGGGGGCCGGCCCGTCAACGCTCGTCACGTGGCTCACCGTACACCGGCCACGCCCAGCAGCGCGGCGGCCAGCGGGGCGGCCAGGTCGCCGGCGGCGGGCGGCGCCACCGCGTCCAGGCCGAGCCAGCCGGCGAGGCGGTGCAGCTCGGCGGCGAGTGCCAGCGCGGTCTCGCCCGGATCGGCGCCCGGCTCGACCCAGGCGGCCGGCACCAGCAGCACCCCGGCCTTGCGATCGGCCTTCAGGTCGACCCGGGCGGTGAACCGCTCCCCCTGCAGGAAGGGCAGCACGTAGTAGCCGTGGACCCGCTGCGGCGCCGGGACGTAGATCTCGATCCGGTAGCTGAAGTCGAAGAGCCGCTCGGCGCGGGCCCGCTCCCAGACCAGCGGGTCGAACGGGCTGACCAGGGTGTTGCCGCGCACCCAGCGGGGCAGCCGCGCCCCGGCGTGCAGCCAGGCGGGCTGCCGCCAGCCCTGCACGGCGACCGGCAGCAGCTCGCCCGCCTCGACCAGCTCCGCGATGGCCTGCCGGGCGCCGGCGAGGGGCAGCCGGAAGTAGTCGCGCAGCTCCGGCTCCGCGGCCACCCCGAGCGACCGCGCGGCGATGGCCACCAGCGTGCGGTACGCCTCGGCGTCGGTCGGCGTGGGCGCGTCCAGCACGGTGGCCGGCAGCACCCGCTCCGGCAGGTCGTAGCGGCGGGCGAACGAGGTGGTGCGGTCGGCGGCGGTCACCTCGCCGGCCCAGAAGAGAAACTCCAGCGCCCGCTTCACCGCCGACCAGTTCCACCCCCAGTTGCCGGTCTCCCGGGGCGCGTCGTGCTCGATCTCGGCGGCGGTGAGCGGCCCCCGGGCGGCCACCTCGTCGCGGACCCAGGCGACCAGGCCGGGCTGCTCCTCGGCGATCCGGCGCATCCCGCCCCACGCCTCCGCGCGGGCCCGGGCCATCCGCCAGCGCAACGCCGGGTGCAACCCGACGGGGACCAGCGACGCCTCGTGGCCCCAGTATTCGAACAGCTCCCGGGGGCGTCGGTAGGCGGCGGTGTCGAGCAGCGACGTCGGGTAGGGCCCGAGCCTGCTGTAGAGCGGCAGGTAGTGCGCGCGTTGCAGGACGTTGACCGAATCCATCTGGATCAGCCCGACCCGGTCGAGCACCCGGCGCAGGTGTCGGCGGGTGGGCACGCCGGTGGGCGCGGGATCGGCGAGGCCCTGGGCGGCGAGCGCCACCCGGCGCGCCTGGGCGAGCGAGAGTGATTCCGGTGCGGCCATCGTCGGGCACCCTAATCCACGCGTACGACACCGGAGCGGACGCTGGACCGATCGCCCGCCGGGGCATAGAACGGACGCATGCTCACGATCCGCCGCGAGGAGCCCGAGGACGCCGAGGCGGTCGCCCGGGTGCACATCCACGGGTGGCAGGCCGGCTACGCGGGGATCATGCCCGAGGAGGTGCTGCGGCGACTCAACGTCGCGGCGTGGGCGCAGCGCCGCCGGGACCTCGGCACCGCCGATCCGGAGCACCCCTTCACCACCCTGCTCGCCGAGGCCGACGGGACGCTGGCCGGGTTCACCACGTTCGGCCCGTACCGGATCAACCAGGACCGGGGCGACCTCGACCTCGCGCACGGGGAGGTGGTGGCGATGTACGTCGAGCCGGCGCACTGGGGCGACGGCACGGCGGGGGCGCTGCTGGCCTCGGCCCGCGCCGGGCTGGCCGGGCGGGGCTGGTCCGACTACCGGCTCTGGGTGCTGGCCGACAACCACCGGGCCCGCCGGTTCTACGAGCGGGCGGGGCTGTCACCGGACGGTGAGCGGTCGACCTACCCGGTGCCGTTGGCCGGCGGGCGCCCGCCGGTCGGGCTCGTCGAGCTGCGGTACGCCGGACGCCTCGACGGCTGACCCGGCCGGCGTCGCCCAGCGGCGGCTGATCCGGCCTGCGCCGCCCACGCGACGGACCGGCAGGAACGCCAGCAGCGCCAGGCTGATCCAGACGTAGGTGTTGCTGCCGAGGAAGCCGTCGAGCCCGGTGAAGTCCTTCTCCCAGGCCCAGACGATCCGGCTGATCAGGAACCCGTACCCGACGATCGCGGCGCCCAGCAGGACGCGGCGCCGGCGGCCGCCGGCCGGTGCGGCCATGCCGTTGTCCACCAGCAGGATCAGCGCGGGCAGCAACCAGACCAGGTGGTGCACCCAGGTGACCGGGCTGACCAGGCACATCACCGCGCCGGTCAGCGCCAGGCCGGTCGCCTCGTCGCCGGCGGCCACGGCGGCCCGGGAGCGCCACGCCCACAGCACCAGCGTGGCGAGCACCAGCGCCAGCCAGGCCAGGGTGCTCGGGTGTTCCGGGTTCAGCCGGGCGACCACCCCGCGCAGCGACTGGTTGGAGACGAACGCCAACTCCCCCACCCGGCCGGTGTTCCACAGCGCCTCGGTCCAGAACTCCCGCGACGCGTCGGGGAAGAGCGCGGCGGCGAACAGGGTCGCGCCGGCCGCGGCGGCCATCGAGGTGACCGCGGCCCGCCAGCGCCGGGTGACCAGCAGGTAGACGATGAAGATGCCCGGGGTCAGCTTGATCGCCGTGGCCAGGCCGATGCCCACCCCGGCCCAGCGGTTGCCGGCCGGCAGCAGCCGGAGCAGGTCGACCGCGACCAGGAAGAGCAGCAGCATGTTGACCTGACCGAAGTTGACCGTCTCGCGCATCGGCTCGTACGCGGCGGCCAGGCAGAGCGCCACGGCGAGGGCGAACCAGCGGGTCCAGCCGGCCCGGCGGGAGATCGGGTCGACCAGCCACCAGAACAGCACGGCGGTGACCACCACGCTGGCGGCCACGCTCACCACGATCGCCGCCGACCACGGCAGGTACGCCATCGGCAGCATGACCAGGGCGGCGAAGGGCGGATAGGTGAAGCCGTACTGCGTGCCGGGCTTGAGGAAGTCGTAGATCTCCCCGCCGTCGTGCACCCACCACGTCAGCGCGCCGTAGTAGACCTTCAGGTCGAAGAAGCCGTGCCGGACGGCCGCCACGGACAGGAACGCGGCCACCGCGACGGCGAGCCCCACCACGCTCACGACCTGCCGGACCGTCTGTCGGGGACCCTGCGCCACCGTCGCCTCCCTCGCCCTGCGTAGGCTTCCGTCCCATGGCTCTCGGGTACGTCCGCCCGGCGCGTCCGGAAGACGCCGGCGAGATCGCACGCATCCAGCTCGCGACCTGGCGGGTCGCCTATCGCCGGATCCTGCCCCGGCACGTGCTCGACAACCTGGACGAGGCGTGGCTCGCCCGGCGGTGGAGCGCGGCGGTGCAGGAGCCGCCCTCCGGCACGCATCGGGTGCTCGTCGCCGTCGAACAGGCCGAGCAATCGTATCTGGTGGGGTTCGCCGCCTCCGGTCCGGCCGATGCCGAGGCACTCGCCCCGGGCGAGCCGGCCGAGGCGCTCGGGCCGGGCGTGGCGGCGGTGACCGACCTGCTGGTGGAGCCGCGCTGGGGGCGGCGCGGGCACGGCAGCCGGCTGCTCGCCGCGACCGTCGACCTGTGGCGCGCCGACGGGTTCGCCCGGGCGGTGGCCTGGGCGTTCGACGGCGACGAGGCGACCCGGAAGTTCCTGACCAGCACCGGCTGGGAGCCCGACGGCGCGGCGCGCGCCCTGGACGTGGAGGACATGCTCGTCCCGCAGCTGCGCCTGCACGTGGCGGTGCCGACGGAGGCGGACCCCGCGGACGCGACGCCGACGGAGGCGACGCTGCCGGACGCCCCGCCGGCCGGGTCGGTGCCGTCGCCGGCGCCCCCCGTGGACTGACGACACGCCTCCGCGCGGGCCCGGATCGGCGGACACTGTCGGGGGCGTCGCCTACCGTGACCCCATGACCGCAGCGACGGCGACCAGCGGAGCGGGCGTGACCCACGGCGGCCCGACCGGTCGCGACCCCGACGGTGCCGCCGGGCCGACGTCGGGCCCGGCCGACGCGGCGTTCGAGGCGCACCGCGTCGGGCTGACCGGTTACTGCTACCGGATGCTCGGTTCGATCTTCGACGCCGAGGACGCGGTGCAGGAGACGCTGCTGCGCGCCTGGCGCGGGCACGACGGCTTCCAGGCCCGGTCCTCCACCCGGACATGGCTCTACCGGATCGCCACCAACGTCTGCCTGGACCAGTTGCGGGGGCGGGCCCGGCGGGCCCTGCCGATGGAGTTCGGCGGGCCGGACGAGCCGGTCCTCGCCGCGCTGGGCGCGCCGGCGTCCGAGCGCTGGGTGGGCCCCGCACCGGACGCGGCCGTGCTGCCGGCCGGTGACCCGGCGGCGGTGGCCGAGGCCCGCGAGTCGGTCCGGCTGGCATTCGTCGCCGCTCTGCAACACCTGCCGCCCCGGCAGCGGGCCGTGCTGATCCTGCGCGACGTGCTGCGCTGGCGGGCCGACGAGACCGCCGAGCTGGCCGGCGCCTCGGTCGCGGCGGTGAACAGCGCGCTCCAGCGGGCCCGTGCCACCCTGGCCGCCCGCGACGGGCTGCCGGGCGCCCCGCTCGACGGGCGGCAGCGCGACCTGCTCGACCGCTACGTCGCCAGCTTCGAACGCTACGACATCGACTCGCTCGTCGCGCTGCTGCGGGAGGACGCGGTGCAGAGCATGCCGCCGTTCGCGCTGTGGCTACGCGGCCCGGGGGACATCCGGCGGTGGATGCTCGGCCCGGGTGCCGAGTGCCGCGGCTCACGGCTGGTGCCGGTGTCCGCCAACGGTGGCGCCGCCTTCGCTCACTACCGCCCCGACCCGGCAGGCGGGCACCGGCCGTTCAGCGTCCACGTGCTCGATTTCTCGGCGGGGCGGATCAGCCGGCTCACCCACTTCCTCACGCCGGAGCTGTTCGCGCGGTTCGGGCTGCCGCCCCGCCTCGATCCCTGAGCCGGGCCGCCGCGCCCGCCCCGACCCGCCGGGCGATGAGTTCCGCAGGCCCGGGCCGTCCACCCCTCGTACGCCACGACAAGGAGGAGCGACATGTTCACGGACACGAAGGCGATGAGCAGTTTCGCGGTCGACGACGTCGACCGGGCGCAGCGGTTCTACGCCGACACGCTCGGCCTGCGGGTGTCGCGGGACGACGCCATGGGCGGCCTGCTGACGCTGCACGTCGCCGGCGACCGGGACATCCTGGTCTACCCGAAGGATGACCACACCCCGGCGACCTACACGGTGCTCAACTTCCCGGTCGACGACATCGACCGGGCCGTCGACGAGCTGACCGGGCGCGGCGTCCGGTTCGAGCGCTACCCCGGCATGCCGCAGGACGACAAGGGCGTCATGCGCGGCCAGGGGCCGTCGATCGCCTGGTTCACCGACCCGGCCGGCAACATCCTCTCGGTGCTCCAGGAGGGCTGACGCGGTGACCCGCGCGTCGACCGCGCCCCACCCGTGAACCGGCGGGCGGTCAGGCGGAGGCGGCGGGGCGCAACTCGGCGACCAGTTCGTCGTCCTCCATGGCGCCGGTGGGCGTGAAGCCCAGGCTCGTGTAGAGCCGGGCGGCCGAGGCGTTGTCGGGGTGGTAGGAGAGCCGGACGGGGTGCCCGCCGTCCTGGGCGGCGAGCCACGCGGCGAGGGTGCGCACGGTCGCCCGGCCGACGCCGCGGTCCTGCTCGGCCGCGTCGACGACCATGCCGCCGATCCAGCGCGAGCCGTCGTCGTCCACGCCCCACATGACGTGCCCGACCACCGTCTCGTCCGCGTACACGGCGAGCGAGTTCCAGACGTCGGAACGCATGGTCAGCAGCAGGTAGCGGGCGGCCAGGGCCGGCACCCAGGCGCGCTGGTCGTCGCGGGGGGCGACGTCGGCCACCGCCCGCCAGTTGTCGTCGTCCACGGGGCGCAGGGTGACCCGGCGGCCCGCCCGGTCGAGGATGCCAGAATCGATCACCCGGGCAGCCTAGGAGCCGCCCGGCAGCCACGCGACGGGATTCCCCCGGTGGTGAGCTGCATCTCGCCCATCAGGTGGCTGGGGACGAGGACGGCCCGACCCTCGGCGTCAGTCGAGCAGGGCGTCCAGGCCGACGGTCAGCCCCGGCCGGTTGCGGACCGCGCGGACGGCCAGCAGCACGCCGGGCATGAACGACGCCCGGTCGTACGAGTCGTGCCGGATGGTCAGCGTCTCGCCGGTGGTGCCGAAGAGCACCTCCTGGTGGGCGACGAGGCCGGTGGCGCGCACGGCGTGCACGCGTACCCCCTCGATGTCGGCGCCCCGGGCGCCCGCCACCTCGTCCTTGGTCGCGTCGGGCACCGGGCCCAGCCCGGCCTCGGCGCGGGCCGCGGCGATCAGCCGCGCGGTGTGCGTGGCGGTGCCGCTGGGCGCGTCCAGCTTGCGGGGGTGGTGCTGCTCGACGATCTCGACCGACTCGAAGTGCCGGGCCGCGCGGGCGGCGAACTGCATCATCAGCACCGCGCCGATGCCGAAGTTGGGGGCGATCACCACGCCCACGCCGGGCTTGCGGGCCAGCCAGCCCCGCACCCGCTCCAGCCGCTGCTCGGTGAAGCCGGTGGTGCCGACGACGGCGTTGATGCCCTGGTCGATGCACCAGTGCAGGTTGTCCATGACGACGTCGGGAGTGGTGAAGTCGACGACCACCTCGGCCCCGGCGTCGGAGGCGTTGAACAGCCAGTCGCCCTGGTCGACCATGGCCACCAGCTCCATGTCGCCGGCGGCGTCGACGGCCTTGCACACCTCGACGCCCATCCGGCCCCGGGCGCCCAGCACGCCGACCCGGATCGGCTCGTCCGCGCTCTTCTCCTGCTCGTCAGTCACGGGGCACAACCTATCCCAATCGGGACGTCCACATCCCGCCGGACCCGAGGCAGGGCCCGGCCACGGGCGCGGACGGGTGGCGCGGCCGGTCAGCGGGCGGAGAAGTCGCCCTCGCCGAACGGGCCGACCACGGCCAGCGACATCGGCCGGCTCAGCAGCTCGGCGGCGAGGGTGTTCACGTCGGCCACGGTGACCGCGTCGACCCGGCGGAGCAACTCGTCGACCGGCATCAGGTCGCCGTAGAGCAGCTCGCCCTTGGCCAGCCGGCTCATCCGCGAGCCCGTGTCCTCCAGGCCCAGCACGAACGAGCCCTTGCTCATCCCCTTGCCGCGGGCCACCTCGGCCTCGGTCAGGCCGTCGGCGGCCACCCGGGCGAGTTCGGCCCGGGTCAGCTCCAGCACCTCGTCCACCTTGCCGGGCGCGCAGCCGGCATAGACGGCGAAGAGGCCGCTGTCGGCGTACTGGCTGGCGTAGGAGTAGACCGAGTAGGCCAGGCCGCGCTGCTCGCGGATCTCCTGGAACAGCCGGCTCGACATGCCGCCGCCGAGGACGTTGTTGAGCACGCCGAGGGCGAAGCGGCGCTCGTCCAGCCGGTCGATGCCGGGGCAACCGAGGATGACGTGCGCCTGCTCGGTCTCCTTCGATTCCACCAGCATGGCGGCGGGCCTGGTGCGTACCGCCGGGGTGGCCGACCGGTGCGGCGCCGGCACCGCCGGGTCGGTGTCCAGCGGGGTGCCGCGCAGCGCCTGGCGGACGAGCTTCACCACCGCGGTGTGGTCCAGGTTGCCGGCGGCGGCGATGACGATCTGCGGGGCGGTGTAGCGGCGGCGGTAGAAGCCCTGGATCTGCCGCCGGGTCATCGGGGTGACCGTCTCCTCGGTGCCGGAGATCAGCCGGCCCAGCGGGTGGTCGCCGTAGACCGCCCGGGCGAAGAGGTCGTGCACCTCGTCGCCGGGCTCGTCGTCGTGCATGGCGATCTCTTCGAGGATCACGCCCCGCTCGGTCTCCACGTCGGCCGGTTTCAGCACCGAGTCGGCGACCAGGTCGCACATGACGTCGATGGCCAGCGGCAGGTCCTCGTCGAGCACCCGGGCGTAGTAGCAGGTGTATTCCTTCGTGGTGAAGGCGTTGGTCTCGCCGCCCACCGCCTCGATCTCGGAGGAGATGTCCAGGGCGCTGCGCTTGTTGGTGCCCTTGAACAGCAGGTGCTCCAGGAAGTGCGCCGCGCCGGCCTGCGGGCCGGTCTCGTCGCGGGAGCCGACCGCGACCCAGATGCCGAACGACACGCTGCGCATCGCCGGGATCGCCTCGGTGAGCACGCGCAGCCCGCTGGGCAGCACGGTACGGCGTACCGTGCCGCCCAGCGGGTCGTCACTGATCGTGCGGGTCACCGCCCGGGAGGCGCCGCCGGAGCGGGCCCCCCCGGTGCTGCGGAACGCGGCGTCCGAGGGGCCCGGGAACGAGGCCACCCCCCGTCGATCCGGCGGAAACGGCGCACGAACGGCCCGACTCACGTGTTGTTGCTCCCAGATCGACGAGGGGTGGGTGGTGCGGTGTGCTGGTGCGTCAGCTGTGCCGGGTCCGGCGGCGCGGACGCTCGCCGCCCTCGCCACCCTCGCCGCCGCCCTGGCCGCGCTCGCCGCCGCCCGGGCCACGACCGCCCCGGTCGCCGCCGCGCTCGCGGTCGCCGCGGTCGCGCGGACCCCGGTCACCCCGGTCCCGGCCGGCCGGACGCTCGCCACCGGCGGCCTCGCCGGCGGCCGGCGCCTCGGCGCCCTCCGGGCGGACCTTGTCCAGGTAGATCTTGCCGCGCTGGTCGATGTCGGCGATCTCGACCTCGACCTTGTCGCCGACGTTGAGGAAGTCCTCGACCTTCTCGACCCGCTTGCCGTCGCCCACCTTGGAGATGTGCAGCAGGCCGTCGCGGCCCGGCAGCAGCGAGACGAACGCGCCGAACGCGGCCGTCTTCACCACGGTGCCGAGGAACTTGTCGCCGACCTTCGGCAGCGTCGGGTTGGCGATCGCGTTGATCCGCTCGACCGCGGCCTGGGCCGACGGGCCGTTGGTCGCGCCGACGTAGATCGTGCCGTCGTCCTCGATGGAGATCTCGGCGCCGGTCTCGTCCTGGATGGCGTTGATGGTCTGACCCTTCGGGCCGATCACCATGCCGATCTTGTCCACCGGGATCTTGACGGTGGTGACCCGCGGGGCGTAGTCCGACATCTCGGCCGGGGCCTCGATGGCCCGCTGCATCACGTCGAGGATGGTCTGCCGGGCCTCGTGCGCCTGCTGGAGCGCGGCGGCCAGCACGTCCGACGGGATGCCGTCGAGCTTGGTGTCGAGCTGGAGCGCGGTGACGAAGTCCCGGGTGCCGGCGACCTTGAAGTCCATGTCGCCGAACGCGTCCTCGGCGCCGAGGATGTCGGTCAGCGTCACGTACTGGGTCTTGCCGTCGACCTCGTCGGAGATGAGGCCCATGGCGATGCCGGCGACCGGCGCCTTCAGCGGCACACCGGCGGACAGCAGGCCCAGCGTCGAGGCGCAGACCGAGCCCATCGAGGTGGAGCCGTTGGAGCCGAGCGCCTCGGAGACCTGCCGGATGGCGTACGGGAACTCCTCGCGCGACGGCAGCACCGGGATCAGCGCCCGCTCGGCGAGCGCGCCGTGGCCGATCTCGCGCCGCTTCGGCGAGCCGACCCGGCCGGTCTCACCGGTCGAGTACGGCGGGAAGTTGTAGTTGTGCATGTAGCGCTTGGACTTCTCCGGGGAGAGGGTGTCCAGCGACTGCTCCATGCGCAGCATGTTCAGCGTGGTGACGCCCAGGATCTGCGTCTCGCCGCGCTCGAACAGCGCCGAGCCGTGCACCCGCGGCAGCACGCCGACCTCGGCGGTCAGCGGGCGGATGTCGCGCGGGCTGCGGCCGTCGATGCGGACCTGCTCGCGCAGCACCCGGTTGCGGACCTCGGACTTGGTCAGCGACCGGAGGGCGGCGCTGAGCTCCTTCTCCCGGCCCTCGAAGCGCGGGCCGAGCTCGGCCAGCACGCGGGCCTTGATCGCGTCCAGGGCCTCCTCACGGACCGCCTTGCCGGCGATCTGCAGGGCCTCGGCGACGTCGGCGCGGGCCACGTCGGCCACCGCGTCGTACGCGTCGTCCTGGTAGTCCAGGAAGACCGGGAACTCGGCGACCGGCTTGGCGGCCACGTCGGCCAGCTCGCTCTGCGCCCGGCACAGCTCGCGGATGGCCGGCTTGGCGGCCTCCAGGCCGCTCGCCACGACCTCCTCGGTCGGGGCGGGGGCGCCGCCGGCGACCAGCGCCACGGTGTGCTCGGTGGCCTCGGCCTCGACCATCATGATCGCGACGTCGCCGTCGGCCAGGGCGCGGCCGGCCACCACCATGTCGAAGGTGGCCCGGGCCAGCTCCTCGTGGGTCGGGAAGGCGACCCACTGGCCGTCGACGTGCGCCATCCGGGTCGCCCCGATCGGGCCGGAGAACGGCAGGCCGGAGAGCTTGGTCGACATCGACGCGGCGTTGATCGCCACGACGTCGTAGGGGTGCTGCGGGTCGAGCGCGAGGACGGTCTCGACGACCTGGACCTCGTTGCGCAGGCCCTTGACGAACGACGGGCGCAGCGGCCGGTCGATCAGCCGGCAGGTGAGGATCGCGTCCTCGCTGGGGCGGCCCTCACGGCGGAAGAACGAGCCGGGGATGCGGCCCGCGGCGTACATCCGCTCCTCGACGTCGACGGTCAGCGGGAAGAAGTCGAACTGCTCCTTCGGCTGCTTGCCGGCGGTGGTGGCGGAGAGGACGACCGTCTCGCCGAGCTGGGCGATGACGGAGCCGGCGGCCTGGCGGGCCAGCCGGCCGGTGGAGAAGGTGATCTCACGGGTGCCGAAGGACCCGTTGTCGATCACGGCGGTGCGGGATTCGGTGCCGAGGTTGGTCTCGGTCATGGTGCTGTCGTGCTCCTTCGCATCGGGGGCCCACGACGCGGGAGCTGCTCAGACGGCCGGTCTTCGATCGAAGCGCCCGGGTGGCCGGCGAGATGCCGGGGTGCCCGGGGGCCACTACCGGAGACCGGTACGCTGACCCGCTCCCTTTCTCGGGTGGTCGCGCGGCCCTGATTTTCGTGTGGTACCGGAGCGGGGGAGCGGCCCGAGTCAGGCCACTCCCCCGTCACGTCACCGGCGCAGACCGAGCCGCTCGATGAGCGACCGGTAGCGGTTGATGTCCTTCTTCTGGACGTAGTTGAGCAGCCGACGGCGACGGCCGACCAGCAGCAGCAGCCCGCGGCGGCTGTGGTGGTCGTGCTTGTGCACCTTCAGGTGCTCGGTGAGCTCGGCGATCCGCTTGGTGAGGACCGCGACCTGCACCTCCGGCGAACCGGTGTCGCCCTCGGCGGTCGCGTACTCCGCGCGGATCTTGGCCTTGGCTTCCTGGTCGAGCGCCATGTTCTCCCTGTTTCGTGGGTTGTTCGATGATGTCCGTCGGATCGGTCGGTGGACCGGAAACGGACCGGTACCTCGCACCCGCGGCGTCGTGCAGGCACGCGAGGCCCCACGTCGGTCAGCCGACGTCCCCGCCAGACTACCAGTACGGCCGGGCGCCGGCCGGTCAAGGGCCGCGAGGCGGTCAGTCGAGGGCCCGGCGGGTGCGCTCGACGTCCTGCCCCATCTGGGCGATCAACGGCTCGATCGCGTCGTATCGGATCTGCCCGCGCAGGTGTGCCACGAAGTCCAGCGCCAGCCGCTCGCCGTAGAGGTCGCCGTCGAAGTCCAGCACGTACGCCTCCACCCGCCGCTCCCGCCCCGAGAAGGTCGGATTGGTGCCGACCGACACCGCCGCCCCCAGCGGTTCGGCGTGGCCCCGGCGCACCAGCCGGGCGGCGTAGACGCCGTCGGCGGGCACCGCCGCGTGCCGGTGACAGAGCAGGTTGGCGGTGGGGAAGCCCAGCTCGCGGCCGCGCTGGTCGCCGCGGACCACCACGCCCTCCAGCCGGTGCGGGCGGCCGAGCGCGGCGGCGGCGGCCCCCACGTCCCCCGCGTCGACGCAGGAGCGGATGTACGTGGACGAGAAGACGGTGCCCGCCTCGGCGACCAGCGGGGCCCCCTCGACGCCGAAGCCGAAGGTGCGGCCGAGGCGCTCCAGCAGCGCCACGTCGCCGGCCGCGCGGTGCCCGAAGCGGAAGTTCTCCCCCACCACCACCAGGGCGGCGTGCAGGTGCTCGACCAGGATGTCGTGCACGAACGCCTCGGCGGGCAGCCGGGAGAACTCCGGGGTGAACGGCACCACGCACAGCACGTCCACGCCGAGCGCCTCGATCAGCTCGGCCTTGCGGGCGGGCTCGGTGAGCACCGCCGGGTGCGAGCCGGGGCGGACCACCTCGGCCGGGTGCGGGTCGAAGGTGACCACCACCGACTGCACGCCCAGCTCGCGGGCCCGTGTCACGGCGTGCCCGATGGTCGCCTGGTGCCCCTTGTGCACGCCGTCGAAGACGCCGATGGTGACGACCGACCGCCCCCAGCCACCGGGCGCCGCGTCGTACCCCCGCCACCGCTGCATTGCGCTCCTCCCTGCCTCCGCGGCGGCCCACAAGGGCCGCCGGTCCCCCGCCCCGCCGTCAGGCGGGGGCGAGCACGATCTCCGCGCGGGCCCGGCCGTCCCGCTCGCTGACGATAGCGATCAGCCCGCCGTCGGGACCGAAGACCGCGTAGGGGCCGGGAATGCCGGCCGGGTCGAGTGGCCCGCCGTGGGAGAGCACCTTCGCCTCGTCGGCGCCGGCGTCGCGCCGCGGGAAGAACCGGTCGGCCGCCGCGGCCAGCGGCAGGTGGACCACCTCGGGCGCGCGCCGCTCCAGCTCGTCGAGGGTGGCGGCCTCCGCGAGGGTGAAGCCGCCGACGGCGGTACGCCGCAGCGCGGTCAGGTGCCCGCCCACCCCGAGCGCCAGGCCCGCGTCCCGGGCGATGGCCCGGATGTACGTCCCGGAGGAGCAGGTCACGTCGATGTCGACGTCCACCACGTCGGGGGTGTCCCGGCGTACGGCCAGCAGGTCCAGCCGGGAGACGGTGACCCGGCGGGCGGGCAGCTCGACGCTCTCCCCCTCGCGCACCCGCTTGTACGCCCGCTGCCCGTCGACCTTGATGGCGCTGACCGCGCTCGGCACCTGGTCGATCTCGCCGGTCAGCGCGGCGAGGGCGGCTCGGATCGCCTCGTCGGTGACCTGCCCGGCCGGGGTGGTGGCGATCACGTCGCCCTCGGCGTCGTCGGTGACGGTGGCCTGGCCGAGCCGGACGGTGGCCGTGTAGCTCTTGTGCGCGCCGATCACGTACGTGAGCAGGCGGGTGGCCCTGCCGGCCCCGATCACCAGCACGCCGGTGGCCATCGGGTCGAGGGTGCCGCCGTGCCCCACCCGACGGGTCCGCGCCAACCGGCGGATCCGCGCCACCACGTCGTGCGACGTCATGCCGCCGGGCTTGTCCACCACGATCAGACCGTCTGCGCTCACGACACCCAAGCCTGCCAGACCGGCTCGGACGCCCCGTCGCCGCCGTACGCGGGTCGGGCGGACGGCCGGCGCGGCGTCCGCCGGTCGGACAGCACTGCCCGACGGCGACCGAACGGGACCACGGCGGCGCGCGGCGGGTGCGAAGATCATGCGCCCCCTCCACCCACCCCACCTGGACAGCCGAATGAGCACCGACCAGCGGCCGAGCGAGCCGACCGCGCCTTTCGACCCGTACGCCGACCAGCCCGCGGAGCCGGTCCGCGTCCCGACCTGGATGCGCGAGCCGGAGACGGAGCACACGCTGACCCGCCCGGAGCGGTTGCGGCTGGGCTGGGCGAGGCACAGCGGGAAGCTGCTGGGCGGCGTCGCCGCCCTGGTGACGCTTTCGTTCCTCGCGGTGGTGGGCACCATCGGATTCGGCGTCTACGAGCGGGTCCGCGACAACGAGCCCATCCTGCCCGACCGCCGGGCCGTGCCCGGCCAGGTCCGTCCCACCGACGCCGACGGCAACTCGGTGAGCCCGTGGGCGGCCACCCCGGCGGAGTCGTTCGCCGCCGGGAAGGACGCCATCGTCCTGCCGCCGGCGAAGGCGGCCGCGCCGTTCACCGCGAAGCAGGTCGCCGACGGCCTGGCGAAGGTCCGGCAGGCGCTCGTCGAGGGCCGCGTCGACAGGTCGATGCTCGTGGTCAACGACCCGGAGCCCTTCCTCGGGCTGATCGCGCCGGACAACCGGGACGAGGTCCGGCGCGACCTGGCCGACGGCGCGGCGCTGAACTACGTGACCCGGGTTGACGACGAGGCCGACCCGCGGCTGGACAACGCCGACACGGTCCGCGCGCGGGGCACCGTCACCTACCGGGCAACCACCGACCCCGACGGCATCCGGGTGCTGGAGATCACCACCAGCTTCATCTGGGTCTACCACTTCGACCTCTGGCGGGCGCAGGAGTACCCGCCGGGAGCCGAACTGGTCACCGTGCGCGACGAGGTGGTCTGGCACGTCCCGCACCCCGACGACGTCCGGTCCTCGTCCCGTGGGCTGTGGGTACACGAGGCGGCGAGCACCCTCTACAACGCCGACTGCGCCGGGATCAAGCGGGGGTTCCTGGCCCTCGCCCCCGAGGAGCCGCTGCGCAGCCGGCCCTCGGCACGGCCGACCGGCAACGTCTACGACCCGGGCTGGCGGCCCGGCGACGGCGAAAGCTGCTGACCCGCGGGAGCGCCCGGACGGGTGTGGTCAGCGCACCGCGCCGACCACGGCCCAGCCGCCCGAGCGCAGCCGCAGCAGCAGGGCGACCAGCCGGATCACCACGAACAGCGTGAGCCCGGCCCAGATGCCGCCGAGCCCGAGGTCGAGCCCGTACGCCAGCCAGATGGCGGGCAGGAAGCCGCCGAGGGCGGCCACGATGGTCAGGTTGCGCAGGTAGCGGACGTCCCCGGCGCCGATCAGCACGCCGTCGAGGGCGAACACGACGCCGGCCAGCGGCTGCATCGCCACGAACCACGGCCAGGCCAGCATCGCCTGGTCGCGTACCTGCGGATCGGAGCTGAACCAGCCGGGGACGACGCCGGCGCCGGCGGCGATGACCACCGCGAACGCCACGCCGCAGGCGCCACCGAGCAGCCCGATCCGGCGGGCGAGGGCCCGGGCCCCGGCGTCGTCGCCGCCGCCGAGCGCGGCGCCGACCAGCGACTGGGCGGCGATGGCGAGCGCGTCGAGCACCAGCGCGGTGAAGAACCAGAGTTGCAGGGCGATCTGGTGGGCGCCCACGGCGGCGGCCCCGAAGCGGGCGGCCACGGCGGTGGCGGAGAGGAAGCTCGCCTGGAACGCGGCACCCCGGATCAGCAGGTCCCGGCTGAGCACCAGTTGCTGCCCGATCAGCCGCGGCCGGGGCCGCAGCGGGACCCGCTCGGCGACCAGCGCCCCGGCGAAGAGCGCCCCGCCGATGGTCTGGGCGACCACGTTGGCCACCGCGGAGCCGACCAGGCCGAGGCCGAGCGGGTAGACCAGCAGGGGGCAGAGCACGGCGGAGAGGAGGTTCGGCCCGAGCACGAACGCCAGCGGCCGGCGGGTGTCCTGCACGCCGCGCAGCCAGCCGTTGCCGGCGGCGGCGAGCAGCAGGCCCGGGGCGCCGAGCGCCGCGACCCGCAGCCACTGCGCGGCGGCGTCGGCCACCTCGCCAGGGCCTCCGGCGAGCGTACGCGCCAACGCCCCGCCGCCGACCTGCATGCCGACCGCGACCAGCACGCCCACCCCGAGCGCCAGCCAGGAGGACTGCACGCCCTCGGCGACGGCGGCGGCCCGGTCGCCGGCCCCGAAGCGCCGGGCCGACCGCCCGGTGGTGCCGTACGCGACCACGGTGCCGAGCCACGCGATGAGGGTCAGCACCGTGCCGCCGATGGCGAGCGCGGCGAGCGGCACCCGGCCGAGGTGCCCCACCACCGCCGTGTCCACGAGCACGTAGAGCGGTTCGGCGGCCAGCACCACCAGCGCCGGCAGGGCGAGGGCGGCGATCCGGCGGGGTGACGCGGCGGGGGCGGCGGCGACGGCTGGCTGACTCATCGCCGCCGATCCTGGCACGGGCACGGTAAGGATCGCAAGCAATCAGATCACTTACCGGGTAACAGGTGGACGACGGTCACGGCACCGAGCAGAAGCACTCCCCCGACGGCCACCGCCACGGGCAGCGTCTCGCCGACGAGCCACCCGGCGAGCAGCATTGCCGACGGTGGCAGGCCCGGCCGCGGGGCCGCAACGGCTGCCGGTGGTTCTCTCGTTCGGTGAGGCGGTCGAAGAAGACGACCACCTCCACGTGGGAGAAGGCGGCGAGTCCGGTGAGGCAGCGGTCGCCGAACCGTGGCTCGACCAGGATGGTGCTCGCCACGTCGCCCCAGTGGTCCGAGTTCCCCGGATCCGCCCGCCCGTTATGGACCGTTCCGATCGAGATCACGGTGACGGCCCCCCGATCGCGCGGCGCTCGTCGGTTCCGCGAAGAGCTGGACGGGGTACGACTGATCTTCAGCAGCGCCCGCCGGACGAACGCCAGACGGGCGGCAAGGGTGCCTGGCCGGGCGGGTGGACGTCACCATCGCCGGCGACGACGAGCCGGTCCTCACGTTGCAGCGGGCCTGGTTCCTCGACGCCGTCGCGGCCGAGACCGCCGAGGCGCAGTTGCGACTGGAGGCCGCCGCCCACCTTCCCGGCCGCCCGGCGCCGACACGACGGGGAGACCGGGCACGGAACTCGTCGCGACGGGCCATCCGGTGGACGGCAGGGCGGGCTCAGGCCGTGGGCAGCTCGGCGAGCCAGCGGCGCACCTCGGCGCGGCTGCGCAGCCGGACCACCGGCAGCGCCGGCGCGTGCGTGGCGACCGCGGCGAGCAGCCGGGGCCGGGACCGGCGCGGGTAGCGCCACACGTACCGGAGGAACTCGGCGTCGATCGTCTCCGGACAGCCGGGCGGGAGGTCGGGGCGGGCGGTGGCGCGGTACGCCCACCGGCGGCGCAGCACCCGGCCGAGGCAGAGCAGCCGACCCGGGTCGCAGAGGACCAGCAGGTCGGCGCGGGGCAGGCGGAGGTCGAGGGGTGCCGCCGTAGTTGCCGTCCATCACCCAGGACGGCCGGGCGGCGAGTTCGGCGACCGCGGCACGCCAGCGGGCGTCGTCGGGAGCCACCCAGCCGGGCTGCCAGAAGTGCTGGTCGAGGTGGATGAGCGGCAGGTCGAGCCGGCGCGCGACCTCGCGGGAGAGGGTGCTCTTACCGGCGCCCGAGCTGCCGACGACGAGGATCCGGCGCATGCGGGGACCGTACCGACGCACCGGCACGGCCGCCAGGGCTCCCGGCTCCGGGCCGGCCGCCGGCAGCGCCACGGCCCGCGGTGGGCGGGGCGGTGTCCGGCTCGCCCGGAGCGTCGGCCTTCCGACGTCCGGGTCGGCCACCCGCCCAGCGGCAGCCGGCGGGTCGGGCGTCGGCCGTGGAGAGCGGCGGACGCCCGCGGCCGGCGGTCGACGCCGGCTGGGCGGTGACGCTGCCGGCGGCGGACGCCGGCAGCGTCACCGCCGGTCGGCCTGGGTCACTGACGGGTGTCCATCGAGGTCTGCAGCGCGCGGCGCATCTGCTCGCGGGCCTCGTCGGTGGTCTCGGGCTTGGGCTTGCTCGGCATGGTGGTGGTCCCCTTCCAGGGCGCGGGCAGCCGCCGACGCGACGGCGGCCCTCGCGGGCGGCGTGCTGAACGCCCGGCAGCGGTCCGGGGTCACCGGAGCGGCTGGTGGGCAGCGTGTGAGCCCGGGTCGGTCCGACCCTGGAGGGAGGCGTTGCCGGGTGTGGCCCCACCGCCCACGACCGGCACCGCCACACGGCGCCGGCCGATTCCCAAGTTATCGTTCAGGTCCACATGCTGCCCACGGTTCCCGCGATCTGGACTCACATTGCTCCGCCGGGCCGTCCCGGTTCCCGGACCGGCGGAGGGAGGCCGGCGGGTCAGCGGGCCAGGAAGTGCCAGCCAAGCCACCACCAGAAGCCGAAGAGCCCGATCCGGCCGACGGGCACCGCCCCCACCTCGTAGCGCATCACGTACGCGCAGACCTCGCCGAGCGTCGGGATCCGGGAGCCCTCGCGCCGGGCCGCCCACTCGACGGCGGCGAAGAGCACCAGCGCCGCCAGGAAGCCGCCGATCGCCAACGCCCGCATCATCGCCGCACCAACCCCCAGAACGCGGACAGCCAGGCCAGCCAGGCGGCCGACCGGACCAGCCGGTCCTCCAGCATCGGATCCGCCAGCCGGGAGAAGGTGGGGAAGTCGTCCCCGACCGCCAGCACGAACGTGGCCCCCTCGAAGACGCCGAAGACCACCACCGGAAGGGCCCACCAGGCCGCCGGGGCGCCGAGCCGGCGCGGGGCGGGCCGCCGGGGCACCCGGTTGCTCAGACCCAGCCAGATCAACACGCCGCCGGTGCCGAGGGTCCAGAGGTTGGCCTCCGTCGAGAACGACGGGAACCGGCCGCCGACCAGCGAGAGGCAGACGAGCACCGGCACGGTGACGGCGGGACGGTCCCAGGCGCGGGGCGCCTCGACGGTGAGGTCGTGGGGCTGCTCCATCCCGCGATTCTCCCCGGACTCGCCGAGCCCGGGAAGACGGACACTCCCCGGAGCTGACCCTGATCTTCCCGTGCGGGCCCGCCGGGTCAGCGCCGGTCGGGCCCGGTCAGCGCGCCGTCGAGCTCCGCGCGGATCCGGTCGACGACCTCGTCGACCGTCCCCCGCCCGGTGAACCCGGCGGCGAAACGGTGCCCGCCGCCGCCCAGCGCGACCGCCACCCGGCTGACGTCCACCGCGCCCTTGCTGCGCATCGACACAGCCCAGTCGCCGGTCGCGGTCTGCTTGACCACACAGCTCACGTCGGCCTCGGCGGTGCACCGGACCGAGTCGATCAGCGCCTCCAGCACGTACGCCGGCTGGTCGTGCCGGGCCAGGTCGTCCTGCGTGGCGTACGTCCAGACCAGGCCGTGCCCGACGGCCGCGGCCGGCTCCAGGCGCGCCCGGCCGAGCACCTCGCCGAAGAGACGGACGGCGCCGAACGGCCGGGTGTCGAAGATCCGGCGGGAGATGTCACCGGGGCGGATGCCGGTGGCGATCAGGCGGGCCGCGAGCTGGTGCACCGCCGGCGTGGTCGCCTCGAACCGGAACGAGCCGGTGTCGGTGCTCAGGGCGACGTAGAGGCACTCCGCGATCTCCGCGTCCAGCGCGACGCCGAGCCGGGAGAGCAGTTCCTCGGCGACCACCGAGGTGGCCGCCGCGTGCGGGTCCACCAGGTTGACCCGGCCGAAGCGGGTGTTCGACGCGTGGTGGTCGAGCACCAGCGCGCCGCCGGCCGCGCCCAGCCGGTCGACCAGCTCGCCGAGCCGGGACTCGCTGGCCGCGTCGAAGCAGACGACCAGATCCGGGTCCGGGTACGCCTCGGTCGCCGGCACGAGCAGGTCGAGCCCGGGCAGGCCGCGGAACGGCTCGGGCACCTCCGGCGGGCCGGGGAAGGTCGCCTGCATCCGTCGTACGCCCAGCCGGCGCAGCCCGAGCCCGAAGCCGAGCATGCTGCCCAGCGCGTCGCCGTCCGGGTTGACGTGGCAGATCAGCAGCACCCGCCCGTCCGGCGGCAGCCCCCGCACCGCCGCGACGGCCGCCGCCCAGTCCGCCTCGGCGGGGCCGGAGTCGGCCGGTGGCGTCGCCTCGGCGAGGGCGCCACCGGCCGGACCGCCGGACGGTTCGGTCACCGCTGGTCCCCGCCCCGGGGCGGAGTCTCGTCCTCGTCCTCGTCGTGGGACTCGTCGTCGGAGTCCAGCCGGTACGGCTGGGCCTCGCCCGCGTACTCGGCCCTGGCGGCGAGCCGCTGCACCTCGGCGTCGGCGGTACGGGCCTGGGCGAGCAGGTCGTCGATGTGCTTGACCTGGTCCTGCACGTCGTCGAGGACGAAGGTCAGGGTCGGCGAGTGCCGCAGGCCGAGCGCCTTGCCGACGGTGCTGCGCAGCATGCCCTTGGCGCTCTCCAGCGCCGCGGCGGTGCCGGACTGGGCCGCCGCGTCGCCGAGCACCGTGTAGAAGACGGTCGCGTCGCGCAGGTCGGCGGTGATCCGGGCGTCGGTAATGGTGATCATGCCGAGCCGGGGGTCCTTGATCTGGCTGCGCACCACCGACGCGACCAGTTCACGCACCCGCTCCGCGTGCCGGCGTACCTTGGCCGGATCCGACATTTCGCCACCTCCACGGCGTCCCGTTCCCGGCCGTCACCGGCGACGCGGAGCGCCCCGGAGCCGACCGGCCAACATCTCGAACACTACCCGCGCGGCGACCGCCGCCGCGCGTCGCCGGCGGTGCGCCGGCCCGGCACGACGCCCGGCACACCCGCACCGCCGGGGTCGTCACCGCCCGCCGCGGGCACCCGCGCCGGCGGGCGTCGTCACCGCCCGCCGGACGCGCGCACCCGCGCCGGCGTCAGTCCTCCTCGCCGTAGAGCCGCCGGCGCACCGAGAGCAACTCGGCCTCCGGTCGGCCGGCCACCAGGCGCTCGCAGGAGTCCAGCACCTCGCGGACGTGCAACGCCTCGGCGGCCACCACGGCCACGGCTATCTCGGCCCGACCGTGCAGGTCGAGCGCCCCGACCTCGGCGGCCGAGACCTCGAAGCGGCGCAGGGCCGCCACGATCGGGCGTACGTATGATCTCTTGGCCTTGAGCGACCGGGAGTCGCCCGGCAGCAGCAGGTCGAAGACCGCGGTTCCGGTGAACATCGCCCCGGACGATACCCGGACGTGCCCCCACATGATCAAGGGGTTTACGCCTTTCGGCGTAAACCCCTCGATCAGTGGTTCACCGGATCAGGCGCGAGCCTTCTCCCGCATCTCGAAGGTCTCGATGACGTCGCCGACCTGGACGTTGTTGTAACCACCCAGGGTCAGACCACACTCGAAGCCCTCGCGCACCTCCGTGGCGTCGTCCTTGAACCGCTTGAGCGAGCTGATGGTGAGGTTGTCCGCCACCACCGAGCCGTCGCGCAGCAGGCGCGCCTTGGCGTTGCGCCGGATGATGCCCGACCGGACGATGCAACCGGAGATGTTGCCGACCTTGGACGAGCGGAAGACGTCGCGGATCTCCGCGGTGCCCAGCTCGACCTCCTCGTACTCCGGCTTGAGCAGCCCCTTGAGGGCGGCGTCGATCTCCTCGATGGCCTGGTAGATGACGGTGTAGTACCGGATCTCCACGCCCTCGCGGTCGGCCATCTCGCGGACCTTATTGGAGGCCCGCACGTTGAAGCCGATGATCGTGACCGCCTCGGACGAGGCGCTCGCGAGCATGACGTCGCTCTCGGTGATCGCACCCACGCCCCGGTGGATGATCCTGAGCTGGACCTCCTCCGGGATGTCGAGGTTGAACAGCGCGTCCTCGAGGGCCTCCACGGAACCGGAGACGTCGCCCTTGAGCACCAGGTTGAGCGAGGTCTTCTCGCCCTCCTTGAGCTGCTCCATGAGCGTCTCGAGGGTGGCCCGGCCACGGGAGTTGGCGAACGCCGCCGCCCGCCGCCGCGCCTGCCGCTGCTCGGCGATCTGGCGCACCGTGCGGTCGTCCTCGGCCGCCAGGAAGGTGTCACCCGCACCCGGCACCGCGGTCAGACCGAGCACCAGGACCGGACGGGCCGGACCCGCCTCGGCGACCTGGTTGCCGTTCTCGTCGAGCATCGCCCGGACCCGGCCGTGCGCCCCACCGGCGACGATCGAGTCGCCCGCCCGCAGGGTGCCCTTCTGCACCAGCACCGTCGCCACCGCACCGCGGCCCTTGTCCAGGTGCGCCTCGATGGCCACACCCTGCGCCGGCCCGTCGATCGGAGCGGTCAGCTCCAGCGACGCGTCGGCGGTCAGCAGGACCGCCTCGAGGAGGTCGTCGATGCCGATGCCCGGCTTCGCCGCCACGTTGACGAACATCGTGTCGCCGCCGTACTCCTCGGCGACCAGCCCGTACTCGGTCAGCTGCTGGCGGACCTTGTCCGGGTTGGCCTCCGGCTTGTCGACCTTGTTGACCGCCACCACGATCGGCACATCGGCCGCCTTGGCGTGGTTCAACGCCTCGATCGTCTGCGGCATCACGCCGTCGTCGGCCGCCACGACCAGCACCACGATGTCGGTCACCTGGGCACCACGGGCACGCATGGCGGTGAACGCCTCGTGACCCGGGGTGTCGATGAAGGTCACCGCCCGGTCCTCGCCCTCGTGCGGGACGTGGACCTGGTACGCGCCGATGTGCTGGGTGATGCCACCCGCCTCGCCGGCCACGACGTTCGCCTTGCGGATCGCGTCGAGCAGCTTGGTCTTACCGTGGTCGACGTGACCCATGACGGTCACGACCGGCGCACGGCTGACCAGGCGGTCCTCCGCGACCTCGGCGTCGAGGTCGATGTTGAACTGCGCGAGCAGCTCGCGGTCCTCGTCCTCCGGGCTGACGATCTGCACGTTGAAGCCGAGGTGCTCGCCCAGCAACTGCAGGGTGTCGTCGGAGCACGACTGGGTCGCGGTGACCATCTCGCCCAGGTTGAACATCTCCTGGACCAGCGAACCCGGGTTGGCGTTGATCTTGTCGGCGAAGTCCGACAGCGAGGCGCCACGGGAAAGCCTGATGACCTGACCCTGACCCCGGGGGGCACCCGAGCTCATGGTCGGGGCCGACAGGTTGTCGAACTCCTGTCTGCGCTGCTTCTTGGACTTGCGACCACGGGTCGGCCGGCCACCCGGACGCCCGAAGGCACCCGCGGCGCCACCGCCACGGCCACGACCGCCGCCACCGGGACGACCACCGCCACCGGCCGGGGCACCCGGACGGAAACCGCCGCCGGGAGCACCGCCGCCGCCACCACCGGGGCCACCACGGTAGCCACCGCCACCGCCGCCACCACCGGGACCGCCGCGGAAACCACCGCCACCGCCGCCGCCACCGGGGCGGAAGCCACCGCCACCGGGACGACCCGCGCCGCCGCCGGGGCCGCCACGCCCGCCACCGGGACCGGGGCGACCCGTGGTGGGCCGCTGGCTCGGCATGGAGGCCGGGCTGGGCCGGGGCGGCATGGAGGCCGGGCTCGGCCGCGGCGGCATGCCCGCCGGGCTGGGCCGGGGACCGCCGGCACCGGCGGCCGGCGGCCGCTGCTGCTGCTGGCCGCCCTGGATGCCGAACGGGTTGTTGCCGGCGCCGCGCGCCGGCGGCCGACCGCCCGGCCGGGCACCCGGGCCCGGCTGCGGGGCGCCGGGACGACCCGCGGCCGGGGAACCCGGACGGGGCGGCACGGCGTTCGGGCCGGGACGCGGACCCGGACGGGGACCGCCCTCGGTCGGGGGTTCCCGTCGGACGGTCTCCCGCTGCTGCTGGCGGGCGGCCTGCGCGGCCTTGACCGCGGCCTCCTGCTCAGCCTTCAGCGCGGCGGCGCGCGCCTCGGCGGCCGCCACCTCGATGTCGTGCGCGCTCGCCGGCTTGGCGACCGGGGTCGCCGGCTGCGGCGGGCCGGGGACCGGGCCCTTGGGCTTCGGTCCAGGGGTCGGCGCGGCCGGCCGCCGCGGCGGCATCGGCTTGGCCGAGACCCGGGGGGCACCCGGGGTCGGGGACGGCGTCGGGGTCGGTGCCGGGCTCGGGGCTGCCGCCGGAGGGGCGGTCGGCGCCGAGGACCCGCCGGCGGACGCGACGAATGCGCCACGCAGACGCCGGGCGACGGGCGCCTCGACGGTGCTGGACGCGGACTTCACGAACTCGCCCATCTCCTTGAGCTTGGCGAGAACGGTCTTGCTTTCGACCCCGAGCTCTTTTGCAAGCTCGTGTACGCGGGCCTTACCTGCCACTGCACTCCTCACTCCGAGGTCGTGCGGGCAGCACCCGCAGCGACCTCACTCGTGCACTTGAAGCCTGGTCATTTCAGGGACTTCATCGTGTGCTCATGTCGGTCGTCCTACCTTGCTAGCGACCCTCGCCCGGTCGGGCTGACCGGACGTAGTGGTTGGCGCATCGACGTGCTCCGCGAGCTCACCGTGGTCGAGGACCCCGGTGACGCGCAGCGCCCGCCCGAAGGCGCGCCGCCGCACAGCTTGCGCGAAGCAGGCCGGATCCGGGTGCATGTTCGCTCCCCGACCCGGCAGCCTGCGGGCCGGATCGGGCCGGAGGCTGTGACCAGCCTCGTCGCCGACCGCGACGATCCGCAGCAATTCGCTGGCCGGCGCACGTCGCCGGCAACCCACACAGGTGCGCTCCGGCAGCGCGCGTCGTACCACTGGAGAAAGTCTACCCCTAGGCGCCCGAGATCGCGCTGCCCGGCTCCGGGACGTGATCAGCCCCGCTCCGGCCGCTCGCCCCGGCCTGCTCCGCGTCGGACCGGATGTCGATCCGCCAACCGGTCAGCCGGGCAGCAAGCCGGGCATTCTGCCCCTCCCTGCCGATGGCGAGGGAGAGCTGGAAGTCCGGCACCGTCACCCGGGCCGTCCGGGTGGCCAGGTCGACCACCTCGACCCGCAGCGCCTTGGCCGGCGACAACGCGTTGCCGACGAAGGTCGCCGGGTCGTCCGACCAGTCGATGATGTCGATCTTCTCGCCGTGCAGCTCGCTCATCACCGCGCGGACCCGCTGGCCCATCGGGCCGATGCAGGCCCCCTTGGCGTTCACGCCCTGGGTGGTGGAGCGGACCGCGATCTTCGTACGGTGACCCGCCTCACGTGCGATCGCGCCGATCTCGACCGTGCCGTCGGCGATCTCCGGCACCTCGAGCGCGAAGAGCTTCTTGACCAGCGCCGGGTGCGAACGCGACAACGTGATCTGCGGGCCGCGCATTCCCTTGGCCACGTGCACCACCACGCAGCGGATCCGCTCGCCGTGGACGTACCGCTCGCCGGGCACCTGCTCCGACTGCGGCAGGACACCCTCCAGCTTGCCCAGGTCGACGGTGACGATGCCCTTCTCCGCCCGCGCCTCGTGCGCCTGCACCACGCCGGTGACCAGGTCGCCGTCGCGGCCGACGTACTCGCCGAAGTGCACCTCGTCAGTGGCCTCCCGCAGCCGCTGGAGGATCACCTGCTTGGCGGTCATGGCGGCGATCCGCCCGAAGTCGTGCGGGGTGTCGTCCCACTCCCGCACCACCGTGCCGTCGTCGTCCAGCTCCTGCGCGTAGACCAGGGCCGCGCCGGACTTGCGGTCGATCTCCACCCGGGCGTGCGCTTCCGCCCCCTCGGTGTGCCGGTAGGCCGTCAGCAGCGCGGTCTCGATCGCCGCGAGGATCGTGTCGAACGGGATCTCCCGCTCGCGCTCGAGTGCGCGCAGCGCCGCGAGGTCGATGTTCACCTCTCCTCGTCCTCCACATCATCTTCGTCGTCGAAGTCGTCGGTGTCGTCCATGTCGTCGGGTTCGTCCGTCTCCTCGAACTCGTCGAGGCGGTTGAACTCGACCTGCACCCGGCCGGGGCCGAGCTCGGCGTAGGTCCACGCGGCGCGGCCGGTGTCGGTCTCCAGCACCACGCGTTCGTCGTCGGCCTCGACCACCCGGCCGGTGACCTGCCGGTCGCTGGCGGGCTGCCCGGCGCGCTGCCCGGGCGGGGCGCCCGTGCCGCGGGCGGTCACCTTGACCAGCCGCCCGACGTTGCGCCGCCAGTGCCGGGGCAGGGTCAGCGGCCGGTCCACGCCCGGGGAGCTGACCTCCAGCTGGTATTCCCCGGCGACGATGTCGCCCCCGGACTCCTCGGCCGCGTCGAGGGCCGCGGAGACGGCCCGGGAGACCTCGGCGACCGCGTCCAGGTTGATCCCGCCGTCGGCGTCCACGATCACCCGCACCACGTGCCGGCGGCCGGCCCGGGAGACGGTGAGCTCCTCCAGGTCGTAGCCGGCGCCGGCGACCACCGGCTCGATGACCTCACGCAGCCGGGCCCGCCGGGCGGCGAGGTCGCCGCGCGGGCCGCCGGCGCGTTCCCCGCCCCGGGGGGCGTCGGCGCGCCGGGGTCTGCCCGCCGGACCCGTCGACCTCGTGGCACGGCCACGCTGCGTCATCTCCGCACCCTTCTCCTGATCGACGGCGCCCCGATCGGTCGCCATGCCGGCACGCCACCGGAGCTGACGCGCCGGTGGCTGCGCAGAGCGTAACGCGCCTGCCGGGCACCGGACCGGGCGGCGCACCGACGCCGGTGGCCCACGTACGGCCGGTGATGGTGTTGACTTGTCCGGTGGCGACGGACAGACCGACACAACGCGGCGGAGCAACCGGGCATTCCCGGCGAACGGTGCTGCGCGCCGGGGCCCTCCTGGCGCTCGGCGGCGCGACGGCGCCGCTGACCGGCTGTGATCTTCTCGACCGCGACGACGATCCCGGTCCCGGGCCCGACCCGCTCACGCCGCTGCTCGACGAGGCGCTCCGGCTCGCCGCCGGGCACCGCGACGCCGCCGCGGCGCACCCCGCGCTGGCCGGCCTGCTCACCCCGATCGCCGAGGCGCACGGCGCGCACGCGGCCGAGCTGGCCCGGGTGATCGGCGTGCCGCTGCCCTCGGCGCCCGCCGCGGCCACCTCCGCCCCGGCGGCCGACCCGGCCGCCGCCCGGGCCGCGCTGCGCGAGCGCGAGCGCACCGGGCGGGAGACGGCGACCAGTGCCTGCGCGGCGGCGCCGGCGGAACGGGCCGCGCTGCTCGCCTCGATCGCCGCCGCCCGGGCCACACACGTGGAGGCACTGAAGTGACCGCACCGACACCGACACCGACCGGGCCGGCCGGGGCGCTGGGCGCGGCGCTCACCGCCGAGTACGCGGCGATCTGGGCCTACGGCCCCATCGGGGTGCGCCTCACCGGCGCGGCCCGGACCGCCGCCCGCGAGGCGGAGGCCACGCACCGGCGCCGCCGTGACGACCTGGTGATGCAGCTGAGCGCGGGCGGCGGCGCCGTCCCGCCCGACCGGGCGGGCTACGCCCTGCCGTTCCCGGTGACCGACCGGGCGAGCGCGCTGCGGCTGGCCGTCGAGGTGGAGGAGCGCACCGCGGCGTTCTGGCGGGCGGCGGTGCCCGCCACCACCGGCGCCGACCGCGACCGGGCGCTGGCCGCCCTGGTCGAGTACGCCCTGCGGGCGACCCGCTGGCGCCGGACGGCCGGAATCACCCCGCTGACCGTGCCGTTCCCCGGCCGTCCCGCCTGACCGCCACTGCCGGCGGTGACGCTCCGGTTGCGGGTCGCATACCAGGTATGCATACTCCGGAGCCATGTCCATCCGTCACGGGCTGCTCGCCCTGCTCGAACGCGGCCAGATGTACGGCTACCAGCTCCGCGCCGCGTTCGAGGAGTCGACCGGCTCGACCTGGCCGCTGAACATCGGGCAGGTCTACACCACCCTGTCCCGCCTGGAGCGGGACGGGCTGGTCCGCTCGCTCCCCGAGAGCGAGGCCGGGCAGCGCCCGTACGAGATCACCGACGCCGGGCGGACGGACCTGGCGCTGTGGTTCGCCACCCCGATCAGCCGCACCGACCGGCCCCGCGACGAGTTGGCGATCAAGCTGGCCCTCGCGCTGACCACGCCCGGCGTCGACGTGCGGTCGGTGGTGCAGACCCAGCGCAGCGCGACCATGCGGACGTTGCAGGAGTTGACCCGGTTGAAGTACGCCAGCGACCGCCCGGAGGACCTGCCGTGGCGGCTGGTGCTCGACGCCATGGTCTTCCAGGCCGAGGCCGAGGTGCGCTGGCTGGACCACTGCGAGACGAGCCTGGTGCGCTACCGTCCGACGGGGCCCGGCCGCGCGCCGACGACGCCCGCCGAGGCGGTGGACCGGGCGGACGAGGAGGCGCGACGGTGAGCGTGGGCAGTGGGCCGGCGGGCGGCAGCCCGGCCCCGGCCGTGCTCGACGTGCGCGACGTGCACCGCACCCACGGCACCGGGCCGGCGGCGGTGCACGCGCTGCGCGGCGTGAGCCTCGCCGTCCACCCGGGCGAGCTCGTCGCGGTGATGGGGCCCTCCGGCTCCGGGAAGTCCACCCTGCTGGCTCTCGCCGGCGGGCTGGACGGCCCGACCGCCGGCGAGGTGCTCGTCGAGGGCGAGCACCTCGGCGCCCTGGACCGGCGCCGCCTCGCCCAGGTGCGTCGCCGCCGGATCGGCTACATCTTCCAGGACCTGAACCTGCTCGGCAGCCTCACCGCCGTGGAGAACGTCGCGCTCCCCCTGGAACTCGACGGGACCGGCGTCCGGCGGGCGCGCCGGCTGGCGCTGGACGCGCTGGCCGAGGTGGGCCTGCCGGAACTGGGCGACCGGTTCCCCGACCAGCTCTCCGGCGGCCAGCAGCAGCGGGTGGCGATCGCCCGCGCGCTGGTCGGCGAGCGCCGGCTGGTGCTCGCCGACGAGCCCACCGGGGCGCTGGACTCGCAGACCGGCGAGGCGGTGCTGCACCTGCTGCGCCGACGGGTCGACGCCGGGGCCGCCGCGGTCCTGGTCACCCACGAGGCGCGGCACGCCGCCTGGGCCGACCGGGTGGTCTTCCTCCGCGACGGGGTGCTGGTCGACTCGACGGCCCCGCTGGGCAGCGTGGAGCAGCTGTTGACCGGCAGCGGTCGGTGACGGCGGGCCGGGGCGGCCGGCTCGCGGGCGCCGTCGGCTCCTGGTGGGTGGCGCTGCGGATCGCCCGCCGGGAGGCCCGGCGGGCGCGGGGGCGTACGGCGCTGGTGCTCGCGATGATCACGCTACCGGTGCTGGTGCTGACCTTCACCGCGGTGAGCTGGGACATGTCCGAGCTGACCCGGGCCGAGCGGACCGAGCGGCAGCTCGGTGTCGCCGACGCGGAACTGCTCTGGGTGGCGCGCGGGCCGGTCACCCAGGACTCATGGGGCGATGGCTGGGCGTCCGACCACGACGCGACGCCACCGGCCGGGCGGGTCACCGCCGAACAGGTCACCGCCCTGCTGCCGGCCGGGAGCCGGGTCGTCCCGCTGCGCCGCTGGGTGAGCTTCGACGCCCGGGTCGGCGACCGGGTCGAGCGGGACGTCACCGGCCGCGCCGTGGACCTCGCGGACCCGCTCGGCCGGGGGCTGGCCCGGTTCCGTTCCGGCCGGGCGCCGGCCGGGCCGGACGAGATCGCGGTGAGCCCCGCCGCGCTGCGCCGACTCGACGTCCGTCCCGGTGGCACCGTCACGTCCGGGGACGGCTCCCGCTCGTGGCGGGTGGTCGGGGTGGTCGAGTACCCGGACGACCTGGGACCGATCGTCACGCTGCACCCGGCGACCGCCGGCCCGACGGACGCCGAGCCGGACATGACCTGGCTGGTGGACCTGCCCGGGACGGTGGACGAGGCGCTGTTCCGCCGGCTCAACGACCACGGCGTCGTGGTCCACGCCCGCACCCCCGCCCCGCCCTCGGGGGTGGACGTCGTCGGGCCCGAACCGTTCTCCTCGGTCGACGTCGAGGGGATGAGCGTCTCGGTACTCGTCGGCGGGCTGGGGCTGCTGGAGGTGGTGCTGCTCGTCGGCCCGGCCTTCGCGGTCGGCGTACGGCGGCGGCGCCGGGACCTCGCGTTGGTCGCGGTGGCGGGCGGCGACGACGCCCACCTGCGCCGGATCGTGCTGGCCGACGGCGTGGTGCTGGGCGCCCTCGGGGCGGCCACCGGGCTCACGCTCGGCGTCGCCGCCGCGTTCGCCGCCCGGCCGCTGGTCGAGCAGCACCTCTACGGCGCGCGCTTCGGCGGGTACCGCTGCTGGCCGGAGGCCCTGGCGGCGGTCGCGGCCGTCGCGGTGCTGTCCGGCGTGCTGGCCGCGCTGGCCCCGGCCTGGGCGGCGGCTCGGCAGGACGTGGTGGCCGGGCTGGCCGGCCGCCGCACCCCGCCCGCGCACCGGCGGCGCTGGCTCATGGCCGGCGTGTGCATGGCGGCCGGCGGGGCGGCGTTGGCCGCGTTCGGGGCCGCCCGGACGTCGCCGCCGGTGATCCTCGCCGGTCTCGTCCTCGGCGAGCTGGGGCTGGTCTTCGCCACCCCGACGCTGGTCGGCCTGCTCGCCCGGCTCGGGCGGTCGCTCCCGCTGGCGCCCCGGATCGCGCTACGCGACGCCAGCCGCAACCGTTCCTCGGCCGCCCCGGCGATCTCGGCGGTGATGGCGGCGGTCGCCGGCAGCGTCGCGGTCGGGGTGTACCTGGCCAGCGACCACGCGCGGAGTATGGCGACGTACGAGCCGAGCCTGCCCGTCGGCACCGTGCTGGTGCACCGGGCGGACCTGGACACCGCGCCGGCCCTGGCCCGGGTCACCGAGGCGGCCCGTGACCTGCTCGGCGCCACCACGGTGGCGCCGGTGGCCGGGGTGCGGTGCACGACGGAGGCCGAGCCCTGCTCGGTCGCTCCGGTGCTGCCGCCCCACCGGGCGTGTCCCTGGCCGTTCAGCGACGGCCTGAGCGAGGCCGAGCGGCAGCAGGCCCGCGCGGACGAGCGCTGCCAGGGCCGGCCGGAGGACCTCCACGGCGCATACTTCCAGGTGCTGGTGGACGACGGCTTGGCCCTGCCGCTGCTCACCGGCGCCGACCCGGCCGACGTCGCCGCCGCGGCCGCCGTGCTGCGCGCCGGCGGCGCGGTGGTGACCGATCCGCGCTACGTGGTGGACGGGCGGATCGAGGTGGTGGTGAACGGGTCGGGACCGGCCGCGCCGGTGACGTCGGCGCCCACAGCCGTCGCCGCGTACGCGCTGCGCACGGGGGTGCCGACGGAACGGCTGCTGCTCTCGCGGCGGGCGGCCGACCGGCTCGGGCTGGCCACCCGCCCGCTCGGCTGGGCCGTCTCGGCCGACGGGGCACCCGACCAGGGCCGGCGGGACCGGTTCGCCACCGCGCTGCGCCCGCTCGGCGCCCACGTGGAGATCGAGCAGGGCGACCGGTCGGGCGACGGGCGGCCGGTGCTGCTCCTGCTGGCCGCCGCGGCCGGGGTGATCACCGTGGGCGCCGCCGGCATCGCCACCGGGCTGGCGGCGGCCGAGGGGCGCGCCGACCTGTCCACACTGGCCGCGGTGGGCGCCGGTCCCGGCCTGCGCCGGCTCCTGTCGCTGTGCCAGGCGGGGGTGATCGCCGTGCTGGGCTCGGCGCTCGGCATCGTCGCCGGCCTCGGCTCGGCCGTGATCATCCTGACCGCCCTGAACCGCCGGTACGCCGGCTCGTGGCCGGTCCAGGACCCGTACCCGGTGGTGGTCCCGTGGACCACCCTCGGCGTCCTGGTGGTGGTGCCGCTGGTCGCGATGCTCGGCGCGGGACTGTTCACCCGGTCCCGGCTGCCGGTCGAGCGACGCCTCGACTGAGCGGCCGGGACCGGGCACACTGGTGCCCGTGCCCGTCCTGGGAGCCCTCACCCGCCGCGTCGGCCACCATCGCTGGTTCGGCGCCGCCGTCCGCCTGCTCGTCCCCGCCGACCGCGTGGTCGGGCGGCTCACCCGGGGCCGGGTGGTCGCGCTGGGGCTCGTCCCGTCGCTGGTCATCACCACCACCGGCCGGCGCTCCGGCCGGCCGCGCAGCAACCCCCTGCTGTACGTGCCCGACGGCGGCGCGTACGTGGTGGTCGGCACGAACTTCGGCCAGACCCACCAGCCGGGCTGGGCGCTGAACCTGCTCGCCGACCCGGTCGCCGAGGTGGACGTGAAGGGCCGCCGGGTCCCGGTGCGCGCCGAGGCCGCCGCGGGCGCCGAACGGGAGCGGTTGTGGCGGCTGCTGGTCGACCAGTGGCCCGCCTACCAGACGTACGTGCGGCGGGCCGGCGGCCGGGAGATCCTCCTCTTCCGGCTGGTCCCCACCGGGCGCGGCGGGCCGGGCGGGTCGGGCGGGCGCGACTAGGCTGGTGCGGTGACCTGCGCCGCCGCGGGCCGGCTCGTGCCGGGCGGCCCGGTCGGCGAGGGCGTGAGGTGGTCGGCGTGGACGTGGACGGCATGGCCTCCGGTGGCGACCCGCACCTGGGCGATCCACGGTGGGCGGTGGCCGAGCGGGTCGCCGACGCCGCCCGCCGGCGCTTCCCGGCCGACGTGCTCGCCGTCGCCGTGCACGGCCCGCTCGCGCACGGCGACGACGACGGCGGCGGGGACGGCGAGGTCGGGCTGCTGGTGGTGACCTACCGGCCCGGCGGCGGCCCGCCCCCGGCGACCCGGCGGGTCGACGGCGTGCTGGTCGACCTGACCGTGGCCGGCGCGGACGACTACCTCCGCCAGGCCCGGCTGATCTCCCCGCTCTGGCCGCTGACCGCCGACCGGTACGTCAGCACCCGGGCGCTGCACGACCCGACCGGCTGGCTGCGCACGCTCCGTGACGAGCACCTGGGCCGGCTGGCCCGCGCCCGGCCGGCCGAGTTCAGCACGGCGGCCCGGCAGGCGTGGTACAGGGGCAGCGCGGCGCACGCCCGGGCGGCCCGGCTGGCCGAGTGGTACGAGACCGACCAGGCCCTGCTGATGCTCGGCGAGGCTCGGCTGGCGGCGGCCACCGTGAACGGCCTGCTCAGCCGCACCTACTTCCGTGACCCGGGGGACGCCGTGCGGCGCACGGGCCTGGCCGGCGCGGACATGACCGAGGTGGGCGCCGTGCTGGCCCGCCAGGCGGCGGAGTTGGCCGCGCGGGGCCGCCCCGTCGACGGCACGGTCGACGACCTCCTCGACGGCTGACCCGCCGCGCGGCGGCGGGACTTGCCGCCCTTGCCGACGAGCCGGAGCGCGGACGACCGGCTCTGCGCCGACCCGGGGGCGCGGCGGCGTCAGCCGAGGGCGCGGCGGGCGTCAGCCGAGGGCGCCCTGGACGCCGATGAGGGCGCCGACGAGATAGGTGGCGCCGGCCGCCGCGGCGCCCAGCAGGAGCTGGCGCAGGCCGCCGGACCACCAGGGCCGGGCGGTGAACCGGGCGACCACCGCCCCGGCCGCGAAGAGCCCGAGCCCGCCGACGGCCAGCGCCAGCCAGAGGCTGGTCGAGCCGAACAGGTAGGTCAGCAGCGGCACCAGGGCCCCGACCGAGAAGAACAGGAACGACGAGATCGCGGCCGCCCACGGGCTGGGCTGGTCGTCGGGGTCGACGCCCAACTCCTCCCGGACGTGCACCCGCAGCGCCTCCTCCGGGTTGCGCCGCACGGCCTCGGCGACCTGCATGGCGAGGTCGTGCGGCAGGCCCCGGGCGACCCACGCCTCGGCCAGCTCGCGCGCCTCCGCCTCGGGGTGCCGCTCCAGCTCGCGGCGTTCCTTGGCCACCTCGGCCGCGACCTGCTCGTTGGCCGAGCGGACGCTCGTGTACTCCCCCAGCCCCATCGAGATGGCGCCGGCCACCAGGCCGGCGGTGCCGGTGAGCACGATGCTGCGGGGCGACACCCCGCCGCCGCCGACGCCCGCGATCAGGGCGATGTTGGTGACGAGGCCGTCCATCGCGCCGAAGACGGCGGGCCGCAGCCAGCCGCCGGACACGTCCGCGTGGTGCGCCTCGCGGAGCGCCGCAGGGGTGTCGGTCACGGCAGTGTGAGGATCTCGTGGCCGTCCTCGGTCACCACGATGGTGTGCTCGAACTGCGCGGTCCACCTGCGGTCCTTGGTGACCACCGTCCAGCCGTCGTCCCACATGTCGTACTGGTGGGTGCCGAGGGTGATCATCGGCTCGATCGTGAACGTCATCCCCGGCTCCATCACGTCGGTCGGGCGGGGGCTGTCGTAGTGCGGCACGTAGAGCCCGCTGTGGAAGGACTCGCCGATGCCGTGGCCGGTGAAGTCGCGGACCACGCCGTAGCCGAAGCGCTTCGCGTACGACTCGATGACCCGGCCGACCACGTTGATCTGGCGGCCCGGGGCGACCGCGCGGATGCCGCGCATCATCGCCTCGTGGGTCCGCTCGACCAGCAGCCGGGCCTCCTCGCTGACCTCGCCGACGCAGAAGGTGGCGTCGGTGTCGCCGTGCACCCCGTTGATGTACGCCGTGACGTCGACGTTGATGATGTCGCCGTCGGCGAGCACGGTGGAGTCGGGGATGCCGTGGCAGATCACCTCGTTGAGGCTGGTGCAGCAGGACTTGGGGAAGCCCTTGTAGCCCAGCGTCGATGGGTAGGCGCCGTGGTCGCAGAGGAACTCGTGCACGACCCGGTCGATCTCGTCGGTGGTCACGCCGGGCTTGCAGTGCTCACCCGCGAGCTGGGTGGCCTGGGCGGCGAGCCGACCCGCGATCCGCATCTTCTCGACGGTCTCCGGGGTCTGCACGTGCGAGCCGCGCCACTCCTGGGGACGCTTCTTGCCCACGTACTCCGGGCGGACGATGTGGGCGGGCACGGGCCGCAACGGGGAGAGCGTGCCTGGGGTCAGCGGCGCACGGACGGTCATGACGCAAGCCTATCGCCGCGGGGCTGGGCGGCCCCCGCCACCGCCCGCCCGGCCCGGTTGTTGCCGCGCCCGGGAGGCTGTGCCATTGTGGCTGCGTGGATCAAGGGGACGGCGCGCCTCCCGTATTCTCCGCCAGCGCGGAGGCCGACGGTGGTCACGTCCGCGTCGTGGTGACCGGCGAGGTCGACATGGCCACCGCCGACACGATGGTCCAGACCGTGCTGCGGGAGCCGGCCGAGCGGGTGACGCTCGACCTGCGGGCGGTCACCTTCTTCGACTCGGCGGCGATCCACGCCGTGGTCCGGCTCGCCCGCCAGTTCCCCGACGCCCTCGCCGTCCTGCCGTCCCGGCAGGTCCGCCGCGTGCTGGACATCGCCGGCCTGGGCGAGCAGACCTGGCTCCGTCCGGCCTGACCTCGGGCCGCGCCGCTCCGGCCGCCGCCGGCGGGTGCTCAGTCCGCCAGCCGCCGGCGCAGCGTCACCTCCGTCCCCTCGGGGGTACGCGTGACCGACAGCTCCCCCAGCGCCTTGATGAGGGACAACCCCCGCCCGCGGAAGCCCGACCCGGTCGACTCCCGCCACCGCCCGCTGTCGCGCACGGTGGCCACCACGGTGCGATCCTCGATGACCACCTCGACGGCGATCGTCGGCTCCGCGGGGTCGACGGGGTGCTCGATGGCGTTGGCGGCCGCCTCGGAGACGGCGACGGTCAGGTCGAACAGGTCCGTCTCGTTGACGGAGTGGGCGACGAGGAAGTCCTCCAGCCGCTTGCGCAGCACGCTGAGCCGGGCGGGGTCGGCCGGCAGCCGCAGCGCGAACCGGTCGAGTTCCGCCGCCTCCAGGGCCAGCACCGCGACGTCGTCGCGCAGGGGCCGCCCGGCGATCCGCCGGACCACGGCGTCGATCACGTCCGTCACGTGCTCGCCGGGCGTCGCCGCGTCCTGCCTGAGCCGGGCCAGCGCGTCGTCGATGTCGAGCTGCCGGTCCTCGATCAGCCCGTCGGTGTAGAGCAGCAGCCGGCTGCCCGGGGTCAGCTCCCCCTCGTGCGTCCGGTAGGACGTGTCCGGGATCGCCCCGACGGGCGGGCCGAGCGCCCGGTCGTGCAGGAACGTCACGTCGTCTCCCCGGATCAGCAGCGGCGAGGGGTGTCCGGCGCTGGCGTACCGCAGCCGGCCGGTGCGCGGGCTGAACCAGAGGCAGACCACGGTGGCGAAGGAACGCCCCTCCGTCGTCCCGACCAGCCGGTTGAGCCGGGTCAGCGACTCCCCCGGGTCGAACCCCTCCAGCACGTACGCCCGCAGCGCGTTGCGGACCTGGCCCATCGCCGCGGCCGCGCGGACGCCCTTGCCCACCACGTCGCCGATGGCCAGCACCAGCTCGTCGTCGCACAGGGCGACGACGTCGTACCAGTCTCCGCCGACCTCCACCTCGGCGCTGCCGGGCAGGTAGCGGCTGGCGACGACGGCGCCCGGCAGCTGCGGCAGCGACCGGGGCAGCAGGCTGTGCTGGAGCGTGGTGGCGATGCGGTGCTCGGCCTCGTAGAGCTGGGCGTTCTCCAGCCGCACGCCGACCAGCCGGGCGAGCTGGGTGAGCGCGGCCTCGTCGGTGCGGGCGCCGTCGCCGTCCGGCCGCCAGACCCGCAGCTCGCCGAGCTGCTCGCCGACGGTGCCGGTCAGCGGCAGCACGAAGGACGGCTCGACGGGGGCCGACCCGCCGCCGTCGGCCTCGAAGCGCATCCCGGTCGCCGAGACCACCACCCGGGCGGCCTCGGCGAGGCTGAGCGCGTGCCGCGCGGCGACCTGGAGCACGTCGGCCGTGGATCGGGCGGTGTTGACCGCCACCGCGGCGTCGGCCAGCGCCCGTAGCCCGCGGATGATCTGGCCGCGGAGCTGGCCCAGCTCGACGTTGGCCCGGACCCGCGCGATCAGCTCCTGGCCGGAGAAGGGCTTGGTGAGGTAGTCGTCGGCGCCGGCCGAGAGCCCGGCGACCGCCTCGGCGGAGCCGGCGCGGGCCGAGAGCAGCACGATCGGCACGTGCCGGGTACGCGCGTCCGCACGCAGCGCGGCGACCAGCCCGAAGCCGTCCAGCCGGGGCATCATCACGTCGGTCAGCACCAGGTCGAACGCGCCGTCGACGGCCAGCCGCAGCGCCTCCACGCCGTCGGTCACCGCGACCACCTCCCACGACGGGGAGAGCAGCCGGGTGACGTGTTCGCGCAGGTCGGCGTTGTCGTCGGCGACCAGGATCCGCCCGGCGGCGCCCGATCCGGCCACCCGGGTCGCCCCGGCTCCCGCGGCGTCGGCCCAGCGGGCGGTCTCCGCCACGTACAGGTCGGCCCGCACCAGCTCGACCGGCGCCGGGGGATCGGCGTCGGCGACCCGTTCGGGCGGCAGGTGCCCGGTGCCGAAGGGGACGGTCACGGTGAACGTGCTGCCCTCGTCGACGCGGCTGCTGACGGCCGCCTCGCCGCCGTGCATCTCGACCAGCTCGCGGACCAGCGCCAGACCGATCCCGGTGCCCTCGTGGGTGCGCGAGCGCGCCCCCGGCACCCGGTGGAAGCGCTCGAAGACCTGCGGAAGTTCCTCGGGGACGATGCCGACGCCGGTGTCGGCGACCTCCAGCCGGGCGGCGCCGTCGACGGCGTGGACCCGCACCCGGATCTCCCCGTCGAAGGTGAACTTCACCGCGTTCGACACCAGGTTGAGGACGATCTTCTCCCACATGTCCCGGTCCACGAAGACCGGTGCCGGCAGCGGCGGGCAGTCCACCACCAGGCGCAGCCCGGCCCGCTCGGTCGCCGAGCGGAACGTGCTGGCCAGCCGGGAGGTGTAGTCCGCCAGGTCGGTCGGCTGGTAGTGGGCGGCCAGCCGACCGGACTCCAGCCGGGAGAAGTCGAGCACCGTGTTGACGAGCTTGAGCAGCCGCAGCGCGTTGCGGTGCATGGTGGTGAGCCGGTCCGTGTACGCCTCGGGCAGCGCCGGGTCGGCGAGCAGGTCCTCCAACGGGCCGAGCACCAGGGTCAACGGGGTGCGGAACTCGTGGCTGATGTTGGCGAAGAAGTTGGTCTTGGCCCGGTCGAGGGCGGCCAGCTCGGCGGCGCGGGCGCGCTGGTGCTCGTACGCCTGCTGCTTGCCGACGGCCCGGGAGACCTGCGCGGCGACCAGGTCGAAGAAGTCGCGGTACTCGTCGGTCAGCGGCAGCCGGCGGGCGAGGCCGACGACCAGCGTCCCGACGGTCTCGCTCGCCGCGGTGACCGGCAGCACCAACGCCCGCTCGGTCGCGTCGGCCGGGACCGGGGCGAGCAGGTCCCTCACGGCGACGGTGGTGGCGGCGCCGCCGGCGGCGACCTCGGCGAGCGACGCCGGGGACGGCGTGGTGACCGCCGCGGCCTCGACGCCGCTGCGCCCCGACAGCGCGAGGCGGCCGGTGTCGTCGGGCAGGTGCACCAGGGCGAACGGCACGTCCGGCCGGTGCCGGTCGAACACCGCGGCGGCGGCCCGGCCCAGCTCCGCCGTGCTGCCCACCTCGGCCAGCTCGCTGCCCAGCTCCGCCAGCAGCCGCAGCCGGCGCTCGCCGAGCACCCGGCCGGTGGTCTCGTTGACGATGCAGAAGATGCCGTCGACGGTGCCGTCGGCGCCCAGGATCGGGTCGTACGAGACGTCGAAGTACGTCTCCTCGAGGAAGCCGTGCCGGTCGAGCGGGAAGGGATGGTCCTCGGCCCGGTACGACCGGCAGCCGCGCCGGACGCCCTCCAGCAGCGGCCCGAGCACGTCCCAGGTCTCCGCCCAGTGCTCGCGGGCCGGCCGGCCCAGCACGTCCGGGTGCTTGCCGCCGATCGTCGGCCGGTAGGCGTCGTTGTAGAAGGCGAGCTGCTCCTCGCCCCAGAACATGACGATCTGGGCGCTGGAGGCGAGCATCATGCCGACCGCCGCGCAGAGCGCCGCCGGCCAGCGGTCCGGGGTGCCCAGCGGGGTGGTGGACCAGTCGAACGCGCGCATCCGCTCGCCCATCTCGCCGCCGGCCGCGAACGCCGCGGCGAGCAGCGGGGGAAACTCCGCTTCCCGGACGCGGTCGGGCGGGCACCCCTCGTCCACGCCCCCCTGGGCCGAGCTCATGCAGCCTCCCGCTCCGGCCTTCCCGCCTCGGCCCGATGATCCATCCGGCCGTGCCCCGCTCAATACCCTGACGGGCCAGCAACGTAACGCATGCCACGCCTTGGTCGCTGGTTACGTCCGCCTCGGCCGGCCGTCAGCGCCTCCCCCGCCATGCGGAGGGCGCGGGCTCACAGCGGGGTGACGTACGCGCCGGTGATGCCGCCGTCGACCACGAACTGCGCGGCGGTCATGAAGGAGGCGTCGTCGCTGGCGAGGAAGGCCACCGCGGCGGCGATCTCCTCCGGCCTGCCGAACCGCCCCATCGGCACGTGCACCAGCCGGCGGGCCGCGCGCTCCGGATCGGCGGCGAAGAGTTCCAGCAGCAGCGGGGTGGCGACCGGGCCGGGGCAGAGCGCGTTGACCCGGATGCCCTCCCGGGCGAACTGCACGCCCAGTTCCCGGGTCATCGCCAGCACCCCGCCCTTGCTCGCCGTGTACGCGATCTGCGAGGTGGCCGCCCCCATCAGCGCCACGAACGAGGCGGTGTTGACGATCGAGCCCTTGCCCTGCCGGCGCATGTGCGGGATGACGTGCTTGCAGCAGAGGTAGACGCTCGTGGTGTTGACCCGCAGCACCCGCTCCCAGGCGTCCAGCCCGGTCTCCAGGATGGAGTCGTCCTCCGGCGGGGAGATGCCGGCGTTGTTGAACGCGATGTCGACCCGCCCGTGCCGCTCGGCCACCCCGTCGAAGAGGTCCCGTACGGCCGCCTCGTCGGCGACGTCCGCCGCGACGAACTCGCCGTCCACGGAGTCGGCGGCCCGCTTGCCGGCCTCCGGGTCGATGTCCACGCAGACCACCCGCGCCCCCTCGGCGGCGAACCGCCGCACGGTGGCCAGCCCGATCCCGCTGCCCGCACCGGTGACCACGGCCACCCGGTCCTGAAGACGACCCTGCACGCGCCTCACTCCTCCGTTGCGATGAACACGTTCTTGACGTCGGTGAAGGCGTGCAGCGCGTCCGGGCCCAGCTCGCGACCCAGCCCGGAGCGCTTCATACCGCCGAAGGGGGTCCAGTACCGCACCGAGGAGTGCGAGTTGACGCTGAGGTTGCCCGCCTCGACCGCCCGCGCCACCCGGACGGCGCGACCCACGTCCCGGGTCCAGACCGAGCCGGACAGGCCGTACTCGGTGTCGTTGGCGAGCCGCACCGCGTCGGCCTCGTCGTCGAACGGGAGCACCGAGACGACCGGGCCGAAAATCTCCTCCCGCCAGTGCCGGTCCGTCGTGGAGTCGGCGAGCAGCACCGTCGGGGCGTACCAGAAGCCGGGCCCGTCGGGGCGGGAGCCGGTGAAGGCGACGGTCGCCCCGTCGACGTACCCCGCGACCCGGTCCCGCTGGCCGGCGGAGATGAGCGGGCCCATCTCGGCGCTCTCCCGGGCCGGATCCTCCACCCGCAACGCCCGCACCGCCGGCTCGAGCAGCTCCAGGAAGCGGTCGTACGCCGGCCGCTGGACCAGGATCCGGGACCGGGCGCAGCAGTCCTGGCCGGCGTTGTCGAAGACGGCGTACGGGGCGGTCGCCGCCGCCTTCTCCAGGTCGGCGTCGGCGAAGACCAGGTTGGCGCTCTTGCCGCCCAGCTCCAGCGTCACCCGCTTCACCTGCGCGGCGCAGCCGGCCATGATCCGGGTGCCGACCTCGGTGGACCCGGTGAAGCAGACCTTGCGGACGGCGGGGTGGGTGACGAAGCGCTCCCCCACCACGGATCCGGCTCCCGGCAGCACCGTGAAGACGTCCTCGGGCAGCCCCGCCTCGCTGGCCAGCTCGGCCAGGCGCAGCGCGGTCAGCGGGGTCAACTCGGCGGGTTTGAGCACCACCGTGTTGCCGGCCGCCAGCGCCGGCGCGAAGCCCCAGGCCGCGATCGGCATCGGGAAGTTCCACGGCACGATCACCCCGACCACGCCGAGCGGTTCGTGGAACGTCACGTCCAGCCCGCCCGGCACCGGGATCTGCCGCCCGGTCAGCCGCTCCGGCGCGCCCGCGTAGTAGTCGAGCACGTCCCGGACGTTGCCCGCCTCCCACCGCGCGTTGCCGACGGTGTGCCCCGAGTTGCGCACCTCCAACTGCGCCAGCTCCTCCAGGTGCGCGTCCACCAGCGCGGCGAACCGGCGCAGCAGGCGCGCCCGGTCCCCCGGCGCCACCGCCCGCCACCGCGGGTACGCCGCGTCCGCCCGCCCGATCGCCGCGTCGACCTCGTCGGCCGACGCCGACGGCACGACCGCGATTACCTCACCCGTCGCCGGGTTCACCACCTCGGTCACGGGCCCCACCCCGTCCCGTCGATCACGCGGTCGAGGTCAGAGGCGTTCGAAGCCACGGAAGAGCTCCCAGTCGGTCACGGCGGCGTCGAAGGCGGCCAGCTCGACCCGCGCCTGGTTGGCGTAGTGCGCCACCACCTCGTCGCCGAACGCCTCCCCCGCCACCGTCGAGGACTCCCACCGGGCGAGGGCGTCGCGCAGCGTGCCGGGGACCCGCTCGGCGGCCGGGTCGTCGTACGCGTTGCCGGTGCACTCCTCGCCCAGCTCCAGCCCGCGCTCGATGCCGTGCACGGCGCCGGCGACCAGCGCGGCGATGGCCAGGTACGGGTTCACGTCCGCCCCCGGGACCCGGTTCTCCACCCGCATGCCCTGCCCGTGCCCGACCAGCCGCAGGGCGCAGGTGCGGTTGTCCGTGCCCCACCGCAGCGCGGTCGGGGCGAACGATCCGGGCTGGTAGCGCTTGTAGGAGTTGACGTTCGGGGCGAACAGGAGGCTGAACTCCTGCATGGTGGCGAGCAGCCCGGCCAGCACCCGCCGCCCGGTCGCCGACAGGTGCGCCGGCCCGTCGCCGAGCAGCGCCGACCGGCCGTCCGCGTCACGCAGCGAGAAGTGGATGTGGCAGGAGCTGCCCTCCCGCTCGTTCGGCTTGGCCATGAAGGTGATCGACATGCCCTCCTGGGCGGCAATCTCCTTCGCCCCGTTCTTGTAGATGACGTGGTGGTCGGCACAGGCCACCGCCTCGTCGTAGCGGAAGGCGATCTCGTGCTGGCCGAGGTTGCACTCCCCTTTCGCGCTCTCGGGGGTCAGCCCCGCCCCTGCCATCTCCCGGCGGATGCGGCGCAGCAGCGGCTCCACCCGGGCGGTGCCGAGCAGGGAGTAGTCCACGTTGTACTGATTGGCGGGGGTCAGCTCCCGGTAGCCGCGCCGCCAGGCGTCCTCGTAGGAGTCGCGGAACAGCACGAACTCCAGCTCCGTGCCGGCGTAGGCGGTCAGCCCGTGACCCGCCATCCGGTCCAGCTGACGGCGCAGGATCTGCCGGGGCGAGGCGGCCACCGGCCCTGACCCGTCCAGCCAGGCCAGGTCCGCCAGGAGCAGCGCGCTGCCCGGCTGCCAGGGCACCCGACGCAGCGTGTCGAAGTCCGGCACCATGGCGAAGTCGCCGTAGCCGCGTTCCCAGCTCGACATCGCGTACCCGTCGACGGTGTTCATGTCGACGTCCACGGCGAGCAGGTAGTTGCAGCCCTCGCTGCCGTGCGCGACGACGTGGTCGAGGAAGTAGGGGGCGTGGAACCGCTTGCCCTGCAACCGGCCCTGCATGTCCACCAGGGCCAGCACCACGGTGTCGATCTCGCCCTCGGCTGTGGCGACCCGCAGCTGTTCCAACGTGAGCGGAGCTTTCCTCATCGGCGGGCCTCCATCACCAAGGTCTACTGGCTAACCTGACCACCGTCAATGCCCAGCCCGCGAGGCGCTCCCGCCGACCGGCCCGGCGAGCGGGCAAATTGCGTTGCCGTCCGGGCGCGTACGCCGCATGCTTGAGCCCGTGACCAGGCCCGATCGCGACGGGCCACCGCCGGGCGCTCGGACCGCCCCGGCACCGCGGCGGCGCGGGGCACGTCACCTCTCTCTCACCCGTGCGGCGCTGCGCCGTACCCGACGCCCGCCCCGCGCCGCCGCCCACCAACACGCCGACGACGGTGAGGGTCGGTGCGGACCCGTCAGGTCAGCAGCAGGCCGGCGACCCAGAGCGCCGCCACGAGCAGGCCGGCGAGGAACTCGACCAGCATGGACAGGCCGGCCGCCGCCACGGCCTGCTTCGTCGCCGGCCAGGCCAGCCGCGAGTCGCCCAGCCGCAGTCGCTCCGCCGCCCACACCCCGCCGACGAAGCCGAGCACCAGCCCGACCACCGGCACGACGAAGAAGCCGACCAGTCCCAGCACGCCGCCGGCGAGCAGCGACGAGGTGGGCACCCCGGTGCGTTTCAGGTTCCGCCCCGGCCAGGCGTACTTCACGACGGTGCCACCGGCGACGACCACCGTGGCGGCGGCGAGCACCGCCCAGCGCCCCGGCCCGGCGCCGCCGAAGAGCGCCCAGACCAGCACCCCGCCCCAGCACAGCGGCAGCGCCGGCAGGCCGGGCACCACCACGCCGGCCAGCCCGGCGAGGATGGCCAGCGCGGCGAGGGCGGCGACGGCCGCCTCGGTGTCGGTGAGGCTCATGCCGCGGCTCCGTGCCCGCCGCCGCGCAGCCGGGCCGTGATCTCCGCCGCCGGCGCCGGCGGGCCGAAGTACCGCCCCTGCCCGGTGTCGCAGCGCAGCGCCCGCAGCCGCTCGGCCTGCACCCCGGTCTCGACCGCCTCCGCGGTGACCCACAGCTCCAACGCGTGCGCCAGCCGCACCAGCGCGTCCACGATCCGCTCGTCCCGGTGGCCGGTGGCCGCCTCCGGGCCGTCGCCCCGGATCCCCTCGACGAACGGGCCGGCCAGCTTGAGGCAGTGGATCGGCAGCCGCCGCAGGTACGCCAGGTTCGAGTAGCCGGTGCCGAAGTCGTCGATCGCCAGCCGTACGCCCAGCGCGGCCAGCCGGTGCAGCGACCGCAGCGGTTCCCCCGCGGTGCCCATCACGGCGCTCTCGGTCAGCTCCAGTTGCAGCAGCCCGGCCGGGAGCCCGGTGGAGGCCAGCGCGTCGGCGACGGTCTCCACGATCCGCGGGTCGTCGGCCTGCCGGGCGGCCAGGTTGACGCTGACCACCAGCCGGGCCGCGGGGAACTCGCGCCGCCACTCCTCCGCGTCCCGGCAGGCCTGCCGCAGCACCCACTCGCCGAGCCGGACGATCAGGCCGGTCTCCTCCGCCAGCCCGATGAACCGGTCCGGCCCGATGAGCCCCAGCTCCGGGTGCTGCCAGCGGACCAGCGCCTCCACGGCCAGCATCGAGCCCTCCAGCAGGGACACGATCGGCTGGTAGTGGAGCACGAACTCCTCCCGGTCCAGCGCCGCCGGCAGCCCGGCGGCCAGCGCGGAGCGGGCGATGTCCCGGGCGCCACGCTCCGGGTCGTAGACCGCCCACCGGCCACGGCCCTCCGCCTTCGCCCAGTAGAGCGTGGTGTCGGCGGCCTTCATCAGCTCCGAGGCGCTCGTCCCGCCGACGGGACACTCGACGATGCCGACGCTCGCCGAGACGGCGAGCTGGTGCTCGCCGATCCGGACCGGGGCGGACACGGCGGCCAGAGCCGCCTCGGCGACGGCCACCGCGTCGTCGAGGCCGGTGCCGTCGTCGACCAGGATGACGAACTCGTCCCCGCCCATCCGGGCGACCAGGTGGCCGCGCCCGGCGACGCAGTCGGCGAGCCGCCGGGCGATCACCACGAGCAGCCGGTCACCGAGGTCGTGGCCGAGGCTGTCGTTGACCGCCTTGAAGCCGTCCAGGTCGAGGAAGCAGACCCCGACGCGGTGGTCCGCGTCGGCCATTTCGAAGACCCGGCCCAGCGTCTCGAAGAACAGGGTCCGGTTGGGCAGGCCGGTGAGCGGGTCGTGCAGCGCCTGGAAGCGCAGCCGCTGCTGGAGCTCGTACCGCTCGGTGATGTCCTCGATCATCGCGACGGTGAACCGGGGCCGGCCGTCGTCGTGCCGGATCAGCGAGACGGACAGGTCGGTCCAGACCACGCTGCCGTCCTTGCGGTGGTAGCGCTTCTCCACCCGGGCGCTGTCGTGCTTGCCCCCGACCAGCTCCTGGTAGAGCTCCCACATCCCGGCCGCGTCGTCGGCGTGGAACAGCGACGCCACGTTGATCTGCCGCAGCTCCGCGACGGAGTAGCCGAGCATGTCCGCGAACGCCTGGTTGACGTCGATGATCCGACCGTCGACGCCGGCGATGCCGATGCCCGTGGGCGCCCCGACGAAGACCGCCCGGAACCGGGCCTCGCTGTCCCGCAGGGCCTGCTCCACCTCGTCGCGCGCCTGCCACGCCGAGCGGGCGATCCGCTCCTGCTGGGCGAAGGTGCGGTCGCGCAGGGCGCGGGCGAACCCGGCGGCCAGCCCGCCCTGCAGGGCCGCGACCCGCTCCACCGTCTCGTCGTGGTGCGCCCGGGCGGGCAGCACCTCGGGGAGGAAGCGCGCGCCGAGGGCCCGCACCGACCAGTCGAGCACCCGCGGCTCCGTCAGGTGCTCCTCGACCAGCGCGCGCCCGACCTCCTCGGCCGGCAGGGCCGAGAAGGGTTCGGCGAGCACGGCCTGCGCCAGCCGGACGGTGTGCAGGTGCAGCAGCCGCTCGGTCTCGGCCGCGCTGAGCGGCACGAAGCCGAGCCGGCGCACCGCCCGGGACCACTCGGTCGCGTACCGCAGGGCGCCCGACCGGCTGAGGTCGTCGCCGCCGGGCTCCGGGACGGCGCCCATGCGCTCAGGCGGTGGGCTGGTCGTACCGGGCGACGCCGCCGAAGGCACCGAACCGCTCCGGCTGGTCGTCCACGTCGGACGGCGAGTCCGGACGCCAGAGCGGCATGTGCACCACGCCCGGCTCCAGGATCGTCCAGTCGCCGAAGAAGCTGGTGACCTCGGCCCGCGAACGCAGCGTGATCTCGGTGTCGGTACGCGCCGAGAGGCGCTGCGCGTCGAGCATCTCCTGCGGCTGGTCCTCGAAGGTGGAGTGCGAGATGACCAGGAAGCTGCCCGGGGCGGCGGCGGCCCGCAGGGTGGCCAGGACGTCGCCGGGTCGGTCGGCGTCCGGGATGAAGTGGACCACCCCGGCGAGCAGGATGCCCAGCGGCCGGCTGAAGTCGAGCAGCGCCAGCTCACGGGCCTCGGTCAGGATCCGCTCCGGCTCGCGCAGGTCGGCGTGGATCACGCCGGTCAGCTCGTTGCCGGCGAGCAGCTCCCGGCTGTGCGCCACCGCGACCGGGTCGATGTCGACGTAGACCACCCGGGCCTTCGGGTTGGCCGTCTGGGCGACCTCGTGCACGTTGCCGACGGTCGGGATGCCGGAGCCGATGTCGAGGAACTGGTCGATCCCGGCGTCCAGCAGCGTACGCACGGCCCGGCGCAGGAATTCGCGGCCGGCGCGCATGGTGGCCGCCAGGTTGGGGGTCATGCCGGCGATCTGCTCGGCGAGCTGCCGGTCGATCTCGAAGTTGTGCGCCCCGCCGAGGAAGTAGTCGTAGACCCGGGCCGCGCTCGGCCGGGAGAGGTCGATCTCGGCGGGAAGTCCGTCCGGCATCTGCACTGCTGCACCCCATGTCGTCGCCGCGGTGCGGGAGGGAACCGGCGTCGGGGCGCGTGGGGGGACACGCGGAGCCACACCGGCCGACCCGCGGATCGAGTGGTGCCCACCACTCTAGGCCGCCCACTCCCTGCACGGGGAGGTCCCATGACCCACTTCGTCGGCCCGTCCGGTGTCCGTCACCGACCGGACACCGGGCACCGGCCGGGCACGCCCGCGCCCCCTCCGTCCGGCGGGGGCGGCGGACCCGGGACGGGCCGGCCGCCCCGCCGACCGGCGACGGGTCAGCCAGCGGACTCCAGCAGCAGCGAGATGCCCTGCCCCACGCCGACGCACATGGTGGCGAGCGCCCGCCGCCCGCCCCGGCGGCGCAGCTCCAGCGCGGCGGTCAGGGCCAGCCGGGCGCCGCTCGCGCCGAGCGGGTGCCCGAGTGCGATCGCCCCGCCGTTCGGATTGACGTGCTCGGCGTCGGTGGGCAGGCCCAGCTCGCGCAGCACCGCGACGGACTGCGCGGCGAACGCCTCGTTCAGCTCGATCACGTCGACCGCGTCGAGGCCGACGCCGAGCCGGTCGAGCAGCTTCCGGGTGGCCGGCACCGGCCCGACGCCCATGGTCCGGGGCGGTACGCCGGCCGCGGCGGCTCCGGCGACCCGGGCCAGGGGGGTCAGGCCGTACCGGGTCACGGCCGCCTCGGAGGCGACCAGCAGCGCCACCGCGCCGTCGTTGACGCCGGAGGAGTTGCCGGCGGTCACCGTGCCGCCCTCGCGGAACGGGGTGGGCAGCGCGGCCAGCTTCTCCAGGGAGGTCTCCCGGGGGTGCTCGTCGACTTCGACGAGCTTCGTCTCGCGCCGCCCCGCCGGCACGGTCACCGGCACGATCTCCTCGGCGAACCGGCCGTCGGCCTGCGCCTTCGCGGCCCGCTGCTGCGACCGGCACGCGAACTCGTCCTGCTCGGCCCGGCCGACGCCGTACTCGGCGGCGACGTTCTCCGCGGTCTCCGGCATGGAGTCGATGCCCCAGTGCTTCTCCATCAGCGGGTTGACCAGCCGCCAGCCGATGGTGGTGTCGTAGACCTCGGCGTTGCGGGAGTACGGGGTCGTCGCCTTCGGCATCACGAACGGGGCGCGGCTCATGCTCTCCACCCCGCCGGCCACGACGAGGTCGGCCTCGCCGGCCACGATCGACCGGGCGGCGGTGGCCAGGGCGTCGAGGCCGGAACCGCAGAGCCGGTTGACCGTGCTGCCGGGCACCTCCTCGGGCAGCCCGCCGAGCAGCGCCGCCATCCGGGCCACGTTGCGGTTGTCCTCCCCGGCCTGGTTGGCGCAGCCCAGGATCACGTCGTCCACCCGCGCCCAGTCCACGGAGGGGTGCCGGGCGACCAGCTCGCGGATCACGTGCGCGGCCAGGTCGTCGGGGCGGACGCCGGCGAGGGCGCCGCCGTACCGGCCGATCGGGGTGCGGACACCGGCCACCAGGTATGCCACGGTCATCAGCGCGATCCTTCGGGGGGTGGGAAGGGGCGGGGGCGGGCGCTTCCGGGTCACGGGGTCGCCCGGCCGCCAGGATATCCGCGCGCCCAGCGGATAGGTTGACGGCATGGCCCGGGCCCAGTTCAGCGCAGAGACCAGCGGCAGTGGCGCGTTCGTCCGCCAGCCCAACCGGTTCACCGGTCGGGTCACCCCCCACTCGACCTCCCCCGCCGGGGGCGGCCCCGACGACCAGGACCGCTGGCCGCTGGAGCCGGGCCGCTACCGGCTGATCTGGTGCCGGGCCTGCCCCTGGGCGCACCGGGCCCGGATCGTCCGTAACCTGCTCGGCCTCCAGGACGCGATCTCGCTCGGCACGGTCGACCCGATCCGCGACGAGCGCGGCTGGCGGTTCAGCCTCGACCCGGACGGGTTCGACCCGGTGCTCGGCATCGGCTTCCTCTCCGAGGCGTACCTGGCCACGGATCCCGACTACACCGGGCGGGTCACCGTGCCGGCCCTGGTCGACACGCGCACCGGGCGGGTGGTCACCAACGACTATCCGCAGCTCACCCTCGACTTCTCCACCGAGTGGCGCAGCCTGCACAGGCCGGACGCGCCGGACCTCTACCCGGTGGCGCTCCGCCCGGAGATGGACGCGCTGATGGCGGAGATCCACCGGGACGTCAACAACGGCGTCTACCGCTGCGGCTTCGCCACCTCGCAGGCCGCGTACGAGGAGGCGTTCACGGCGCTGTTCGCCCGGCTCGACGCGCTGTCGGAGCGGCTGGCGGGCCGGCGTTACCTGATGGGCGACGCGATCACCGAGGCCGACGTGCGGCTGTTCACCACCCTGGTCCGCTTCGACGTGGCGTACCACGGGCACTTCAAGTGCAACCGGCAGAAGCTCACCGAGATGCCGGTGCTCTGGGCGTACGCGCGGGACCTGTTCCAGACGCCGGGCTTCGGTGAGACGGTCGACTTCGACCACATCAAGCGGCACTACTACGGCACCCACGCGGCGATCAACCCGACGGGCATCGTCCCGCTCGGCCCCGACACCTCCGGCTGGACGACGCCGCACGGGCGTGGCTGAGCCGCGCCGGGCGGACCCGACCGCCGCCCCCGGCATGGCCGAGCCGCGCCGGGCGGGCCCGACCGTCTCCCCGTCCCGGGCCGCCGCCGCGTCGGCCGCCACCGGCTGCATCGTCGCGGGCGCGACCGCCGTGACCGTCGCCGTGGTCGCCGGTCCCGGCCCGGGCCTGACCGGGTACGTCAGCGAGGCGGGCGTCACCGACAGCGCGTACGCCCCGGCGTACCGGATCGGGGTCTTCGCCCTCGCCGCGGCGCTGCTGCTGCTCGCGGCGGCGCTGCCGGCGGGGCTGCGGGTCGCGGCCGCGCTGCTCGCCGCGGGGAGCGTCTGCACCCTGGTCTCGGGCGCGGTGACGTGCAGCGCGGGCTGCCCGCTGCCGCCGTTCGAGCGGGCCACGGCGGCCGACCTGGTGCACGGCGGGGCGAGCATCGTCGCGACCGCGGCGGTGGTCTTCGCGATGCTGGCGATCGCCTTCCCGCCCGGGGCCGACCGGTCGCTGCGCCGGCTGGCCGCCGGGGCGGCGGCGGTGGCGCTGCCGCTGGCCGGGTTGGTGGGGCTGGCGATGCTCGCGGTGGGCCGGGGCGCCCTGGTCGGGGTGCTGGAGCGACTGCTGCTGCTGGTGGCGCTTCTCTGGGCCGCCGCCACCGCCACCACCATCGCCCTGCGCCGGCAGGGAAGGGCGCCCTGTTGACGCCTCCGATGGAGAAAAGGGTCATTTCCCCGCCCTACTGTAAGGAGCGTCACCGGAGTCGATCCTTCCGATCGGTCGCGCCGGGGGGATAGCCTCGGCGGGCGATGACCAACGTCTGGCACCTCACCGTGCGCCTGTATGTCGACCTCCGACTGCAGGCCAGCGGCATCTGTCCGGCGCAGCCGCTCTCCTGACGCTGCCCCGTTCGACCCTCCAGACCCTGGGACACATCCTCATGGCTTCCGCCCTGCGCAAGATCCCCTTCTCCGTGCAGATCCTGCTCGGCCTCGTCCTCGGCGTGGCGCTCGGCTTCCTCGCCCGCGCCAACGACCTGAGCTGGCTCACCAGCACCCTCGACACCGTCGGCGGCCTCTTCGTCCAGCTACTCAAGCTGGCCGTGCCGCCGCTGGTCTTCACCGCCATCGTGGTCAGCGTCGTCAGTCTGCGGGGGGTGGCCAACGCCGCCCGGCTCGCGCTGAAGACCCTGCTCTGGTTCGGCGCCACCGCGTTGGTCGCGGTGGCCGTCGGCATCGGGCTCGGCCTGCTCACCAACCCCGGCCGCGGCGTCACCCTGGACACCGCCAGCGCCGCCGCCCCGAAGCGGACCGGCTCCTGGACCGACTTCCTCACCGGCATCGTGCCGACCAACCCGGTCGGCGCGTTCGTCGAGGGCAACGTGCTCCAGATCGTCTTCCTGGCCCTCGTCGTCGGCGCCGCGGCGCTGCTGGTCGGCGAGAAGGCCGAGCCGTTCGTGGCACTCAACCGGGCGCTGCTGGAGATCGTCCAGAAGGCGCTCTGGTGGGTCATCCGGCTCGCCCCGATCGGCACGCTCGGCCTGATCGGCAACGCCGTCGCCTCGTACGGCTGGGACCTCGTGGCCCCGCTCGCGAAGTTCACCACCGCCGTCTACGTCGGCTGCGCGATCGTGCTGTTCGTGGTCTACCCGCTGGTGCTGCTGGCCGCCGGCCGGCTCAACCCGCTGCGCTTCTTCGCCGGCGCCTGGCCCGCGATCGAGCTGGCCTTCGTCTCCCGGTCCTCGGTGGGCACGATGCCGGTGACCCAGCGCTCGGTCGAGCGGCTCGGCGTCCCCCGCGAGTACGCCTCGTTCGCGGTGCCGTTCGGCGCGACCACGAAGATGGACGGCTGCGCGGCGATCTACCCGGCCCTCGCGGCGATCTTCGTCGCCCAGGTCTTCGGGGTGGACCTCGGCGTCACCGACTACCTGCTGATCGCCTTCGTGTCGGTGGTCGGCTCGGCCGCCACCGCCGGCCTGACCGGCGCGATCGTGATGCTCACGCTGACCCTGAGCACGCTGGGCCTGCCGCTGGCCGGCGCCGGCCTGCTGCTGGCGATCGACCCGATCCTCGACATGATCCGCACCGCCACCAACGTGGCCGGTCAGGCGCTGGTGCCGACCGTCGTCGCGGCCCGCGAGGGCACGCTGGACCGGACCGCGTACGACTCGGCCGGCCGGCGCTCGCCGCTCGACCCGGCGGACGCCGACGCCGACGCCCGGTCCCGCCGGCCGGAGGACCTCAGCCCCGTCCCGGCCTGAGGACTCCTCCCGCCCGCCGACGCGGGACGCCGCTGCGGCACGGCCCCGGCGGACCACGCCCGCCACGGCCCCGGCGGGACGTCCGGGCGACGTCCACCACCGACGGGCGCGTCGACGCCGAGGAGGACCTCCGTGGGAGGTCCTCCTCGGCCGGTAGAGAGGATCGCGACATGAGTGTCCTGTTCACGCCGCTGGCCCTGCGCGCGGTGACCCTGCCCAACCGGATCGCCCTGGCGCCGATGTGCCAGTACACCGCCGGCCCGGACGGCCTGCCCACCGACTGGCACCTGGTGCACCTGGGCGGCCGGGCGGTCGGCGGCGCCGGCCTGGTGCTGACCGAGGCCACCGCGGTGGTGCCGGAGGGACGGATCAGCCCCCAGGACACCGGGCTCTGGTCCGGGGCGCACGTCGACGCCTGGCGGCCGGTGACCGCGTTCGTCGCGGCGCACGGCGCCGTGCCGGCGGTACAGCTCGCGCACGCCGGGTTCAAGGCGTCGACCTACCGGCCGTGGGCGCCGCGCCGGGGCGGGGTGCCCGACGCCGAGGGCGGGTGGACGCCGGTCGGCCCCGGGTCGACGCCGTTCGTGCCCGACTACCGGGTGCCGACCGCCCTGGACGAGGCCGGGATCGCCGGCGTGGTCGAGGCGTTCGCGGCGGCGGCCGGGCGGGCGGTCGACGCCGGATTCGCCGCCGTGGAGATCCACGCCGCGCACGGCTACCTGCTGCACGAGTTCCTCTCGCCCCTGACCAACCAGCGGCGGGACGGCTGGGGCGGGGACCGGGCCGGCCGGATGCGGCTGACCCTGGAGGTGGCCCGCGCGGTCCGCGCGACGGTCGGCGAGGACGTGCCCGTGCTGACCCGGATCTCCGCCACGGACTGGGAGCCCGACGGCTGGACGGTCGAGGACAGCGTGGTGCTCGCCGGCGAGCTGGCCGGCGCCGGGGTCGACCTCGTCGACTGCTCCTCGGGCGGCGCGTCCAGCACCGCCACGATCCCCGTCGGCCCGGGCTACCAGGTGCCGCTCTCCGCCCGGGTACGCCGCGAGGCGGGCGTCGCCACCGGCGCGGTCGGCCTGATCGTCGAGCCGGAGCAGGCCGAGGAGATCGTCGCCGCCGGCGACGCCGACCTGGTCCTGCTCGGGCGCGAACTCCTGCGCGACCCGTACTGGCCGCACCGCGCCGCCGCCAAGCTCGGCGCCACCCCCACCTGGCCCGCCCAGTACACCCGCGCCCTCTGACCCCACCCCTCCCCGGCTCGGAGCCGGGGCGGGCGGGTCAGCCGGCCAGGTGGGACCAGTGCGGTTCCAGGTCGCGCCAGGGGCCCTGGGCGGCGACCGTGCCGGACCGCAGGACCACGACGTGGTCGGCCCGCACCAGGGCCGCCCGCTTCGAGGTCGAGCCCACCACGGTCACCCCGTGCTCGCGCAGGGCCTGCCAGAGCGCCAGCTCCGTGGTGACGTCCAGCGCCGAGGACACGTCGTCGGCGACCAGCAGCTCGGTACGCGGCGCGAGCGCCCGGGCCAGCGCGAGGCGCTGCAACTGCCCGCCGGAGAGCCGGGTGCCCTTGTGCCCGATCAGCAGCCCGAGCCCGCCCCCGGCCGCCGCCAGGTCGTGGTCGAGCTGGGCGGTCGACACCGCCGCGGCGGCGTCCACCTGGTGGCCCAGCGTGATGTTGTCGGCCACCGTGCCGGAGAGCACCCGGGGCAACTGGCCGACGTAGCCCACCTGGTTGGGGCGCAGGAACAGCTCCGGCTCGGTGACCGGCTCGCCGTTCCAGGTCAGCAGGCCGGTGTGCGGCGCGATGCCGGCGAGCGCCCGCAGCAGCGACGACTTGCCCGAGCCGACCGGCCCGACGACCAGCACCAACTGGCCGCGTTCCACCGTCAGGTCGACGTCGCGGACGGCCACCGTCCCGTCGGTGTGCCGGACCCCGAAGCCCGTCAGCTCCAGCCGGCTCAGCGGGCGCCGGGGCGGCACGTCCGGCGCCGGCGCGGTGCCCGCGCCGAGGTCCACGTCCGGCACCGCCGCCGAGTACGCCGCCACCCCGGTCATCGCCACCGTCCGCCGCGTCCACACCCGCGCGGAGGGGATCTGCGAGATCAGCGACGCCGTCGTCCAGGCGAACCAGCGGGCCGCCGCCAGGGTGGCGACCGCGACCAGGGTGGCGCCGGCCGACAGCTCGCCGGCCAGGAACAGCGCCCACGCGCCGATCGGCAGCAGGCCGCTGACCAGCGACGGGGTCGACCGCGACCACACCTGCACCGCGATCTCGCGGCGTTGCCGCTCGCTGCGGACCACGTCGAGGTCGGCCAGGTGGGCCAGCACCGGCCGGGTGGCCCCGGCCAGTTTCACCGTACGGGCGGCCGACAGCGAGGAGACCAGGGCGGTGGCGAACGCGGCCCGCGCGGCGACGGTGGCCCGGGCGGAGCGTTCCAGCCGCGGCCCGAACAGCGTCGCGGCCAGCCCGGAGACCACCATCGTCCCGGCGAAGAACAGCCCCGGAACGACGCTGCCGGTCACGGCCGTCATCGCGGCCAGCAGCACGAGCGAGATCCCCTGGTCGCTCACGTTGTCGGCGAGCTGCACCACCCGCTCGGTGTCGCCGCCCTGGGCCACCACCTCCGCCGGGGTGTGCCCGCTGACCCGGCGCGGCCCGGTCTGCCCGTGCACCAGCCGCAGGCTGATCCGCAGCATCTGCCGGACCCACCACTGCGGGAACCGGTAGCCGGTGAACCAGTGCACCGGCAGGGTGACCAGCAGGGCGGCGACGATCCCCACCGCCGGCAGCCAGGGGTCCCCGACGCCGTCGACCAGGTCGGCCCAGAGCCAGGGCAGCACCGGCCCGTCCATCCCGAGGACCACCAGCAGCACGAACATCGCGAGCGAGGCCAGCCCGTACCGGGCGTCGTTGACGCACAGCCGCAGGACCTCCCGCAGCCCGCGCAGGCCCCGCAGCCCCCGGGGCGGCGCCGGGACCGTCGCCTCGGGCTCCACCGGTGCCGCCGGCGTCGGGTCACCGTCGGGCGCGGCCGGCCGCCCGACCGCCGGCTCCACCGCGTCGGGGCCGGCGGGCGGCCACGGGTCCGGCGGGCCGGGCAGCAGGTCCACCCCGCCGGACCGGGCCCCCGATCCCGCGTGCGCGTACGCGGTGGCGTGGCTGCTGGCGAGCAGGTCGGCGAAGCGGGCCGACTCCCGCAGCGGGCCCGCCTCGACCACCGCCCCGTCGGCCATCACCACCACCTCGTCGCAGCGGCGTACGGACGAGAGGCGGTGCGCGATGACGATGCCGATCCGGTCGCGCAGCAGCCGCTCGGTGGCCTGTTGCACCCGCGCCTCGGTGACCGGGTCGAGACGGGCGGTGGCCTCGTCGAGGATCACCACGTGCGGGTCGCGCACCAGGATCCGGGCGAAGGCGACAAGTTGCTCCTGCCCCGCCGAGAGCACGTGCCCACCCTCGCCGAGCCGGGTCTCCAGGCCGTCGGGCAGCTCGGCGATCCAGCCCGCCAGGCCCAGCTCGTGCAGCGCCCGGGCGGCGGCGTCGCGCAGTTCCGGCTCGAACAGCGCGACGTTCTCGGCGAGGGTGCCGGCGAGGATCTCCGTGCGCTGGGGCACCACGGCGATCCACCGGCGCAGCTGCTCGACGTCGAGGTCGCGCACGTCGCGGCCGGCCAGGAAGACCGTCCCCGGCGGCACGTCGACGGCCCGGGTGAGGATCTTCGCCAGGGTGGACTTGCCGGAGCCGGTCCGGCCGACGAGGGCGTACGAGCGGCCACGGGCGAAGGTCAGGTGGACGTCGCGCAGCGCGGGGCCGCGCCCGCCGTCCGGCTCGGCGCTCGGGTAGCGGAAGGTGAGGCCGCGGACCAGCAGGTCGCCCTCGGTCGGGGCGGCCCCGCCCACGGGCTCCTGCGGGGAGTTCGCCAGCAGTTGCACCCGGCCCCACGCGCCGAGGGCGTACTGGAGCTCGGGGACCATCCGGCTGACGTGCTCGACGGTCATGCCGAACCCGATCGCGAGCAGCCAGACGGCGGTGAGCCGGGCGCCGTCGACCCGGCCGGCGACCAGCGCCCAAGCGCCGCCGAGCACCACCGCGGCGATCCCGGCCAGGGTGGCGCCGGCGGCCACCGTGGTGACCCGGGCCGACATCCGCCACACGCGGACGCCCCGGTCGAGCACCTCGGCCGCCCGCCGGGCGTAGAGGCGCAGCACGTACGGCCGGGCCAGGCTGGTCCGCACGTCGTCCTGGCCGTGGACGGCCTCCTCCATCACGGCGGCGAGGTCGGACCACGCCTCCTCCTCCGCCATCCGGGCCGGGGCGATCCGCGCGGTGGGCCGGCGCAGGCCGACCGCGAGCAGCACCGTGAGCAGCAGCATCCCGACACCGGCCGGCCACCAGACCGCGAGGGCGACGACCGTCGAGAGCAGGCCCGTCGTCAGCGCCTGCGCGATCCGTACGCCCTGGTTGCGCACCGCGGCGGCGACCTGGTAGACGTCGCCGTCGATGCGGTCGAGCAGCTCGCCGACCGGAGTGGTCTCCAGGGTCGGCAGGTCCTGCCCGAACGCCACCCGACACAGCCGGCGGCGCACGTCGGCGGACCAGTCGGCGGTCAGCCCGGCCATCAGCAGGCTGACCACGAGGTCGGTGAGCACGGCGGCGACCAGCGCCACCGCCAGCAGCGCGAAGAACCCGGCGGAGCGGTGCACCAGGACGGGACCGGCCAGCGCGGCGGCGGCGGCCTGACCGCCGGCGCCGAACACGATCAGGCAGGTCACGACCGCCATGCGGCGGGGCGAGGTGACCCACAGGTCCCGGAGCAGACGCATCGGAGTCCCTTCGGGAAGGCGGTGGGGAGACGTCCAGCCTGCTCGGTGGGGGTGTCCGGTTCAACGCATTTACGGCCCGCCCGGGGCGCGGGGCGGGGGCGGCCGGGTCAGGTCCGGGCGACCCGGCGGACGATGCCGAGCAGCGCCTCCTCGACGTCCTCGATCGGCCGGTCCGGCTGGAACACCAGCCAGTCCACCGCCACCACCAGCCCGACGCCGAACAGCGCGGACGAGGCGGTCCGCACGTCCAGGTCCGCGGGCAGGTCGCCGACGGCCACCCCGGCCCGGACCGTCTCGGCGATCACCTCGATCGCCTCGCCGCGCAGCAGCCGCAGCGTCTGCTGCCACTCCCGGTTCGTCCGCCACATCTCCGAGAGCAGGAGCTGCGCGAAGGCCCGGTACCGCCGGATGTACTCCAGTTCGGCGCGCACCAGCGCGGCCAGCGCCTCGCGCGGCGGCAGCCCGGCCACGGCGGCCCGGAACTCGGCGGTGAGCAGGCCGATCCCGTGCCGGAGCAGCTCCTCGAAGAGCACCGTCTTGGACTCGAAGTTGTAGTAGACGGTGCCCTTGGCCACCCCGGCGCGGGCCGCGATGTCGTCCACGGTGGTCGCCGAGAAGCCCTGTTCGGCGATGAGCTCCACGGCCGCCTCGAAGAGGCGCTGGCGGGTGTCCTCCCGCCGCCGCGACCGTCCGTCCGTCACTGGCCCTCCCCGTCCGCACCTCCGGCCCGTCAGCATCCTCACATGGACAGCTCGGGGTGCAGCGTGGCCGGGGTCAGGCGGCGCGCCCGGCGGGCGGTGACCACGGTGAGCGCGAGCGCCGCCGCGCCGAAGCCGGCCAGCACCAGCGCCCCCGTGCCGACCGGCCCAACCGATCCGCCGTTGACGGTGTGCCGCAGGGCCGTGACCACGTAGGTCATCGGCAGCCAGGGGTGGATCGCCTGGAAGAAGCCCGGTGAGGTCTGCACCGGATAGGTGCCGCCGGACGAGGTGAGCTGGAGCATCAGCAGGGCCAGCGCGGCGAGCCGGCCGGCGGGCCCGAGCAGCGCGCCGAGCCACTGCACGATCGCGGTGAAGGAGAGCGCGGCCAGCGCGAGCAGGCCGAGGGTGGCCGCCGGGCGCGCCGGGTCGAGGTCGAGCGCGAGGGTCACCACCGCGAAGAGCACCCCGGCCTGGGCCAGCCCGATCGCCGCGGCGGGCAGCCAGCCCGCCAGCGCCACCCGCCAGGCGGGCGCGCCGGACATCACGTGCCGCCGGTTGACCGGCCGCAACAGCATGTACGTGATCATCGCGCCGACCCAGAGGGCCAGCCCGAGGAAGTACGGGGCGAAGCCCACGCCGTACGCGCCGGCGGCGTTGCGGGCGGTGCGGTCCAGCGAGACCGGGTCGCCGAGGACGGTGGCGCGGGCCTCCGCGTCGGCGTACCCGGGAATCTTCTCCTCCCCCTCGGCGAGGCCGTCGGCCAGGTCGCCGGCGCCGCCGCCCAGCCGGGTCAGGCCGGCCGCGAGGTCGCCCGCGCCGCTCTCCAGCCGGGTGAGGCCGTCGGCGAGCCGCTCGCCACCGGTGCTGAGCCGGTGCAGGCCGCCGTCGAGTTCCCGGGCGCCGGTGGCCAGCCGGAACAGCCCGCCGCGCAGCTCGCCGGCACCGGTGGCCGCCGTGCCGAGGCCGTCGCGCAGCTTGGCGCTGCCCTCGGCGAGGGTGCCCAGCCCGGTGGCCAGCTCGTTGACCTTGGCCTGGGCGGCGGCGACGTCGTCGGCCAGGTGGGGCGCCCCGGCGGCGATCTCCCGGGCGGTGGCGGCGACCCTGGTCATCCGGTTCTCCAGAGCGGTCAGGTCGGCGTCGTCCAGCGTGCCGGCCACGGCGCGGGCCGCCTCGACGGTGGCCTTCGCGGCCGTACGGGCGGCCACCACGCTGGGATCGTCGGCGAGTTCGGGGTGCGCGGCGACCAGCGCGTCGAGCCGGTCGCGGACCTGCTCGGCCTGGCTGACCGCCTCCTGTGCCCGCCGGGGCAGGGCGTCCAGCCCGTCGGCGAGCGCCTGCGCCCCCTCGGCGATCGCCGTGGCCGACTCCTCGATCCGCTTCGCGTTCTCCCTCAGCACCGGCTCGACCCGGCCGGCAGCGCCGTTGACCCTGTCCGCCACCGCGCGGGTCTGCGTCGCGGCGCGGGCGGTGCCGTCGGCGAGCTGCACCGCCCCGGTACGCAGTTCGCCGAGCCCGGCGGCGAGTTCGTCGGCGCCCTTCGCGGTCTTGTCGAGTCCCGCCGAGAGGCTGCCCGCCCCGGTCGCGGACGCGTCCAGCCCGTCCGCGATCTGGCCCGCGCCGTCCCGCGACGTGCCCAGCCCGTCGGCTACCCTGTCCGCCCCGGTGGTGGAGGAGTCGAGCCCGTCGGCGAGCTTCGCGGCTCCGTCGGCCGCCCGGCCGGTCTCGGCCTTGGCGTCGGTGAAGCCCACGAGCATCTTCTCGAAGTAGTTCCCGGCGGCGCTTTGCGCGGCGGCGGCCCGGATCTCGCTGAACGCCGTGCGGGCCAGCAGCCCGGAGAGGTAGTTGGTGGCGTCGTCGTTGACCACCCGCAGCTCCCCCCGCCGGGCGGGCCGGTCGGGCTCCGGGCTGTCCGCCAGGCTGGCGGAGAAGTCCTCCGGGATCGCGAAGACCAGGTGGTAGCGACCGCTGCGCAGGCCGGCGGCGGCGTCCCCGGCGTCGGTGACGTGCCAGCCGAAGACCCGCCGGTCGAGCAGCTCGTCGGCGAGGTCCTGCCCCGCGTGCACGACCGTGCCGTCACTCGCGGTGGCGGGGCGGTCGGCGTTGACCAGCGCCACCGGGATGCGGTCCAGCTTGGCGTACGGGTCCCAGAAGGCGTAGAGGTAGAGCGCCCCGTAGAGCAGCGGGACGACGGTGAGCACGGCGAGCGCGGCGCGGGGCAGCCGGCCCCGGGTCAGCCGGCGCAGCTCGAACCGGGCGAGTCGGAAGACGCTCATCGGGCCACCTCGACGGTCTCGGTCGGATCGGTCTCGTCTCCCGGACCAGCGGCGGTGGACGATCCGGCCGCCACCTCGGACGATCCAGCCGCCTCGGACGGCCCAGCCGCCTCGGACGGCCCAGCCGCCTCGGACGGCCCAGCCGCCTCGGGCGACCCGGCCGCCGCCTCGTCGGGGGGTGACGGCGCGGCCGGCGGGTCACCGAGGCGGTGCACGATCGCGGGACTGTCCGCCTCGACCGCGCGGGCGCTGGCAACCACCGCGTAGCCCTGGTCGGCCAGGCGGGCGAGCGTCGCCCAGAGCCGGGCGCGTTCCGGGGCGTCGCAACCGGCGTCCACGTCGTCGGCGACGATCAGCCGGGGCCCGCCCAGGGTGGCCAGGACCAGGCCGAGCACCTGCCGTTCCAGCGGGGTGAGGTCGCGCCCCCGGGTGTCCGGGTCGAAGGGCGCCTCCCCGGTGAACCCGGCCCCGGCGATCGCGGCGGCGAAGGCGTCCCGCCGGTACGCCCGGCGCGCCCGCAGCGCGGCGACCGGCACCAGCTGCCGCCGGCGGCGGGGCACCGGCCCGAGCAGCAGCAGCCGCTCCCGGACATGCTCGGCGACGGTCAGCGCGGGGTCGGGCTCGTGCACGCCGGCGACCTGCCCCAGCGCGGCGGGGCCGTGCCGGGTCAGCCGTCCCTCGCTGGTCGGGAAGCGGCCCGCCAGGGCGAGCAGCAGCGAGGTGCGTCCGCTGCCGGGCGGGCCGGTCACCGCGTGTAGTTCGCCCGCGGCGGCGGTCAGGTCGACGTCCCGGAACACCCACCCCCGCCGGGTACGCAACCCCAGCCCGCGCGCTTCGACGACCACCATCCGACCCGGCCCACCTTCTTGAACTGACTGGTCAGTGCAAAAACATGCCCAGCCTAGCCCCGACCGTCCGGTTCGGCACTCCTCGCCGGGGTGATCCGGGCCATGCCCGGGAGCGTTCAGAAGAGCACGGTGGCGAGCGTGCCGACCGGGCGGAAGCCGCAGCGCTCGTAGACCCGCCGGGCCGGCAGGTTGAAGTCGTTGACATAGAGGCTCACGGTCGGGGCGACCCGCAGCAGCGCGTCGCGCACCACGGCCGCCATCGCCGCCGTCGCGATGCCCCTGCCCCGCCACTCGGGGGCCACCCAGACCCCCTGCACCTGGGCGGTCCGGCGGGTCACCACCGCCAGCTCGGCCTTGAACACCACCTGACCGTCGACGAACCGCGCGTACGCCCGCCCGGCCCGGACCAGTTCGGTGACCCGCCGCCGGTAGCCGCGCCCGCCGTCGTCGGCGAGCGGCGAGACGCCCACCTCCTCGGTGTACATGGCCACCGCCGCCGGGAAGAGCCGGTCGATCTCCCCACCGCGCACCAGCCGCACCTCCGGGTCCGCCCGCAGCGCCGGCAGCGCGTCGGTGGCCAGCAACGGCTGGTTGGGGCGTACGTCCCGGGCCGGCCCCCAGACGCCGGAGAGCCGGTCCCAGAGGCCGAGCACGGCGTCGGCCCGGCCCACGATCGACGAGCAGAGCCGCTCCTCGCCGGCGAGCAGGTCGGCGTAGGCGGCGACGGCCGGCTCGGTGGCGAGGACGGGGGTGAGGTTGCCGCCCAGCCAGCAGACGGACTCCAGGTGGCGGCGGGTGCCGTAGCCCAGCACCCGGCCCTCGGCGCGCCACCAGGCCAGGCCGCGCGCGGCGATCCGCTCCGCGACCTGCGCGCCCGCGAACGGGTCGAGATCGAGCAGCCGCTCGACAGCGCGGCGCTCCGACTCCCCGAGTTGCCGTACCGGCACCGTCAGCACGGATACCAGCCTGCCAGATCCGCCCCCCGCCGCGCCGGTCGAGTGGCGAGAGGGACTACGGCACCGGGACCGGTCGCGGCGCGGGCGTGGCGCCCCGGTTGCGGGCGGCCCAGCCGACCACTCCGGGCACCAGGGCACCGAGCAGCAGGAACAGCCCACCGAGCAACAACCAGCCGGGCACGCCCCACCCGACGGCCAACGTGGTCACCACCACCGGCGCGATCATCCGGCCCAGCTCGAAACCCATGCTGTACGCCCCCTGATACTGCCCGTGGGCGTGCTCGGGCGCGAGCCCGAAGGAGATCCCCCAGCCGGCGGCGGAGTGCCACAGCTCCCCCACGACGTGCGCGAGCGCGCCGGCGACCAGCAGCGCGACGGCGGCGACCGTCGGCAGACCGCCGCTGGCGGCGAAGAGGACGCAGGCGGCGGCGATGGCGAGCCCCGCGCGCCGCGACGCCCGGGCCGCCCCGGCGAGGCTCTCGGTGCCCCGTGCGGCGCGGACCTGGAAGAGCACCACCACCATGGTGTTGACCAGCATCAGCCCGGAGATCACCCAGGCCGGCGCCCGGGTGTGCCCGACGATCCACAGCGGCAGGGCGATGTTGAGCAGCCCGAAGTGCATCGACATCAGGCCGTCGAGCACGGTGAACGCCAGGAACGGGCGGTCCCGCAGCGCGACCAGCCGGGGGCCCTGCGTGGGAGCGGGCGCGGGAGCGATGGCCGGCAGCCGGGTGAAGACGGCGGCGGCGAGCAGGTACGTCGTCGCGGCGGTGAGGATCAGCGCCACGTACGCCGCCCGGGTGTCGGCGGCGAGCGCGAAGCCGGCGAGCACGGCGCCCACCGAGATCCCGACGTTGGTGGTGGCGCGCAGGTAGGCGCGGGTGCGGACCCGCTGGTCGGCGGGGACGCAACCGGCGATGAGCGCGCCTCGGGCGCCCCGGTCGGCGGCGTCGGCCAGGGCGGTGGCCGCACCGACGGCGAGGAACGCGGCGAACGACTGGACGGTCACCAGGGCGGCGGTCAGCGCGCCCCCGGCGACCAGCGCGGCGACCTGGGTGCCCCGGGGCCCGAGCCGGTCGGCCAGGTAGCCGGTCGGCGCGCTGGCCAGCAGGCCGACCAGGGCCGAGACGGTCAGCCCCACGCCGACCTCGGTGACGGTGAGGCCGACCGAGCGGGTGAGGAAGAGCGCGCTGGCCACCAGCCAGAGGCCGCGCCCGACGGTCCGCACGAGGGTGCCGAGGGTGAGGGTCCGGGCCGGGCCCGGTTCAGGAAGCAGCCGCACGCCCACACCCTAGCAAGACGTACGTACGGTTTGGTAAACGGGTGCCGGCGTACCACGTGAAAAAGCGCACCGGCCCCGACCGCCGGGTGGCGGTGGGACCGGTGCGCGACGGCGCGGTGGGTCAGTGCACGGAGACGGTGGCGCCCGGCAGCAGGCCGCGCAGCTCCTCCGGCAGTTCGGCGCCCATCTCGTCGGCGATGCGCAGCGCCTCCTCGATCAGCGTCTCCACGATCTGCGCCTCGGGCACGGTCTTGACGACCTTGCCCTTGACGAAGATCTGGCCCTTGCCGTTGCCGGAGGCCACGCCCAGGTCGGCCTCGCGGGCCTCGCCCGGGCCGTTCACGACGCAGCCCATCACGGCGACCCGCAGCGGCACCGGCAGCCCCTCCAGGCCGGCGGTGACCTCCTCGGCGAGCTTGTAGACGTCGACCTGCGCCCGCCCGCAGGACGGGCAGGAGACGATCTCCAGGCCGCGCTCGCGCAGCCCGAGCGACTCCAGGATGGCGGCGCCGACCTTGATCTCCTCCACCGGCGGGGCCGACAGCGAGACCCGGATGGTGTCGCCGATCCCCTCGGCCAGCAGCGCGCCGAAGGCGACCGCCGACTTGATCGTGCCCTGGAACGCCGGGCCGGCCTCGGTGACGCCCAGGTGCAGCGGGTAGTCGCACTGCTCGGCGAGCTGGCGGTAGGCCCGGACCATCACCACCGGGTCGTTGTGCTTCACCGAGATCTTGATGTCGCGGAAGCCGTGCTCCTCGAACAGCGAGCACTCCCACAGCGCCGACTCGACCAGCGCCTCGGCGGTGGCCTTGCCGTACTTGGCCAGCAGCCGCTTGTCCAGCGAGCCGGCGTTCACGCCGATCCGGATCGGCACGCCCGCGTCACCGGCCGCCTTGGCGATCTCCTTGACCTTGTCGTCGAACTGCCGGATGTTGCCCGGGTTCACCCGGACCGCCGCGCAGCCCGCGTCGATCGCGGCGAAGACGTACTTCGGCTGGAAGTGGATGTCGGCGATGACCGGGATCTGCGACTTCTTCGCGATCGCCGGCAGCGCCTCCACGTCGTCCTGGCTGGGCACCGCGACCCGGACGATCTGGCAGCCGGACGCCGTCAGCTCGGCGATCTGCTGGAGGGTGGCGTTGACGTCGGACGTGAGGGTGGTGGTCATCGACTGCACGGATACCGGCGCGCCCCCACCGACCGGCACGGAGCCGACCATGATCTGGCGGCTGGCCCGGCGCGGGGCGAGCGGCGGAGGCGGCACGGCCGGGATGCCGAGACTGACAGCGGTCACTTCAGGCACTCACCTTGAGAAGAGCGTGATCGGGTTGACGACGTCCGCGGTGATGGTCAGCAGCGTGAACGCGCCACCGATCAGGATCATCGCGTACGTGAGGGGCATGAGCTTGAGGTAGTCGACGCGGCCGGGGTCGGCGCGCCCGATCCGGGCGTAGACCCAGGAACGGGCCCGCTCGAACCAGGCGATGGCGATGTGCCCGCCGTCCAACGGCAGCAGGGGCAGCAGGTTGAACACGCCGATGAAGAAGTTCAGCGAGACGAACAGCATGAAGAACAGCAGCCAGGCGTTGTTCTCCACCGCCTCGCCGCCGAGCCGGCTCGCGCCGACCACGCTGATCGGGGTGTCCATGTCCCGCTCGCCGCCGGTGATCGCCGTCCACAGGGCCGGGACCTTCTGCGGGATGCGCTTCATCGCCTCGAAGGTGTTGACGGCCATGTCGCCGGTGAAGTCGGCGGTCGCGCCGAACGCGCCGACCGGCCCGTACGTGACCCGGGTCGGGGTGCTGGGCACGAGGCCGACGCCGAGCGCGGCGACCGTGGCGACCTGACCCTTCGGGTCGTCCAGCGGCGGGCGCTGGGTCTGCGCGAGCACCGCGCTGGCCGTGCCCGGCTGGCCGTCCCGGACGTACGCGATCTGCGTCGTGTCGCCCGGCTTGAGGGCGCGCAGGGTGGTCAGCAGCTGGCCGTAGTCGTTGATCGGGGTGCCGTTGATCGCGGTGATCCGGTCGCCGTCGCGCAGCTGCGCCTGGGCGGCGGGGCTGGCGGGGTCGGCGGTCGTGCACGCCCGCAGGGTGTTCTCCGGCACCACGCAGTCGGACAGCTGGATGACCGCCGGCTCCTTGCGGATCTCGGCCTCGGTGCTCGGGAAGTCCGGGTTGGGCAGGCCGGCGGTGACCGCGATCACCCAGAGGGTGACCAGGGCGAGGGCGAAGTGGGTGATGGAGCCCGCGGACATCACGATCGTCCGCTTCCACACCGGGTAGCGCCACATCGCACGCGGCTCGTCCGCCGGGTCGACGTCGTCGTCCTGCGGGGTCATGCCGACGATCTTGCAGAAGCCGCCGAGCGGGATGCCCTTGATGCCGTACTCCGTCTCGCCCCGTTTGAACGACCAGAGCGTGGGGCCGAAGCCGACGAAGTAGCGGGTGACCTTCATGCCGAAGGCCTTGGCGGTGAGCATGTGTCCCGCCTCGTGCAGGCTCACCGAGATGAGGATCGCGAGGGCGAAGAGCACCACCCCGAGCAGGTACGCCATCAAGCTCCTTCCACCGAACCCGCGATGATGATCTCCTGCGCGTGCGCGCGGGCCCACGACTCCGCCGCGAGCACGTCCTCGACGGTACCTGGTTCGTCGAAGTCGGGAGCGTCCTCCAACACCCGCTGGAGGGTGTCGACGATGCCGAGGAAGGGCAGCCGGCCGGCCACGAACGCGGCGACGCACTCCTCGTTGGCCGCGTTGTAGATCGCCGGCCGGCAGCGCCCGGCCTCGCCGGCGGCCTTGGCCAGCGCGACCGCCGGGAACGCCTCGTCGTCCAGCGGCGCGAACTCCCAGGTGTGCGCCGTCGTCCAGTCGACCGCGGCGGCGGCGGCGGCCACCCGGTCCGGCCAGCCGATGCCGAGCGCGATCGGCAGCCGCATGTCGGGCGGGCTGGCCTGGGCGAGGGTGGACCCGTCCACGAACTCGACCATCGAGTGGATCACCGACTGCGGGTGCACCATCACGGTGATGTCGGCGTACGGCACGTCGAACAGCTCGTGCGCCTCGATCACCTCCAGCGCCTTGTTGACCATCGTGGCGGAGTTGATCGTGACGACCGGCCCCATGTTCCAGGTCGGGTGCGCCAGCGCCTGCTCGGGCGTGACCGCGGTCAGCTCGTCGCGCCGCCGGCCCCGGAACGGGCCGCCGCTGGCGGTGACGACCAGCCGGCGTACCTCGCCCCGGGCGCCGCCGCGCAGGCACTGGGCCAGCGCCGAGTGCTCCGAGTCGACGGGGACGATCTGCTCCGGCCGGGTCACCGCCGCCTTGACGAGGGAGCCGCCGGCGACGAGGGACTCCTTGTTGGCCAGCGCGAGCGTACGCCCGGCGCGCAGCGCGGCCAGGGTCGGCGCGAGCCCGAGGGAGCCGACCACCCCGTTGAGCACGATGTCGCAGGGCCACTGCGCCAGCTCGGTCATCGCGTCCGGGCCGGCCACGATCTTGGGAAGCCTGAAGTCGCCGGTGGCCCAGCCGCGCCGGCTCGCCTCGGCGTAGAAGGCGAGTTGGAGGTCCTGCGCGGCGGACGCCTTCGCCACGCCCACCGCCTCGACGCCGAGTTCGAGGGCCTGGGCGGCGAGCAGCTCGACGTTGCCGCCGCCGGCGCCGAGCGCGACCACCCGGAACCGGTCCGGGTTGCGCCGCACGATGTCGACGGCCTGTGTGCCGATCGAGCCGGTGGAGCCGAGCAGAACAAGATCGCGTGGGGAGGTCACCGGGTCATTCTTCCCCACCATCCCTGCGCCTCCGCTGGGAGCCTCAGCCCTCCGCGTCGGCCTGTTCCTCCGGCGGCGCCTCCTCGCCGAGTAGCTCGGCCGGGTCGATGGAGAACTCGAACGGTTCCCTCATCACGAAGCGGGTGCCGGCGGCGGCTGCTGCCACCGGCCGGTAGTTCCCTTCCACCAGCTCGAACAGCGCGATGGTGGGCACGCGATTTCGCAGGTCGACGCGGAGGAAGAACGGCACGCCGACGATCACGCTTCCGCTCAGGACCTCAACCTTGGGGCCGTTGGTCTCCGGCAACAGGTCGAGGGCGAACTGGGCGGTCCACGGGTCATCGTGCCACCGCGACACGTCGAACGACGGCTCGGTGGGCTGCGGCGCGGGTTCGGCTTGCTGCGGTGCCAGCTCGGGCGCGAAAGCTGCCTAGGAGATCCCGGCTCACCCCCCTCAGCGGGACATTCTGCTCAGAACAGCCTAGCCGCCGCACCGAATCGCACACCCTGTCCGACTTTCGGCCAGGGGCGAGACGGTCGATCGGGTTAAGGTGCCGTCGAGGAACGGAACGGCACCGAGATGCGAACTACCCCAACATTTCGCGTTCGTCAAACCCAAGTTCCCCTTCGATCCCCAACTCGACGGCTGCATGCCACCGGACAGCGTCGGGCCATGACTGGGCCGCCATCTGGCGAATGTGATCAAGCGCCTCCGGCGTGCCAATCTCCCCCAAAGAGGAGATGACCTTCTGACACAGCCAGTACGCCGGAGCATCCTTACTAACCGAACGTTCCGCCACCCGAAATAGGCAGGTAACCGCATCCGCTTCCCGAATCTCGCCCAAAATGTCCACGAGATCCTCTTTATTCAGCCCCGCAGCATCTTGAACAAGAATCTCCTGAAGAACTTCACCCAAGCCTGCCACCCGGAGAGGAGCAGCCAAGTTGGCAAACTTCCCAACCCTGCTCCAGTTTCCCGCGTGTGCCGCTTCGCGAATCCAGGGAACGATCTTGCCACAGAGCCCAGGATGCAACTCTGCGATGGACCTGGCATCCCGTTCCGTGACAAACCCATTCACAAGCGATTCCACTAGATCAGCTTGAGATCTTCCGCTTTGTGGCAGGGTCACCAGTCACGCATCCTCTGGAATCCGACAATCCTTGAGTTGAACACTCCGACCGACCCGGGCCTTAGGCCGAATGTATCAGCCTCGCGCTCCAATTTCAGATGCACATAATTCGGATCCTTACCAATCTCCGCCCCGGGTTTACCTGCCGAGATCAATGCATCACGAGTGCCCGAGGACATTTCATAGCGAACCAGGACAGTATACTTTTCGGCATTCCTGCCTCCCTTGCGTGCCGTCCTATACCTCAGGCCTTCAAGGTACTCCCGGGACTGCGTGACGAAATTCTCCGTACCCTTGACAGTGATCTCACCATTGGGGCCCAGCTGATTGAATTCCTTCTCACTCATCGCTCGATAGAAGGTTTCAGTGCAGTTGTGAACCAGGACCGGCGTGGCCCCCGCCAGCACATAGTACGTGTGGATGTTGGCGATGGTGAGGTTGTGGACGATGGCCTGCGGGACGCTCCAGCGAAGGATCGCCGTAATCTGGACGTAAGTGCCGGCGCTGGTCTGCAACCACTGGCCAGATCGCAGGTCGGTGGCGTCGATCCACTCGCCCAGTTCCGGCACCCAGAACGGGTGACCGTCGGTGGCGGTGACTTCGGCCGTGTTCGAGCCGCGCTCGCCATCGGTGTCGATGGTGACCTTCACCAGGTGTTTGACACCATCACCCTTGATGGTCGCGGTGACCGTCTCCACCTCGGTCCGGCCCGTCTCGGGGTCGGTGGCCTGGACCTTGTCGCCCGGTTTGACGTCCTCGATCGGCTTGGTGGAGCCGTCCGCCATGAGCACCTTGGTGCCCGGGACAAAACTGTTGGTCAGGCAGGAGCCGTCGTCCGCCCTGCCGGCGCCGCCACCACCGCTGGAACCGCCGTTACTGCGTGCGGAACTCCCCGAGGAGCCGCCGGGCTTGGAGCTTCCCTTGCCGCTACCACCAGAGCTGACGGAGGAGCCCCTCGGGTTGGACTTGGACTGGGCCTGTTTCTGGACCGGGTTGCCGGTCTTCTTCGTCGCGTTGGTCGCCTTGTTACTGGTCGTGTTGACCTTCTCGGCGGCCTTCTTCTTCGCCGCCTGCGCGGCCTTCTTCGCCCGCTCGATGGCGAGCTTCTTGGCGTTGAGCGCCGCGGCCTCCGCCGCGCGGGCGGCAGCCAGCACGGACTCGGCGGCCTTCTTCGCCGCCTGCCACGCCTTGATGGCGGAGATCGTCCGGTCGACGGCCCTGAGCACGGCCGGGATCTTGGCGACCTTGGTCCACGGGATCGCTCCGATGATGAGGCTGCCGCACGCCCACATGTCGCCGCCGAAGCAGTTCATGGCGTCGTTGATGCCGATGAACTCCTTCAGCACGTACCAGGCAGAGTCGAGGATCACCGACAGGAGTGAGCGCCCCATGTTGGCCTGCGCCTGGGCCACCATGGCCGGCGACAGGCCCGCGCCAGCCAGGGCCGCTGCCGTCTCCGATGCGGTCAGCGAGATCGACAGGCCGCTGGGGTCCGAGTGCGTCACCGGGTTGTTGTGCGCGTACGTGTACCCGTTGGACTGCGCCGGGTCCGCCAGGTCCAGGACCGGGTCGGCGGAGAGGAATCGCCCGACCTCCGGGTCGTAGAGGCGCGCCCCGAGCGGGGTGTAACCGGAGGCGTCGTCCCGGACCGCGCCGAGGAACCCGGCGTTGGTCTGCATGCCGGCGGCCTGGGACGCGGCACCGCGCTGGTTGCCGAACGGATCCTGCTTGCGGACCCGGGTCGGCATCGTGCCGTGGAGGGCGATCTCGAGGTACGGGCTGCCCTGGTGGTCGCCGGCGAGGGCGACGAGGTTGGGAGAAGAGGTGCTGTGCGCGTAGCGCATCACCGCGCCGCCCGGGGCGGCGTACGAACGCTGGGTGTTGACCAGCGCCCCGCCCTTCTGGACGGTGACCTGGGACTCGCCCAGGTTGAGGGTGGCCTGCCGTCCCTGGATCGTCAGGAGCCGGCTGCCGCCGGGGCCGTAGATGTGGCGGGTCTCGTCCTGCGCGTCCCACTGCTGCGCCGGGGCCGCGCCGTCGCAGGTGGCCAGCACGATCGGGGTGCCGTCGGCCGTGGCCGCGTCCTTGACGGCGAGGCACAAGCCGGAGGCGGTGTGCTTGAGCTGGTTCGTGGAGGTGCGCTCCAGGCGCTGCCCGGTCGCCGAATCGTCACAGGCCTGCAGTTGCAGCGGCGACCCGGCCGTGTTGGCCGTCGGCTGGACGCACCACTTGTCGTACGGGGAGAGGCTGCCCAGGTTCGGGTCGTCGTTGGTGATCTCGGTCGGGGTGAAGTTGAATCTCTGGGCGTTCGTGCCGTTGCACGTGTAGAGGTGGATCGGCTGGTTGGCCTTCGCCAGGTCGCCGTGGACGTCCAGGCACTTGTTCGCGTGGCCGACGTACGCGGTCCGGCCCTTGCCGCCCTGGCCGGTGATCCGGTCGATCTGGCCGTCGTGGGTCCAGGACAGTTCCTGCTGGCTGCCGGTGTTGGACGTGACGGACTTCGTCTCGCCGGTCAGCTCGTACAGCCGCGTCGCCACGGCGGTGACCTCGGCGTTCGCCGGGGTGGTGTAGGTCTTGGTCACCTTGGTGAGGGTGCGGGGCTGGCTGCCGTCGTCCTTGCCATAGGCGTAGGTGGTGGTCGCGTCCTTGGTGGTGACGCCATCCAGGTTCTTCTTCTCCACCAGCTGCGTGCGGTTGCCGAGCAGGTCGTACTCGTACTCCTGCCAGTAACTCGACTCGTCGGTGCCGGACGCCACGTTGAGGGTGCCGTCCGTGTTGACCGGGCCCGGGGCGCACGACGCCTGGTTCTTGGCCGTCCAAGCCGTCTTCAGCCGACCGAGCGAGTGCTGGAAGCACTGCCGTTCGGCGATGGCGGTGGCACGTTCCTGGATCGCAAGGATGTTGCCCGCGTCGTCGTACCAATAGGAGCGGTGCGAGACGAGGTTGGCGCCGCCGACGGACGGATCGTTCTTCTGCTCGCGGTAGACCTGCTGGTCGGTGAGGGCGCCGCTGGCGTCGTCGTACGAGGCCATGGTCCACACCCGGTACGGCTGCGCGCCGAGCGTGGAGCGCAACACCTGCCCGTACGGCGAGTAGACGGTCTCGGATCCGTACCAGCCGTTGCCGGAGACGGACAGCGGCAGACCGTCCTTCGTGTAGCGGACCAGGATCTTCTCGGCCGGGAAGCTGCCGACTGCGGGCAGCGTGGCCGACTCCTGCAGACCAGTGTCGGTGTAGGTGTAGTCGTACTGGTAGGAGGTCCGGAGGCCCCAGGTGTCGGCGACGGACTGCGGCAGCGTGAGGGTGGTGGACGTGGGCTGGTAGTCGTCGGTGTAGCCGCCGATGGTCTGTGTGTACGGCAGGCCGTCGGTGTATCGGGTCGCGCTCGCGGGCAGGCCCTTGCCGCCGGCGACCGAGTCGTAGGTGTACTCGGCCAGCAGCGTCCCGCCGCTGTCGCCGAGCCGCTGCTGCGTCGGGCGGGACAGCTCGTCGTAGCCGTTCCAGACCGTGACGTCACGGGCGTTGGTGACGGTCAGTTGCCGGTCCCGGTGGTCGTACGTGGTGCGGGTGGTGCCGGTGTCCGGATCGGTGGCCGTGGCCATCCGGCCGCGCTGGTCGTAGGTCCAGGTCCACGGACGGGTCGGGTCGGCGGAGTGGGTGGCCTTCACCATCTGGCCGCGCTGGTCGTACTCGTACCGCATCGAGGTGAAAGCGGTGTGGGCGGCGTTGGTGAAGGTGTCCACACGGGTGGTGCGACCCAGGGCATCCGTGTACATCCGGTAGGAGACCGCACCCGCCGGGTTGATCACCGTGGAGTGGTCGGCGCCGTACGTGTAGCTGGTGGCGCGCGACGGCATGGCGACGTCACGCAGGACGGGCGTCTCCTGGACCACGCGGCCGAGGCCGTCGTAGGTGTAGCGGGTGGCGTTGGGCACGGCCGTGCCCGCGAGCGGCGTGAACAGCTGGCCGATGGGTGACCCCTCGGCGAAGTAGGCGTTGTTGGTCTGCCGCACCTCGCCGGAGCTGTTGTACAGCGTGTCGGTGATCAGCCGGCCTCCGCCGGTGGCTTCCTCCTGGGTCTGCCGCTCACGGCCCAGACCGTCGTAGAGGGTGACGGAGGTCTGGATCCGGTTCTCGTGCCCCCGACTGAAGGTGGTGATGTACGGCGGCTTGCCGACGGGGGTCGCGTACTCGGCCCGGAAGTCCGGGACGGCCGTGGTGGACGGGGTGCGGCCGGGGCCCCAGGCCTCGACGAGGCGGCCCAGCGCGTCGTACTTTGCCTCGCTGACGCGGCCGTTGAGGTCGGTGGTCTTGAGGGTGACGGCGCGGCCCGGGTCCAGCTCCCGGACCTGCCTGTGCCCCAGCGAGTTCTCCTCGGTGACCGAGTACGCCTGGCCGACCGCAGGAGCGTAGGTGATTATCGACGTCTTGCCGTCGGGATCGGTGCGCGTGAGGACGCGGCCGATGCCGTCGAAGGTGGTGGTGCCGTCGTTCTGGAAGCCGGATCCGTCGGCCTTCAGCGACCAGGTCTGGGTGGCGAGCCCTCGGGTGGTGCTGCCGAGGGCCACGCCGTAGGCCTGGCCGTCGTAGCCGACGCGGCCTGCGGCGCTCAGCGTTTTCAGGTCGTCGAAGGTGGCGGCGGCGCAGGTCGTGGGGCTGCTACGGGTCTGCTTGGTCAGGCCGATGAGGTTCTTGTCGAGGTGGTGGAGGTACTCGACGAAGGTGCAGGACTCGTCGCCGTCCCTGCCGGTGTCGCCGAGGGACTCGATGTGCGTCGGCAGCCCATGGGTCGTCTCGTAGGTGGTCCGGGTCTCGACGGTACGGAGGGTCCGGTCGTCGTCGCCGGTGCCCGAGGACTTGGTGTACGAGACCTGCCGGGGCTCGGTGACCCGGTAGGAGCGCAGCGGGCTGAGCCCGTCGTCGCGCGTGCGGGTGGCGAGTTCCTGTGCCTCGGGGAAGGTGACGCTTCGGGTGAGCCACGCAGTGTCGGCGTCGTCGGCGCTGGCGTAGGTGAGCTCCTCGGCGACACGGCCCGCGAAGGGCTCCTTGTCCTTGGCGATCTCCGAGCCGGCGATGTCTGTCATGGACACGGAGTCGCCCATGCCGCGGAAGTAGCGGGTGACGGACTTGGTCCGCTTGCTGCCGATCTCCGGGTCGTCCGCCCCGGTGAAGACGGTGGTCTGCGCGAAACCGGCGAACTGGGAGTAGGTACGAGTCGACTTCTTGGTGAACTCCTGCTCGGCGAGCCGCCACCCCGGGTTCTCGTACGCGTACCGGGTGGTGGTGCCGTACGCGCCGTCCACGGCGGGAAGTTCCTCGACGCTGTCGACGACGTACTTGTGGAACCAGTCGATCTCCTCGGCCGCCGGGTCCGGGTGCCAGAAGGCGGGGTAGCACAGCCGGTCGTTGGCCTTCAACGCGGCGGTGTCGTCCTTGCCGGGCAGGCCGGTACCGGTGGCGCAGGCGCCGACGGGCTGCTTGTAGGTGACGACCGTCTCGCCGCCGTACTCGTTGATCACGCGGGCGACGCGGAGCCGGGAGAAGCCGGGGCGGTTATCGCGCTTGACGCGGTTCGGCATGTCCTCGGCGTTGGGCTCGAAGCGCACCGCGTTGAGCGTGGCCTTGTCGTCGGTCGCGCCGCTACGGCCATGACCGGTACGGGCGATCGACTCCAGCCAGAGGGCGGTGTTGGGGCCGGTCCTCAGGACCGGAAACGACTGCTTGAGCTGGTACTCGTCCACGACCTGAAGGGCGGTCGTCTCGGGACGCCGCTGCGTCGAGGTGGTGATCTTGTCCAGGCGCTTACGGGTGAAGAACGACGGCGAGGCGTTCCAGCACTTCTGGTCGTCGGCGCACCGCAGGTCGGCGGGAGTGTCGTACCAGATTCGGTACTTGTTCGGGTCCGTGCTGGCGAAGTTGGCCTCGGAGCAGGTGAGGGAGCCCTCGGCGAAACAGCGCTCCTCGACGGTGAAGGAGACCTGCGCCAGGGGTGCGGCCGAGAAGAGGGTGTCCCGGCGCTGCCCGTAGTCGATGCGGGTAAGGTAGCCGCCCCGGTCGTACACGACCGGGTCCTTGAAGTTGAAGTTCCGGGCGTAGTGGTTCGTCTCGCGGGCCCACCACAGGGACATGGCGTTGCCGTGGATGTCCTCGACGTAGTCGAGGGACCACCGCCAGGCCTGGGTGCAGACGGAGCCCGCCCAGTTGCCCTCCTTGTAGCAGTCCTCGTCCGGGTGATTGCCGTACACCGGCACGGTGAGGACGGAGTTGGTGACCGGGTCGTCGGCCGCGGTGCCGTTGTCGGACCAGCCAGGCAGTCGATGGCGGCCAAAGTGGTAGCGAGTGCCGTCCCGGGTCGTGACGATCCAGTATTCGCCGTCGGCGTCGCCGTTGGCCAGGCCGGCGTCCTTCACCAGTTGGACCTTGGAGCCGTCACCGTTGGCGGTGAACCAGGCATTCTTGGACTTGTCCCAGACCAGCTCCGTAGTCATGCCGGCGAGGGACAGCGTGGCGTTGTCGGAACCCCAGCACAGGTCGGCGGTCCGGTGGGTGGCGTTGTTGGCACCCGGCTTCTTCGAGTCCTGCCGACAGTTCGCGTAGCTGCGGGTGATCGCCCCCGCGTTGTAGTCCCAGCCGTCGCCGATCCAGGAGGCCTGGTTGTTGGTGGCGGAGGTGCGACCGTCCACCGACTGCGACGAGTACGACAGGGCCACCTTCGGCATCAGGCCGCCAGCCGTCTCCGGTACCTGCACCTGGTACGAGTAGGTGAACGCGCCGGAGGAGGCGCCCGCAGCCCAGGAACCCGAGGACAGCAGGGGGGTGGCGGTGTAGTCGCCGGCCGCCGAGGCGCCGGTGTCCAGCACGCCGACCACACTCGAGTCCGTCGAGGTCTGGGCCGCGCGGCTGGAGGACCTGGTCGCCGAGGAGGCTGCGCCCTCTGCGCCGAGCAGCGGGCCGACTGGCACACTGCCGGTGACGACCCGACGGGTCGGCGCGTCGCCGGCGGCCCTGGCGCGGGTGGGCGCCTTCTTGGCGGGCACCAGCTCCACCTCGCTGGACACCGCCCGCGCGGGGTCCGCGCCGGGAGCGGCGAACATGGTCCCCGTGCCGCCATCGGCAGCGCAGTCGCCGGTGTCGGGGGCGTCGTAGACGCAGTCGGGCAGCAGCATGACGCCGAAGCGGTCGGCCGCCTGCGGGCCGTACAGGTCGGCGAAGGGCGTGTAGTCCACGCTGAGGGCGACCTCAGCGGTCGGGTCGGCGGTGGCCGGCGGCGTGATCTTCATGATCAGGCCCGACACGCCAGCGACCTGGGACGCCTCGGGGGCGGCGAGGTCGACGGTCCAGGTGCCGGCGAGGGCAGCCGGGTCACCGCCGTCCGGCACGCCGAGGGCCACCGGCAGGTCGTCGACCGGTTTGGTGGCGCCGGGTGCGAGGCCGGTGAGGTCCACGGCACCGCTGTCCTGCTGCCACGGCGTGACAGCCTGCGGCTCATACGGGACCACCGGAACCGGGTCGGCGGTGGTCAGGTTCGTCTCGGCGCTCTCGTCCTGCCCGACCCGCTCGCTCTGCGGAACGTCCGGCAGGTCGAGCCGGTTCGCCTCGCGGCTCATGCCGGGGCCGGGCACCGCCCACGCCTCGGCGGGCAACATGGTGCCCACCAGGATCGTGGACAGGGACAGCACCATCGCCGTACGGGCACGACGCCACCGGGGGTGACTTGGTCCCGTCGGGGTCCGTCGGCCATGCCACCGCCGGGACAGCAAACCGGTACCACGCATGCGCGTCGACCCCCACCAGGCGCGAAGACGAAAGAGAAGGCGCGGAAACACCGCGAGAAGGGGCACGCCCCAGGTGCGGTACGTGCGTGAGCACTCTGCGCCACGAGGAGCCCCTGCTCAAGATCGCGGAAAGTGACGGAAGCGAACATAGAGTGATCTCCGCCACGGCGTTATGGGGATGAGGGCCACCGATGTCAACGATTCGGGCAGATGCGGGTGGGACGGCTCGATCCCGTCACTCCACACGGCCAAAACCGCCCACAAGATTGATTTCAGACGTAGCGCATAGTTAACCCGGGCCGGACATCACGAATTCATAACGTTCGCGGGATGGACGAAAGGCCCCTGCGCCGTGCGATCGTGTGCCCGCGTTCTGCCCCACGGCCCGCCGGACGGGGCTGCCTTTTCGTGCCTTCCCCCTGTCCGCCTGGCCTCACGGGAGTAGACCCGCTGTGACTGTGTCTCGCCTGCTCAGCCCGTTCGTGCGCACCCGCACGAGGCTTGCCCTCACCCTGGGCCTCCTGCTGGCCGCACTCGTCGCCGGTCTACTGCCATGGTGGCCGGGGACCGACAAGCCCCGGACGGCCATCGCCGCTGTGCCGGCACCCGTCCCTCGGGACGAGGCGACCGCCATGGCCGACGCCCGCCGCACGGGCAACGACGTACTCGTGGAGACGGCCACGAGCGCCACCTCGCTCACCTGGGCGCTCCCCAGTGGACAGCTGCGCACCACGATCCACGCGACGCCCCAGCGGGCGAAGGATGACACGGGCCGGTGGGTCGGTTTCGACAACACGCTGACGCGCGCTCGGGACACCACTGGTGACCTCGAGGTACGCCCGGCGAACACCCCCTACCCTGTGCGCTTCTCCGGCGGCGCCACCGCAGCCGGGAGTGCCGACGACACCGGAACCGTCCTGGCCGAGGTGGACGTCGACGGCCACAGAATCGCGTACACGTGGCCGGGCCCGCTGCCCGAGCCGGTGCTCGACGGCCCGCGCGCCCTCTACCCCGACGTTCTTCCCGGAGCGGACCTGCTCGTCGTCGCCCGTCAGGAGGGTGGCTTCGGCCAACTGCTGATCGTCAAGAACCGGGCGGCCGACACGATCAGGGCCGTCAGCGCCGTAACCTACGGCCTGCGTTCTGAGACCCTCGTCTTCCGCCATGACGCGACCACCGGCGGTGTCCGGGCCCTCGACCGGGTCAGCGGAGAGGAGATCAGCTCGATCCCCACCCCGTTCGCCTGGGACTCCGCCGGCCGGGACCCTGGAGCGCCGGACGCCACTCCCCGCACCGCGGTGGCCACCGCCGCCGACGTATTGTCGCTCTCCGGCCTCAGCGGCGCCGAGCCAGGCGCCCGCCAGGCCCGGATTCCCACCCGCCTCGACGCCGACGGCACCGGCGACGCCCGCCTGCGCCTGGACGCCGCCGCCACCGGCCTGCTCACCGGAAAGGACGTGCGCTTCCCCGTCTTCCTCGACCCAACCCTCATCACCGGCAAGCAGGCCTGGGCGACCGTCTACTCGCAGCATCCCAACACCAACACCTGGAACGGCACCAACTTCAACTCCGGCACCACCGACGCCCGGGTGGGCTACGAGGAGCTGACGCCGCTGCGGGCACGCTCCTTCTGGCGGATGGGCTACAGCAGCAGCCTCGAGGGCGCGACGGTCACCTCGGCCAGCTTCAAGGTGCTCAACAACCACTCGTGGAACTGCACGGCCCGTGAGATGCAGCTCTGGCTCACCGACGCCATCTCCTCGGGCACCACGTGGAACAAGCAGCCGGCGTGGAGGACGTTGCAGCAGAAGCGGTCCTTCGCCTTCGGCTACGGCAGCAGTTGCAGCGACGACTACGTGAGCTTCGACGTGAAGAACGCGGCCCAGCAGGCTGCCACCGGCGGCTGGTCGAGCATCACGCTCGGCATGCAAGCCACCAGCGAGTCGGACACGCTGACCTGGCGCAAGTTCAAGGTCTCCTCCGCGGAGCTGAACGTGGTCTACAACCGGACGCCGAACGAGCCGACGAACGGCACCACATCGCCGGGTGGCGCCTGCGTGCCCGGCCCCGGTGGCGGCGCCACGGTGGCCAAGGCCAACATCGTCCTCTCGGCCACCGCGACCGATCCCGACGGCAACCTGTCGGGTCTGCGGTTCCGCTTCTGGAAGAACGGCACGACCGCTCCCGCCGGCACCCTGGTCACCAGTCTGAGCAGCGGCAAGGGCAGCCTGACGATCCCCTCCACCAGCCTGGAGGACAAGGCCATCTACTCGTGGGACGTGCGCGCCGAGGACTCGGCGGGCGCCTCGTCCTCCTACTACCCGCCCGGCACCGAGCCCTGCCGCATCACCATCGACGCCTCGGCACCACCGGCGCCGGACGTCACCAGCGAGGTGTTCAAGCAGGCCACCCCCGACGGTGCGACCTGGTCGACGGTGAAGTTCGGCGAGACCGGCCCCATCACGTTCACCGCCGCCGGAGCGGTCAGCTTCACCTACTCCTTCGAGAGCGTCGGCACCGTGCCGGTGCAGGCCACCGCAGGCACCGCCACCGTGCCCGACCTGAAGCCGCGGCACGCCGGCCCCACCACCCTGCACGTGTACGCCTACGACGCGGTCGGCAACCGGAGCGTCCGCACCGACTACTCCTTCTACGTGCCGCCCAGCGAGGTGGGCGACGCGCCCGGCGACACGGGCGGCGACGGGATCGCCGACCTGCTCCTCGTGGACTCCTCGGGCGACCTGCGCAACTACGCCGGCGACGTGGGCGGTGAGCTGTACGGCTGGCTATCCGCCTCGTACAGCGGTGACCAGAGGCTGAACCCGACGGGTCACTGGTTCGACCCGGCCACCGGCAAGGCCGCCTTGATCACCAAGCACTCCGACGCCTACCCGGGTGACGGCGTGACCGATCTGTTCGCCCGGACTCCGGACGGCGGCTTCTGGCTCTACCCAGGTGACGGATACGGCAGCTTCAACGTGGAGAACCGGCTGCGGGTCCTGCTGCCGTCCAACGCGCCGAACCCGGCGACCTGGACGCAGATCAAGGCGGTCGGCGACATCACCGGCGACAAGCTCCCGGACCTGGTCCTGCGGGCCGGGCCCGCCTTCTGGACCCTGAGCGGCTACACGGGGGCGAGCTTCCAGCAGGCGACGTTGATGGAGGGCACCGCATGGGCCCGCCGGGAAGTCGTCAACGTGGCGGACGCGGACCTGGACGGCACGCCGGACCTGCTCTGGCGCAACCTGGACAACGGCAACATGTACGTCCGTCACGGGAAGCCGGGCTCGACGCCGGGCAGCGTGAACCTGGATTCGCTCAAGCAGGCCGCCAACTCCCGTGACGGAGACGTTTCCTACGGAACGAACTGGACGGAAGCGAACATGAGCGCGGTCATCAGCATTCCGGACGTGAGCGGGGACGGGGTGCCCGATCTCTGGGCCCGGTCCGGGACGGACGGGATGATGCGGATCTACCACCCCTCCAAGACCAGCGTCGGGAATCCGGTGAAGGTCGTCCTGGGCGAGGACTGGAGAGGCGTCAAGGCCTTCGGCTAACAACGCGAAGCCGCTGACATCACGACGGGCCTGAACACATACTGTTCAGGCCCGTCGTCTCCTTCGCGATTGCCGTGGCCAGCTCACGGCACTCGCCGGCACATGAGCAGGCCCCCGAAGACCAGCCCCGCCGGCGCCGACAGCAGGGCCACGCACGGGCAGATGCGGAACGGCAGCGGCGTCCGACGGTAGGCCCGGCGCAGACCAGCGGTGAGGCGGCGGTCCGGCTGCGTCTCGAAAGTGATCATCACCCCGAAAGGGGATACGGCGGGCCGTCAGGCATCGGCCTGGCGCACGAAGGTCTCCACCTCCTCGCCGCCGTACCAGTCGGTGCGGCGGCCGACGTGGGTCATGCCGAGCCGGCGGGCCACCGCCATCGACGCCTCGTTGCCGGGCGCCACGACCGCGTAGACCTGCCGGGTGCCGGCGGCGAGTTCCCGCGCCACCACCGCCCGGGCCGCCTCGGTCGCGTAGCCGTGACCCCACGAGTCGGGGTGCAGGTGCCAGCCCACCTCGATGTCCTCGGTCGGCACGTTCTCGTCCCGCCCCGGCAGCGGCTTGAGCAGCACGGTGCCGGCCACCACGCCGGTGTCGCGGACCGCGATCGCCCAGGTGCCGTATCGGCCGCCGTGCCCCGCGTGCCGCTTCCGCCACAGCGCGAGCCGGTCGGCCGCCTGCGCCGGGGCGGTCAGGGGCAGGCCGGTCGCGTTCAGCCAGCGGGTCACCTCCGCCCGGGAGTAGAGGTCGAAGATCCGGGCCAGGTCGGCCGGGTCGGCGGTCCACTCCCGCACGACCAGGCGCTCGGTGGTGAGCACGGTCATGGCGGGTGATCCTATGAGTGACGCGGGGCGCGGCGGGGAACGAGAGCGCGATGGGTGGGGGCTGGCGGCGGGCGAGGCGGGTCACCCGTGCCGCGTTCCGCCCGCTGCGCGGCCGGGACCTGTCGCTGCACGCCGCCGCCATCACCTTCTACGGGGCGATCGCCGTGGTGCCGGTGGCGCTGCTGGCGATCTGGCTGACCTCGCTGGTGGCGGGGGCCGACCGGGTCCGCCGGCTCACGTCGCACGCCGTGGCGACGCTGCCGGACGCGATCGGCGCGCCCCACGCGGTGGCCGCGCTGGTCGAGGCCGGGGTGGGGTTGACCACGCTGCCGGCGTTGGCGTCGCTGCTGCCGGCGTCCCTGTACGGCGAGGGGCTGCGCCGGGCCTTCGTCTCCGTGGCCGACGGGCACGCCGACGAGTCCCTGGTGGGCTGGCGCGGCCGGCTGCTGCTGCTCCCCCTGCTCGCGCCGGCCCCGGCCCTGCTGCTGTCGATCCTGGTCGCGCTGCCGACGACGACCCGGCTGGTCCGCCAGGGCGGGTTGGCCGGCGCGCTGGGCGTGGTGCTGTCGTTCCTGGCGGTCTGGCTGGTGCTCACCCCGGTGCTGCTCTGGGTGTTCCAGGTGGTCGGCCCGGCGGCGCCGGACTGGCTCTCCGCGCTGGGCGTCGGCTCGTTCACCGCGGCGAACCTGTCCGGGTTCCTGCACGGCTTCGTGCTCTTCGCCTCGCTCCCGATCGACCTGGGCGTGCCGTTCGGGGGCTTCGACGAGATCGGGGCGGGGGTGGCCGTCCTGCTCTGGCTCTACGTCTTCCATGTGATCGTGCTCGCCGGCTACTCCGCCACGCTCGCCCTCTCCCGCTGGCGGGCGGCCCGCGCCCGACCCGCCGGATGAGCGACCAGGAGGTTCCGCCCAGCCGCCGGATGAGCGACCAGGAGGTTTCGCCCAACCGCCGGATAAGCGACCACGGGGCGTTCGTCCGACCCGCCGGATGAGCGACCACGGGGTCCGCGTCGGACGCGGACCCCGTGGTGGATGGCGGCGACGGGCCGGTCAGCGGGTGTGGGCGGGGTCCTGGGGCGCCGGCTCCGGGTCGGCCGCCTCGCGGATGCCGTAGCGGCGGTAGACCCGGCCGAGCGGGCCGGGGGCCCACCAGTTCCAGCGGCCCAGCAGCCGCATGGTGGCCGGCACCAGCAGGGCCCGGACCAGCGTCGCGTCCACCACGATCGCCACGATCATGCCGATCCCGATGAGCTTGACGTACGCCATCCCACCGGTGGCGAAGCCGGCCACCACGACGATCAGCAGCAGCGCGGCGGCGGTGATGATCCGGCCGGTGTGCTGGAGCCCGGCGGCCACCGAGGCGGCGTTGTCCCCGCTGCGGTCCCACTCCTCGCGCACCCGGGAGAGCAGGAACACCTCGTAGTCGGTCGCCAGCCCGAAGAGCACGGCGAGCATGAGGATCGGGTTGCTGGGCTCGATGAACCCGGTCGGGGTGAAGCCGAGCAGGTCGGCGAGGTGCCCGTCCTGGAAGATCCAGACCACCACGCCGAACGAGGCGCCGATCGACACCAGGTTCATCAGCACCGCCTTGACCGGCAGCACCACCGAGCCGAAGGCGAGGAAGAGCAGGACCAGGGTCGCGGCGGCCATGAGCAGGGCCATCCAGGGCAGCCGGTCGCCGAGGCTGTCCAGCAGGTCCCGGTCGGCGCCGGGCCGGCCGCCGACGAGCACCTCCGCGCCGGCCGGGGCGGGCAGGTCGCGCAGCGCCCGGACCACGTCCTGGGCGACGTCGCCGGTCGGCTCGCCGGGGTAGGTCACCGTCAGCAGCGTCGAGGTGCCCCGGCTGGCCGCCACCTGCACGCCGGTCACGCCGGGCACGGCGGCCACCCGGTCGGCGAAGGGCTGCGCCTGCGCCGGGGACGCCCCGGACACCAGCACGTCGATCGGCGCGACCGTGCCGCCGGGGAACTCCGCGGCGATCCGCTCGGAGACGACCCGGGGCGTGGCGTCCGCCGGCAGCACCCGCTCGTCGAAGCCGCCGAAGGTGATCCGCAGGAACGGCGTGGCGAGCAGGAGGAGCAGCAGGGTCACGCCGACCAGGTAGCGCACCGGGCGGCGCATCACGCTACGCGCGATCCGGGCCCAGGCGCCGCCCGTCTCCCCCGCCGCCGGCCGCCCGGCCCGCGCCCGGCGCCGCCACGGCAGCGGTACGCGCAGCGCGTCGATCCGGTGGCCGAGCACCGCGAGCAGGGCCGGCAGCACGGTCAGCGCCGCCAGCATGGCGACCAGCACGGCGGCCATCCCGCCGAGCCCCATCGAGCGCAGGAACGCCTGCGGGAAGATCAGCAGGCTGGCCATGGCGAGCGCGATGGTGAGGCCGGAGACCAGCACCGTCCGGCCGGCAGTGGTCATGGTGCGGCGGATCGCGGCGGGCGTGTCGTGACCGGCGGCCAACTCCTCGCGGAACCGGCTGACCACGAAGAGGGCGTAGTCGACCGCCATGCCCAGGCCGATCAGGGTGATGACGTTGATGGCGAAGATCGACACGTCGGTGACCAGGTTGACCAGCCGGACGGCGACGAACGCGCCGAGGATGGCCAGCCCGCCGATCAGCAGCGGAGTGGACGCGGCCACCAGCCCGCCGAAGATCAGCACGAGCAGCACCAGCAGCACCGGCATGGAGAGGATCTCCGCCCGGGTGATGTCCTCGGTGGTCTGGCGGTTCGCCTCGTGCAGGAACGCCACCGTGCCGCCGACCTCGGTCCGTACGCCGGGCGTCGTCAGGGCCGGTCGCAGGTCCTCGTACGCGGCGGTCTTGCCGTCCTCGTCGGCGGCCCGTAGCTGGACCAGCGCGTAGGTGGCGCGCCGGTCGGTCGACAGCAGCGCGGGCGCCTGGGTGTCGTACCAGGTGACGACGCTGGTGACCTCGGGGCGCCCGCGCAGACCGGTGACGGTGGCCGTGACCGGGTCACGGAAGGCCGGCTGGTCGACGGTCGCCCCGTCGCTGGTCCAGAGCACGACCAGGTCCGCGCCCTGCGGCCCCAACTCGGCGGTGATCCGCTCGGCGGCGCGGCTGGACTCGCTCGCCGGGTCGTCGTATCCGCCCCCGGTCAACTGCCCGAAGACCCCGATCCCCCAGGTCGAGCCGAGCACGACCACCACCAGGGCGGCGGCCAGCACCGCCCAACGCAGCCGCACCACCGCGCTTCCCCACCAGGCGAACATTCGCCTCCCCCTCTGTCGACGGCTAAGCTGTAACCATCGCTCATTCAAGTGAACGCCGTTTACTATGGCAACGGGGTTCGCTTTGGTCAAGGGGGTTAGCCGTATGCCCACACCGTCCCGACGCGAACGCCTGCGCACCGCGACCGTCGCCGAGATCAAGGACGGGGCACGGCGGCTGTTGGTGACCGGCGGGGTGGAGGCGGTCTCGTTGCGGGCCATCGCCCGGGACATGGGCATGACGGCGCCGGCCATCTACCGCTACTTCCCCAGCCTGGAGGCGCTGGTCGCGGCGCTCGCCGGCGACCTCTACGACGAGCTGCGGCTGCGGCTGGAGGCGGCCCGGGACGACGCCGGGGCCGAGCCGGTCGACCAGTTGCTGGCCATGGGCCGCGCGTTCCGCTCCTGGTCGGTGGCCCACCCCGCCGAGTTCGGGCTGATGTTCGGCGTCCGGGCCCCCGGGCTGGACGCCTTCGTCGACGACTGCGTCCACCCCGACCACCCGGGCGCCCGGTTCGGCGCGGTCTTCGTGCAGCCGATCTTCGACCTCTGGCACCGCGCCCCCTTCCCCACCCCGCCCGCCGAGCTGCTCCAGGAGCGCCTGGGCGGGCGGCTGGAGCCGCTGCGGCTCAGCCACGGCGAGGTGCCGATCGAGGTCGCGTACGCCCTGCTCTCCGGCTGGACCCGGCTCTACGGGCTGGTCGCCATGGAGGTCTTCGGCCAGCTCGCCTGGGCGGTCACCGAGGCCGAGGCACTGTTCGAGCTGGAGCTGGCCGCGTTCACCGCCCAACTGCGCGCCGATCCGCCGGCGGCGAGCTGACCCGGCGACCGGCGGCGAAGGGCTGACCGGCGGGGCCGGCGGGCACTAGGCTCCCCCGGCATGAGCGACGAGCTGCCGACCCGGGCCGACGTGGTGATCGTCGGGTCCGGGCACAACGGTCTGGTGTCCGCGATCCTGCTCGCCCGCGCCGGGCTCGACGTGCTGGTGCTGGAGGCCGCCGACGTGATCGGCGGGGCCACCCGGACGGAGAACCCGTTCCCGAAGGTGCCCGGGCTGCGCCACTCCACCGGCTCCTACCTGCTCGGGTTGATGCCGCCGGAGCTGCTCGCCACGCTGGACGTGCGCATCCCGGTGCTGCGCCGCGACCCGCACTACTTCCTGCCCACCCCGGGCCCGAAGGGATCCCCGTACCTGCTGTTCGGCAGCGACACCGCGGCCACCCGGGCGCAGCTCGCGGAGTTCTTCTCCCCCGCCGACATGGCCGCCGACGACGCCCTCCAGGCCGAACTGGCCGCGCTGCGCGCCGACCTCGCGCCGGTCTGGCTGGCCGACCCGCTGCCGGTCGAGGAGACCGCCGAGCGGTACGTCCGCCCGGCGCTGCGGCAGGTCTTCGTCGACCTGGTCCGCGGCTCGGTCGCCGACCACCTCGCCCGCTTCGACTTCCGCTCCGAGCTGCTGCTCAGCATGTACGCGGTGACCGACGGCCTGTCCGGGCTGAACGCCGGCCCCGACGACCCCGGCACCGGCCACAACTTCCTCGTGCACAACATGTGCCGCCTGCCCGGCTCTGACGGCACGTGGATGATCGCCGAGGGCGGCATGGGCACGGTGTCCCGCACCTTCGCCGAGGCCGCCCGGGCCGCCGGCGCGACGATCCTGACCGGCACGCCGGTCAGCGCGATCACCCTGGCCGGCGGCGCGGCCAGCGGCGTGGTCCTGGCCGACGGGCGGGAGGTGGGCGCCCGGGTGGTGCTCGGGGCGTGTGACCCGTACCGGCTGATGGACCTGCTGCCCGACGGCGCGCTCCCGGCGCCGCTGGCCGACAGGATGGCGGCGGTCCGCCGCCCCGGCACCACCCTCAAGCTCAACCTGGCGCTGACCGGCCTGCCCCGCTTCTCCTGCCTGCCGGCGGACGCGCCGAGCCCGTTCGGGTCGACCATCCACCTGCTGCCCGGCTCGACGTCGCTGATCGGCGGGGGCGGCGAGTCGCCGATGGCGGCGCTGCGCGCGATGTGGGCGGACGTCCAGGCGGGCCGGCTGCCCGAGGAGCCGACGATCGAGTGGTACCTGCACACCACCGTCGACCCGTCGCTGTCGGACGGGCGGGGGCACCACTCCTCGGCGCTCTTCGTCCAGTCGGTGCCCTACGAACTGGCCGGCACGACCTGGGACGAGGCGCTGCCCGGGTACGTGGAGCGGCTGGTCGGGATCTGCGAGCGGTACGCCCCCGGCACGGCCGACCTGATCGCGGACGCGGTGCCGCTGCCCCCGCCCGGCATCGAGGCGCACTTCGGCATCACCGGCGGACACATCCACCACGTCGACAACACCGTCTCGTTCACCGACCGGATGCCGTACGCCACCGGCGTCGACGGCGTCTACGCCGGCAGCGCCGGCTGCCACCCCGCCGGCAGTGTCATCGGCGCCGCCGGCCACAACGCCGCCCGCCGCATCCTCACCGACCTCGGCCGCTGACCTCGCCGCCGTCCTCGGCGGGGGGCAGGTCGCCGGGGCGGCGGACGAGGGAGAGACCGAGAAGCAGCAGGTAGAGAACGAGGCTGAGGATCGGGTCGACGAAGACGAAGGCGAAGGCGATCAGATAGAGCAGTGGGCGCAGCAGCAGCCGCCGCGCGACCGCCCGGGCCAGCCGGGGATCCAGGTCGGGGTGGAGCAGCCTCCGCCGCCGCGCCCACCACCAGCTCAGGTTGAAGAAGACCGACTCGCCGAGCACGCTGCCGAAGTAGAGGGCGGCGGTCAGCCGCTGCTCGGTCGGACTGCCACGCAGGTTGTCCGACAGCAGGTCGGCGGTGAACGGGATCGCGGCCACGAAGAGCAGCACGAGCAGGTTGAACACCAGCAGCACCTGGTCGACCCGGACCACGTACCGCCACATGTTGTGGTGGCCGAGCCAGATCTGGCCGGCGATCCCGAAGGTGATCACGTACGCCAGGTAGGACGGCCAGGCGTGGGCGAGGGCGTCGGGAAGCTCCCTCCCGCCGGCCCTCGCCGGGCCGTTCTGGAGCAGTTCGACGGCCATCACCGTCAGCACGACCGCGAAGACGCCGTCGCTGAACGTCTCCACCCGGGAGGCGTCCCGGGCCATCTCCCGGTCGCGCCGGTACCGGTACCCGCTCTTCTCCGCGCCCTCGGCCACGCCGCCCCCTCTCCGACCTGATGGTCACTCGGCGGGGGCGGTGGGCGCGGGAAAACGGCCGCTAGTGGACTAGCTGATCGCTTCACCCGCCGGGGCGGGGGTCTGCTCGTCGACGCGGTGGGCGCGGATCTTGTGCCCGACGCTGGTCAGGCACCGACCGCTGGCCAGGTCGAACTTCCAGCCGTGCAGCTGGCAGGTGAGCTGGTCCCCGTCGACGATGCCGAACCGGGTCAGGTCCGCCTTCAGGTGGGGGCAGCGCCGCTGCACCACCCAGTCGCCGAGGGTGATGTCCTCGGCGTCGCTGGTCCGCTCGTGCTCGTCGTACCAGCCCTCGGCGTACTGGAGCCGCTCCTCGGAGAGGCACTTGAAGAACGCGTAGACGAACTCGTTGTACTGGCCGATCCGGGCGGCGGAGAAGCGGCAGGAGAGGAAGAGGGAGTTGACCCAGTCCACCTCGCCGATGTGCAGCAGGTGCTCGACCAGCGCCCGCTCGGTGCGGAACCGGTAGCGGACCTTCTCGTCCGCGTACGGCCGGACCTCCTTGCCCGGGAAGTCCACCACGATCGACTCGATCGTCTCCCCGCCTGAGCTGTCGGTGCCGACCAGGTCGAAGCGGACCGGCCCGCCGACCCCCTTGGCCAGGTAGATCGACTCGTCCAGCAGCGGCTCGATCCGGCGCTTCATCTCGCCGAGCACGTCCACCTCGGGGTGCCGCCAGGACGCCTTCTCCGCCTCGATGACCGGCCGCTTGCGTTCCCGCATCTCCTCCAGGTGCGCGACCTTGTTCGCGAAGAACTCCTCCACCGGCATGGGGTGGATGGTCTCGCAGCTCTCGGTGGTGATCTCGGCGACGCTGCCCGGAAGCAGCACGACGCCGTTGGTGCCGCCGACCTTCGCGTACTCGCTGAGGAAGACCGACTGGTCGGGGAAGATGTTGCCCTCGTCGCCGTGGATGTCGTTGAACTGCCACAGCTCGTCGTCGAGGAAGCAGGGTGGGCCGGCGATCGGGAAGACGTGGTCGGCCTTCAGGTCGTCGATGTAGCGCCAGGTGCGGTCGAACTGCCGGTCCCGCTTCTGCTTGCCGAACGCGGTCTTCGCCGCCTGCGGCAGCTCGTAGACCATCGGGTACCAGATCGCGCCGGAGAACTGGAGCATGTGCGCGTGCACGTGGCCCAGCTCGGCGAAGACGCTCAGGTCGGTCGGGCGGGCGTCGTTCTGGTTGAGCAGCCGGACCCCGTCGTACTCCACCCACAGCGACGAGTCGCCGATCGGGCCGTCGGTCGGGCTGGTCAGCGCCTGGATCATGATCCTCAGGCCGCCGTCCAGCTCGACGACCTGCTCGTTCGGCGCCTTCAGGAACTTCGTGAAGCCCAGCTCCCGCAGTTCGTCCTCCATCTCGGAGGTGGGGAACGCGGGCAGCAGCACGGTGGCCGCCTTCGACACGAAATTCTTCAGGTGCGCCGCGTCGAAGTGGTCCCGGTGCAGGTGGGAGACGTAGAGGTAGTCGACGTCGCCGAGGGTCTCCCAGTCGAGCAGGGAATTGTCCGGAAAAGGGAACCACGACGCGAAATAGGCCGGGTTGACCCACGGGTCGCACAGGATGCTGCCCGCGGCCGTGTCGATCCGCATGCTGGCGTGTCCCGTACCGGTCACTCGCACCGCAGTTCCCCCTCGAAGACAAACAAAAGGTGTACGTCCGAAACGCTACCGGAGGCAGTCTGGCGAGCGACCCGCGACGCCGGTAGTGCCGTTACGCCCGGCCCCGCCGGGACCTTGGACCCACGCTGTCGCACGCGAGGGCGTTCGGGCCGGCGCCCGTGCCGTCGGCGCGGATCGTGCGGTCCGCCCCATCCGGCCGGACCCAGCGCCGAGCCTGGCACGGGGCGTGCCAGACTAGCCGGAGATCCGATCGCGAGGGAAGGACCGACAGTGGCAGGAAGCGAGCCGGTAACGTCGCCAGACCAGCACAAGCCGGGGCACCGCAAGTCCGGGCGGATCGGCGCGGTGCTCACCGCGCTGGTGCTGCTGGCGATGCTCTGCGGCAACCACGAGGGCAGGGTCGAGGACATCTGGCTGATCGGCCTGGCCGTGCTGCTGCTAGTCATCGTCATCGGCGACACCGTGCTGCGGCGCAACGGCCTGCGGTCCTGACCGCACCCCCGTCAGCCGGCGTCGAGCCGGTCCGCGCGCCGGAGACGACACGCACGAGGGCCCGCCCCCGACCGGGGAGCGGGCCCTCGTCGTACGCGGGTCAGCGGCGGAACAGGATGTCCTGCACGTCCTTGAGCGCCGCGTCGACCTCGGCCTCGAAGTAGCCGCCGGGCACCAGCCCGAAGCGCAGCGTGTCCAGTTCCTTCGGGTTCACCGGCATCGGGTTGCGCCCCTGCATGCCGCCGAGCAGGGTCTCGAAGAACCGGTCGACCTGGTCCGGGTCGTACCCGCTGCCGAACCGGCGCACCTGGAAGCTGCGGCGGATCTGGTCGACGTGGTAGAGATCGCTGCCGGGCGGGCCGGCCATCGGCGGGCCGGCTATCGGCGGCGGGCCACCGACCGGCGGGCCACCGACCGGCGGGTTACCGACGGGCGGTCCGGCAACCGGCGGCGGCCCGCCGAAGCCCTGCTGCGGGGGCGGCCCGGCCGGGCCCCGACCCCGCAGCTCGCGCAGCTCCCGCTCGGGCATCCGGATCTCGGCGGTCATGTCGGTGCGCCCACGCCGGCCGGCCTCGAAGCCGTCGAAACGCGGCTCGTCGCCGTAACCGCCCGGACCGTCGCCGTAACCGCCCGGACCGTCGCCGTAGCCACCGGGGCCGTAGCCACCCGGACCGTCACCGTAGCCGCCGGGGCCGTCACCGTAGCCACCCGGGCCGTCACCGTAGCCACCCGGAGCGTCGCCGTAGCCGTCGGGACCGGCCGACAGGCCGCGCGGGGGCGGGCCGCCGTGATGCATCGGCGCGCCCGGACCCATCGGGCCGGGGCCGCCCGGGCCGCGCTGCGGCTCGTAGCCACCCCGGGGGCCGTCGTAGCCCCCGGCGAAGGCGCCGGTCGGCTCGTCGTAGCGGCCGTAGCGGTCGGCGGAGGGGCCGGCCTGGGTGGGCATCGGCCGGGGCGGCATCGACTGCGGACCGGGAGGCATGCCGCGATCGTCGTGCATCGGCGGGCCCATTCGATCCGGCGGGCCCATCTGGTCCGGCGGGCCGAGCCGGTCCGGGGGTCCCATTCGGTCCGGGGGGCCCATCCGATCCGGGGGGCCGAGCCGGTCCGGGGGGCCCATCCGATCCGGCGGGCCCATCCGATCCGGGGGGCCCATCCGATCCGGCGGGCCCATCCGATCCGGGGGGCCCATCCGATCCGGCGGGCCCATCCGGTCGGCGGCCCGGGGGTCGCCGCCGCGGCCACCGACGCCGCCGCGCTCCTCCAACTCGGCCAGCTGCCGCTCGACCCGGTCCAGGTGCAGGTCGACCTGCCACTCGTCGTAGCCGTTGAAGCGAACCCGGAAGACGACGTCGTGGACCTCCTGGGAGGCCACGGGGGCACCTACCGGCTGACCGTCGAGCGTCGCCTCGACCCGGTCCAGGAAGGCGTCGACCTCGTCGACCTTGTATCCCCGGCGGAGCGCCTTACGCCGGAAACGCTGACCCTGACTCGCCACTATGTCTCCTGGTCTCGTTCGCTACGCCCGGTCACGCAGTCTCCCCGGTCCGGTCGGTGTCCCTGTCGTCGACGGCGGCGGCGAGCTGCCCACACGCTCCGTCGATCTCGCGACCCCGGGTGTCCCGCACCGTCGTCGACACCCCGGCCTCACGCAACCGCCGGACGAACTCCCGCTCGACCGGCTTCGGGCTGGCATCCCACCGGCTGCCCGGAGTCGGATTGAGCGGGATGAGGTTCACGTGGGCCAGCTTCCCGGCCAGCAGCCGCCCGAGCAGATCGGCTCTCCACGGCTGGTCGTTCACGTCCTTGATCATCGCGTACTCGATCGACACGCGACGCCCCGTTGTCGCCGCGTAGTCCCACGCTGCGTCCAGCACCTCGGACACCTTCCAGCGCTGGTTGACCGGCACGAGTTCGTCGCGCAGCTCATCATCGGGGGCGTGCAGCGACAACGCAAGGGTCACCGAGAGGTCTTCGCTGGCCAGCCGGCGGATGGCCGGCACGAGGCCGACCGTGGAGACGGTGATGTGACGCTGCGACAGCCCCAGCCCCTCCGGCGCCGGGGCGACGAGCCGGCGGATCGCCGCGATCACCCGGGAGTAGTTGGCCAGCGGCTCGCCCATGCCCATGAAGACGACGTGCGACAGGCGGGGCGGTGATCCCGCCACCGCGCCGGAGGCGGCCACGCCGGCCAGGTAGACCGCCTGGTCGACGATCTCCGCGGTGGACAGGTTGCGGGTCAGCCCGGCCTGGCCGGTGGCGCAGAACGGGCAGGCCATGCCGCAGCCGGCCTGGCTGGAGATGCAGACGGTGACCCGGTCCGGGTAGCCCATCAGCACGCTCTCCACCAGCGAGCCGTCGTGCAGCCGCCAGAGCGCCTTGCGGGTCGCGCCGTCGTCGCAGGCCAGCTCGCGGACCGGGGTGAGCAGGCGCGGCAGGAGCTGGTCGGCGAGCCTGTCCCGGGCGGCGGCCGGAAGGTCTGTCATCTGCGCCGGATCGCGCACCAGGCGACCGAAGTAGTGGGTGGAGACCTGCTTGGCGCGGAACGCCGGCTCCCCCAGCTCGGCGACCAGCGCGCGGCGGCCGGCGAGGTCGAGGTCGGCGAGGTGACGGGGAGGCATCGCGGGCCGGCGCCCGGGGGCGTCGGGGTCTGCGGGGATCAGGGGCAGGCTCGTCATGGCGGGTCCAGTCTGTCACGCCGGACGGCCGACGCACCTGTCCGGAGGTGCCGAATCGACCCCCACCGCCCGGCCGGGGCCCGCGACGGCCGGTGATTCACGCCTCACTCCAGCACCGGGACGAAGACCGCCAGCAGCAGGTACGCGGTCGGCAGCGCGAAGAGGATCGAGTCGAGCCGGTCCATCAGGCCGCCGTGCCCGGGGAGCAGGTTGCTCATGTCCTTGACCCCGAGGTCCCGCTTGATCATGGATTCGGCGAGGTCGCCGAGGACGGCCGCGCCGGAGACCGCCAGCCCGAAGAGCGCGCCCCACCACGGGGCCACGTCGAAGAGCAGCCAGAGCAGCAGGGCGCTGCCCAGCGCCGCGGCGGTGACCGAGCCGGCGAAGCCCTCCCAGGACTTCTTCGGGCTCACCGAGGGGGCCATCGGGTGCTTGCCGAAGCTGACGCCGGCGGCGTACCCGCCGGTGTCGGAGAGCACCACCGCGACCAGGGTCACCAGCACCCGCAGGTGGCCGTCGTCCGGCGCCGCCGCCAGCAGCGCGGCGAACCCGCCGAGGAACGGCACGTACACGGCGATCAGGGTGGCCGCGGTCAGGTCGCGCTGGAAGCCGCGCGGCCCGTCGCCGAGCCGCCAGACCATCGTCCCGAGCACGGTGACCAGCAGGCCGAGGCTGAGCGCGTCGGGACCGGCGAACCAGGCCAGCCCGATGGTGAGCACCCCGCCGGCGATCAGGGGCACCAGCGGCGGGTGGGCACCGCTGCGGCGCACCGCCCGGGCCATCTCCCAGATACCGACCGCGACCGCGCCGGCCACCACCACCAGGAAGGCGGGCGGGTAGAAGAACAGCGGGACCACGATCAGGGCGCCGAGGGCCACGCCGACCGCGATGGCGGCCGGCAGGTTGCGCCCGGCCCGGCTCGATGCGGGCTGCTGCGTCGGGGGCCGGTCGGCGCTGGCCCGGCGTCGGCCGCGCTGCCGCCGGCCCGGGGCCCGCGCGGGCTCCGGCTCCGGGTCGCGCACCGGTTCCAGTTGGGTCGTCGGATACTCGGAGTCGTCCGGGTGGTGACCGTTCGTCCCGGCCGGGCTGTCGTACGGGGCACCGTCCGCGCTTCCCGGCTCGGAGTGGGCGTCGACCTGCGGGCGGAGGCGGGTGTGCGGCTCGGCGTACATGTCAGGGGCGACGCCGGGCCGGCGGTGCCACTGGCCGGGCTCCGTCTCGGGCTCCGGCCAGGGCAGGGCAGGGGCGGGACGGTCGGGGCGGTCCCAGCCGCGGGGCTCGGCGCTGCCGTAGGGGTCGAGGTGGGACATCACGCACCGAACGGGCCGGGCACGAGATCCACCGCATGACGCACAACCACAAACATTCCCCTACCCGCGCGACTGTTCCGTCCGGTTGACCCGCCCGACGGCCGGCCGATCCCCACGGTTCACCGCAGGGTGGCCGGGAATCGTGCCGAGCCTACTGCACCCGTCGTGTCCCCACGCCGGACCGTGTCCCGCGCCCGTCCCCGGGCGGCGGGCGCAACGACGGTGGCACCGGCCCCCGCCACCCGGGTGCGGGCGGCGGCGCCGGTGCCACGGTGTCGTCGTCGCCGGTGGTGACCGGCGTACGGCCTCAGACCTCGAGAAGCTCGTTCTCCTTGTGCTTCACCAGCTCGTCGACGGCGGCGACGTAGCGCTGGGTCAGGTCGTCGAGCTCCTTCTCCGCCCGCCGGCCGTCGTCCTCGCCGACCTCGCCGTCCTTGACGAGCCGGTCGAGCTCTTCCTTGCCCTTGCGGCGGATGTTGCGGATGGCCACCTTGGCCTCCTCGCCCTTGTGCCGGGCGACCTTGATCATGTCGCGGCGGCGCTCCTCGGTCATCTGCGGGAGCAGGATGCGGAGCTGGTTGCCCTCGTTGTTCGGGTTCGCGCCGAGGTCGGAGTCGCGGATCGCCTTCTCCATGGCGTTGATCTGCGAGTTGTCGTACGGCTTGATGATCACCATGCGCGGCTCGGGCACGCCGATGGACGCCATCTGGGGCAGCGGGGTGGGGCTGCCGTAGTAGTCGATGATGATCTTGGAGAACATGGCGGCGTTGGCGCGACCGGTGCGGATCGCGCCGAACTCCTCCTTGGCGTGCTCGATGGCACGCTCCATCTTCTCCTCGGCCTCGAGGAGGGTGTCGTCGATCACCGGTCTCCTCGCCTCCTTCTTGTGCTCGTCGTGGCTTGTGGTGTCGGAGGAACCGCTGAACGCGGTCGCGAGACCCGCTCAGGCGGTGATCAGGGTGCCGATCTTTTCGCCACCCACGGCCCGGATGATGGTGTCGTCGCCCTGCGCGCCGAAGACCAGCATCGGCAGGCCGTTCTCCATGCACAGGCTGAACGCGGCGGCGTCCGCGACCCGCAGGTTGCGGCGCAGCACCTCGGAGAAGGTGATCGAGTCGAACTTGCTGGCGGTCGGGTCGACCCGCGGGTCGGCGGTGTAGACGCCGTCCACGCCGTTCTTGCTCATCAGCACCACGTCGGCGCGGATCTCCAGGGCGCGCTGGGCGGCCACCGTGTCGGTGGAGAAGTACGGCATCCCGGCGCCCGCGCCGAAGATCACCACGCGCCCCTTCTCCAGGTGCCGGATGGCGCGCAGCGGGATGTAGGGCTCGGCGACCTGGGCCATCGTGATCGCGCTCTGCACGCGGGTCTCGACGCTCTCCTTCTCCAGGAAGTCCTGCAGCGCGAGGCAGTTCATCACGGTGCCGAGCATGCCCATGTAGTCGGCACGGGCCCGGTCCATGCCGCGCTTCTGCAGTTCGGCGCCCCGGAAGAAGTTGCCGCCGCCGACCACCACCGAGACCTGCACACCGCGGCGCACCACGGTGGCGATCTGCCGGGCGACGGCCTGCACCACGTCCGGGTCCACGCCGACCGCGCCCCCGCCGAACACCTCGCCGGAGAGCTTCAGCACCACCCGTCGGGCCCGGCCGGGGGGCGGGGCCGTCGGATCGTCCGCCGCCAGACTCCGGTTACTCACAACCTGCGTCATCCGCCCCGCCCTTCCCCATGCGCACGTCCCGTACGCCGCGTACCGCGAAACTGCCGTAGCCGACCCTATGTGACAAGGAGGCCGCGGTGCCTGTCACGTACACCGGCGGCCTCCTCGTCGACGTTTACCCTTCCCGCGGACGCACGACGCGCCCCGGGGCGGCTCAGGCCTGGCCGACCTCGAACCGCACGAAACGGGTGACCTCGATGCCGGCCTCGGTCAGCATCTGCTTCACCGTCTTCTTGTTGTCGGCGACCGACGCCTGCTCGACCAGGACGTAGTCCTTGAAGAAGGCGTTCACCCGACCCTCGACGATCTTCGGCAGGGCCGCCTCGGGCTTGTTCTCCTCGCGGGCGGTCTGCTCGGCGATGCGCCGCTCGGACTCGACGACGTCGGCCGGCACCTCGTCACGGGTGAGGTACTTCGGCCGCATCGCGGCGATCTGCATGGCGACGGCACGCGCGTCGGCGTCGCCGGCCTCGTCGGTCTTGCCCGCGTACTGCACGAGCACGCCGACCGCCGGGGGCAGGTCCTGGCTCTTGCGGTGCAGGTAGACGGCGGTGGTGCCGTCGAGCTTGGCGAACCGGTTGAGGACCAGCTTCTCGCCGATCTTGGCGGACTGCTCCTGGACCAGGTCGGCGACGGTCTTGCCGTCCAGCTCGGTGGCGAGCAGCTCCTCGGCGGTGCCGACGCCGCTGCGCTCGCCGTGCTCGACCAGCCGCTGGGCCAGCTCGATGAAGGCGTCGGTCTTGGCGACGAAGTCGGTCTCGCAGTTGAGCTCGAGCAGCGCCTGGCCGGAGTGGGCGATCAGACCGTTGGCGGCCGTGCGGCCGGCCCGCTTGCCGACGTCCTTGGCGCCCTTGACGCGCAGGATCTCGACGGCCTTGTCGAAGTCGCCCTCGGCCTCGGTCAGCGCCTTCTTGCAGTCCATCATGCCGGCGCCGGTCAGGTCGCGGAGCTTCTTGACGTCCGCGGCGGTGAAGTTGGACATGGCTCTCTCTTCGGTGTTGAGACTGCGGGTGGGTTGGTCCTGGTGCCGGTTACCCGGATCCGGGCGCGACGTGCCCGGCGTACCGGCCGCTTCCCCGCCGTCCGAAAAAACGGACGGCGGGGAAGCGGCGGCGCGTCACTCCGCGGCGGCGGTCGCCGGCTGCTCGGCCGGCTGCCCCTGCTGCTCGTCGGCCTTCTTCGGCTCCTCGAGCAGCTCGCGCTCCCACTCGGCCAGCGGCTCGTCGGAGGCCACACCCGGCTCCGGCTTCTCGTCGGTGCCCCGACGACGGCCGGAGCGGGCGATCAGGCCGTCGGCGACGGCGGCGGCCACGACCTTGGTCAGCAGCTCCGCCGAGCGGATCGCGTCGTCGTTGCCCGGGATCGGGAAGTCGACCTCGTCCGGGTCGCAGTTGGTGTCGAGCACCGCGATCACCGGGATGCCCAGCTTGCGGGCCTCGTCGACGGCGATGTGCTCCTTCTTGGTGTCGACCACCCAGATCGCGGCCGGGAGCTTCTGCATGTCCCGCAGACCGCCGAGGGTGCGGGTCAGCTTGTCCTTCTCGCGGGAGAGCTGCAGGGTCTCCTTCTTGGTGTACCCGGCGGCCGTGCCGCTCAGGTCACCCAGGGCCTCCAGCTCCTTCATCCGCTGCAGCCGCTTGTACACCGTCTGGAAGTTGGTCAGCATGCCGCCGAGCCAGCGGTGGTTGACGTACGGCTGGCCGACCCGGGTCGCCTGCTCGGCGATGGCCTCCTGGGCCTGCTTCTTGGTGCCGACGAAGAGGATGCTGCCACCCTCGGCGACGGTCCCGCGCACGAAGTCGTAGGCCTTCTCGATGTAGTCGAGGGTCTGGCGCAGGTCGATGATGTAGATACCGTTGCGCTCGGTGAAGATGAAGCGCTTCATCTTCGGGTTCCAGCGCCGGGTCTGGTGCCCGAAGTGGACACCGCTCTCCAGCAGCTGGCGCATGGTCACGACGGCCATGGTGGGGTACTCCTTGCGTCCCTGGTTGTCCCGCCCGGCCGGCGGCCGGGCGTCCTGGCGCCCGGTCGCCGGCCATGACGGGCCCGACCAAGATCGGGACCAGGGAGGCCGTCGCCCCACGACGACTCGTGGAGAGGGCGCGCGAGGTCGACCGCACGAGGCGGTCGCCAGTCGACCAGTGTACGCCCCTTTCCCGCCGCCACCGCCGCGGGTGGCGGGAAGGGGTCAGAACGCCCATTTCCGGCACCCTCATCGCCGGCGCTCGCCGGGCGACCGCGCTCGGGACGGCGGCAGGCCGTGGGGTGGCGGCCCGCCGTACTCGGCGAGACGCTCACCCACGACGGCGTGTCCCGGAGCGTGGATCGCCGGCTCGGGCCGGCGTCAGCCGACCGCGAGGGCGGCGGCGACGAACAGCACCAGGCCCACGGTCAGGTAGGCCGTCGGCGGGCGCAGCCAGCCCCGGCCCCCCTCCGCCAGCGACAACCCGCCGGTACGCAGCCCGTACAGGCCGATCGCGAAGATCGGCAGGCCGCAGACCAGGAAGGTGCCCGCCACGACGTCGGCGGCCGAGAGCGGGTCGCCGGTCACGCCGCTGAGCAGCACCCGCAGCGCGGGGACCTCGAACACCGCGACCAGCAGGGTGAAGAGCGCGGCCAGCGCGGGCCGGCGGGTCCGGTAGACCCCGTCGCCCGCCGGCGGGGACGGGTGCGGGCCGACCACCGGCGGATAGACCGGCACCTCCCCGGGCGGCATGTCGCCACGGGGGCCGATCGGCGGCATCGGGCCGGTCGGCATCTCCAGCGGGTTCGGCGTCCCGACCGCCGACTGGGGCGCGACGACCGGCGACTCCGGCGGGTTCGCGGACTCGGCACCCCGATGGGGCTCGACGATCGGATAGCCGCCCAGCGGGGCCGGGCGGGTCGGCTCGTCGGCCCGCTCGACCGGACCCGCACCGGCCAGCGCGTCGACGCCCGACGTCGAGACCGCCTCCCGCGACTCCCTCGCCTCCCGCGCCGCGCGCCGACCCGGCCGGTCGGCCGGCAGCTCGCCGGAGACCTCCGGGTCCGGCTCGGCGCGCCGGGCGCGGCTCGCCCGGTATCCCTCGGTCTCTGCCCGGTCGTCCCCGAGCGACGGCACCGCGACGAACCGCCCCAAGTCACTCTCGGCGCCGCCGAACCGCCCGGACGCCGGCTCGACCGCCGTGAAACGACCCGAGTCCGGCTCGACCGCCGCGAAGCGACCCGAGTCCGGCTCGACCGCCGCGAAGCGACCCGAATCCGGGTTGGTCACTGCGAAGCGACCCGAGTCCTCCGGGCCACCGAAGCGGGCCCGGTCGGCATCGACGGCGCCGAAGCGTCCGGAGGCGGGCTCATTCGTCGTACCGAAGCGGCCCGGCTCACCGCGCCGGCCGGTCGCGGCCTCGCCGTGGCGGCCGTCCTCCGCGGCGCGGCGCTGCTCGGGGGTGCTCAGGTCGTCGTCCCGGTGCCGGGTCTCGGCCGGTCCGCGCCAGTCCGGCTCCCCGTAGCCACGGTCGCGGTCTGCGGGATACCAGCGCGACTCCTGATCTTCGGCAAAGCTCCGTCGTCCGTCCACGTTCGGCACCGTATGCGACGGGCTCCACGGGCGCCATTCACCCCTCGGGCACCCGCGGCAGCCGAGCGGCCGGGCTCCGCAGGACGACGGTCCAGGGGGCAGTGCGACGGCGCTCAGGGGCGGGAACCCTCAAGCCGGTCCAGCTCCGCGGCGAGTTGCGCGCGCAGCTCGCCGTGTGAGGGCCCGAGGGCGTACGCCGGATCACGCCACACCTGCGTCGGATAGCGGTAGACCGGTCCCTGCCGCAGCTCGGCCGGCTCCCAGTCGTACCGGGGGCGCACGTGCGCGTGCAGGAAGGCGTCGAGGTTGCCGAGGATCTCGTAGTTGATCCGCCGGAAGCCCGGGTCCCGGCGGGCGCAGACCCGGGCCACCGCCTCGCCGAGCAGGTCCATGTCCGCCAGGAACGCCAGTCGCCGGCCCCTGGGCAGGTCGGTCAGCCGGTCGACCGACGGGTCGTCCGTGATCAGCACGCAGTATCCCGGGAGGTGCTGGTTGTCGCCGATCACGGCGAACCCGGCGGAGAGCCGGCGGAGGACGGTGGGATTCTCGCCACGCAGGGCCGCGCGGACCCGGTCACTCCGCCAGTCGACGCCCATCCGGCGCACACTAGCGGACGGCCGGGTGTCCGAGGGTCGGTCCACATAGCACAGCACGGGCATGATCGTCCGCTCGTCCACAACCCGTCCGCCTGTCCACAGGTCGGCGACGCGGGGCGGCGGAAGCCGCCCGGGCCGGGCACGGTGCCGGGCATGACGAAGCGGAACCAGGCGGTCGGCGCGTACGGCGAGCGGTGCGCCGTCCGGCACCTGATCGGGGCGGGGCTGCGCCCCGTCGCCCGGAATTGGCGCTGCCCGGCCGGGGAGATCGACATCATCGCCTGGGACGGGCCGGTGCTCGCCTTCTGCGAGGTGAAGACCCGCCGCTCGGACGAGTTCGGCCCGCCGGCCGAGGCCGTCGTACCGGCCAAGGCCCGCCGGTTGCGCGGGCTCGCCGCCCGGTGGCTGGCCGACACCGGCACCACCGCGGACGAGGTGCGCTTCGACGTGATCTCGGTACGCCTCACCGGCGCCGGCGCCGCCCGGGTCGAGCACCTCAAGGGCGCGTTCTGAGATGGCCGGGCGCAGCGGACGGATCTCCGATGGCCTGGGACGGGTGGCGGCGTGAGCTACGCGAAGGTGCTCTGCGTGGGCCTGGTCGGCGTCACCGGCCACCTGGTGGAGGTCGAGGCCGACCTGGCGGCCGGTCTGCCGGCCGTCGTCATCTCGGGGCTGCCGGACACCGCCCTGCACGAGGCCCGGGACCGGGTCCGCGCGGCGGTGGTCAACTCCGGGCAGCGGTGGCCCAACCGCCGGATCACGCTCAACCTGCTGCCCGCCGACCTGCCCAAGTTCGGCTCGGCGTTCGATCTGGCGATCGCGGTGGCCCTGATGGGCGGCTCGGGTGAGCTGCCGCTGCTGCCGCTGGAGCGCGTGGCGGTCCTCGGCGAGTTGGGCCTCGACGGCACCGTCCGACCGGTGCGCGGCGTACTGCCGATGGTCGCCGCGGCCGCCCGGGCCGGCGTCGAGCGGGTGATCGTCCCGGCCGACAACGCCGCCGAGGCGGCGGTCGTCCCCGGGGTCCGGGTCCGGGCGGTCGACACGCTGCACCGGCTGGTCAGCTTCGTCCGTGACGGCACGCCCCTGATCGAGCCGGAGGCGGGCGGCCCGGCACCGGCCGGCGACGGGCCCGACCTGGCCGAGGTCGCCGGGCAGGGACTGGGCCGGCGGGCGCTGGAGGTGGCCGCGGCGGGCGGGCACCACCTGGCGCTGCTCGGGCCGCCGGGCGCCGGCAAGACCATGCTCGCCGAGCGCCTCCCGTCGATCCTGCCCGAGCTGGACGACGAGGCCGCGCTGGAGGTCACCGCCCTGCACTCGATCGCCGGGCTGCTCCCTTCGGGCGGTCGGTTGCTGCGTCGCCCGCCGTTCCAGGCGCCGCACCACACGGCGACGGTGCCGTCCCTGGTCGGCGGCGGTTCGGGGTTGGCGCGTCCCGGCGCGATCTCGCTCGCCCACCGCGGGGTGCTTTTCCTCGACGAGGCGCCCGAGTTCAGCCGGGGCGCGCTGGAGGCGCTGCGCCAGCCGCTGGAGAACGGCCGGGTCCGGCTGGCCCGCAGCCGCGGCGGTGCCGAATACCCGGCCCGTACGCAACTCGTGCTTGCGGCCAACCCGTGCCCGTGCGCCAAACCGGCCGGGGACGCGTACTGCGAGTGCCCGCCGCAGGCCCGCCGGCGCTATCTCAGCCGGCTCTCCGGTCCCCTGCTGGACCGGATCGACGTGCAGGTGAAGCTGCCACCCGTCCGGGCGGCGGAGCTGATGGAGGCCACCGTGGACAGCGAGTCGTCGGCCACCGTCGCCCGGCGGGTGGCAGCCGCCCGGGAGGCCGCAGCCGCACGCTGGGCGGTCCTCGGCCGCCGGCTCAACGCGGAGATACCCGGGCCGTACCTGCGTCGACCGCCCTGGCGACTGCCCGGGCCCGACACCGCCGAGCTGCGGGCGCGACTGGACTCCGGGTCGCTCTCCGCCCGGGGCTTCGACCGGATCATCCGCCTGGCCTGGACGGTCGCGGACCTCGACGGCCGGGACCGGCCCGACCGGGAGGACGTCCGGGAAGCCATTCAACTGCGAACGGGGGACGGCACGTGAGCACCGACGAGGAGACGCTGGCCCGGGTGGCGCTGACCTGGCTCGCCGAGCCGGGCACCCGGTCGGTGCACCGACTGGTCGACCGGCTCGGCGCGGCGGCCACACTCGACCTGCTGCTCGACGGGGGCGCGCCGGACGAGACGTTGCGGGCGACGGTGGCGGCGCGCACCGCCGCCGGGGACGCCCGGGCGGTCGCGGCCGAGGCGCTGGCCCGCGGGGACCGGCTCGGGGCCCGGATCGTGGTCCCCGGCGACGACGAGTGGCCCGACCGGATCGACCAGTTGCGCGGGCTGCGGCTGCCCGGCGCGTACCGCCGGGTGGACACCGAGACCGCGCCGCCGCTCTGCTTCTGGGTACGCGGCTCGTGGCCGCTCGCGGAGGCGCTCGACCGCTCCGTCGCGGTCGTCGGCGCCCGGGCCGCCACCGGGTACGGCACGCACGTCGCCACCGAACTCGGCTACGGGCTCGCCGACCGGGACTGGACCGTCGTCTCCGGTGGCGCCTTCGGCATCGACGCGGCGGCCCACCGGGGCGCGCTCAACGCCGGGGGCATCACGGTGGCCGTGCTCGCCTGCGGCGTGGACCGCCCCTACCCGATGGGCAACGCGGCGCTGTTCGACCGGATCGCCGACACCGGGCTGCTGGTCAGCGAGTGGATCCCGGGGGCCGACCCGCTGCGTCCCCGGTTCCTCATCCGCAACCGGGTGATCGCGGCGGGGACCCTCGGCACCGTGCTGGTGGAGGCGGCGGCGCGCAGCGGCGCCACCCAGACCACGCACCGGGCACTCGCCCTGACGAAACCGGGGATGGTGGTGCCGGGCCCGGTCACGTCGGCGATGTCGGTGGGCACGCACGAGCTGCTGCGCGAGCACCCGAAGGCCCGGCTGGTGACCGGGGTCGCCCAGGTGCTGGAGGAGGTCGGGCGGATCGGCGAGCTGGCGCCGGTGCCGCGCGGCCCGCAGCGGCCGGTCGACCAGCTCGACGACGACGCCCGGTCGATCGTCGAGGCGCTGCCCCGCCGGGGCGCCGTGGGGGTGGACGTCCTCGCCGCCCGGGCCGGCGTCGCCGTCCGCACCGCCCTGCGGAAACTGTCGATGCTGGAGGAGCTGGCCCTGGTGGTCCACCGCGCGGACGGATACGCCCTCGCGCCGCCGGCCGGCGCGGGTCGGGCCGGCCAGGGGCGGCGCGGTAACGACCAGCCGCCGCGCGCAGGCGGGCGGACCGGCGAGGAGGCCCGACGCTGAGCGGGCCGCCAGCCGGTCAGTCCCCCTCGAAGCGGATCTCCATCTCGCGGTCCGGCCGGCAGTGCCGCGCCAACAGGTCCAGGCGGCGCACGTGCGTCACCTCGGGCGTCGTCCGGGCCACCTCGGCGAGGCAACGCAGTTCGGCGAGGAGCTGCGCTGCCTGGTCGGCGGGGACCACCAGCTGACCGACGGGGTCGACCCGGTCCAGCATCGGGGTACGCCCGGTGCCGCGGACCCGCTCGACGAGATCCAGCAGCACGTCGTCGGGATCGGGCAGCACCTCGGCCGGCACGAGGCGGCGCCGGCCCGAGCCCGCCCCGACCACCCGGTAGAGGACGACGTCGACCCCCATGCCCGGTCCCCCTTCGTCGAGCACCGTCCGTCGCGTCGCGACGACGACGTGCGCTCACCCGTTGGTACGCCAAGTCTGCGCGCACCGGCCGCGGTAATCCATCACCCCGCCCGAACGACTGGGACAGCAGCCGTCCGGCCGCTCGGCCACAGTCGTCATGAGGGCTCCCGTCGGGCCGCGCCGGCTTCCGCCCCGGCGTCGGAGCGGTCCCGGCCCGGTCGGTCCGGCCGGTCGCACACCCGCCTGCGGCCCAGCGCCCGGCCGGGGCGGGTGGCCCGGGCGCGTGGTCGCCGGGTCCCGCCGACCGTAGGCTGGCGCTGTGCCAGAGGATCCACCACCGGCGGCCTGCACGAGGGTCGCGCCCCGCCGCCCACGATGCCGGCGGCCGGCCACGGGGAGCGGAACTGTTCGCCGGGGGCGCCGACGGTGGCGGCGAAGCGGGGCGTCGCGGTGAGCCGAGAGCCGGCCGGCACCAGGGCGACGCACGAGGCGCTCCCGTCGGCGATGCGCGAGGCGGTGGACGAATTCGCCGGGCACCTGGCCGGGGTGCGCAACCGGTCCGCGCACACGGTCCGGGCGTACGTCGGCGACGTGGTGTCGCTGCTGGACCACGCGCGCCGGATGGGCTGCGCCGAACTTGCGGAACTCGACCTGACGGTGCTGCGCAGCTGGCTGGCGAAGCAACGGACGATGGGCGCCGCGCGGACGTCGCTCGCCCGCCGGGCGGCCTCGGCACGGACGTTCAGCGCCTGGGCGCACCGGTCCGGGCGGCTCCCCACCGACGTGGCGGGTGCGCTGGCCAGCCCCCGCGCCCACCGGGACCTGCCGTCCGTTCTCCGTGCCGACCAGGCCGCCGCGCTGGTCGAGGCGCCCGGCCGGTCCGCCCCGGGCGCGCCGACGACGCCGGACACCGTCGCCGGGTCACGGCCCCGAGTCCTGGCGCCGGGCGGACGCCTGACCGCTCCGGGCAGTGCTTCCGGGCCGACGGAGACGGACCCGGCGGACGGAGACGCGGCGGCGCACACGGCGGACGGCACCGCCAAGGCCGGCGCCGCGAGCGGGGCCACGGCGGAAGGTACCGCCGAGGCCGTGGTGCTGCGGGACAGAGCGCTGCTGGAGCTGCTCTACGGCACGGGCGTACGGATCAGCGAGGCGTGCGGCCTCGACATCGCCGACGTCGACCACGCGCGGCGGGTCGTGCGGGTGTTCGGCAAGGGCGGCCGGGAGCGCGCGGTCCCGTACGGGGTGCCGGCGCAGCGGGCGCTCGACGAGTGGCTGCGGCACGGCCGCCCCGCACTGGCCGGGCCGCACTCCCGGGAGGCGCTGCTGCTCGGCGCCCGCGGCGGGCGGCTCAACCCGACGACGGCCCGACGGATCGTCAGCGGGTACGCCGAGGCCGCCGGGCTGCCCCCGGTCAGCCCGCACGGGCTGCGGCACTCGGCGGCGACCCACCTGCTCGAGGGCGGTGCGGACCTGCGGGCGGTGCAGGAGCTGCTGGGGCACTCGTCCCTCGCGAGCACGCAGATCTACACCCACGTGTCGGTGGAGCGGCTCCGCGCCGCCTACCGCCAGGCCCACCCCCGCGCCTGACCGGTGGGAGGGAGCCGGACGGCCATGCCCGACCGTCGCGGTCATGGCCCGGCCGTTGGGGCCGCCGAGATGCTGGCCGGTGTGATCGCCTGGCGGATGCGGGTCGCCGGCGTCGACTCTCAGGAGCGGCGCGGCGACGAGCCCGGGCCGTCCGGGGCAGAGCCGCGGAGCAGCACATGCGGCGGCCGGCCCAGGTCCAGACACATCCGCACGTCGTCGTAGCGCTCGTCGCCCACCTCGATGACGTTCGGCAGCCGGCCCCATTCGCGGAACCCGAGCCGCTCGTAGAGCTCGATGGCTCCGTGGTTGTTGCCGCGTACGCCCAGCGCGAGGGTCTCGATGCCGGCCTTGCGGGCGTCGTCGACGAGCGCCCCGGTGACCAGCCTGCCGATGCCTCGGCCGCGGGCAGCCGGGTGCGCGGTGATCTTCTCCAGGTCGGCGTAGTGGGCGAAGATCGGCTTCGGGCCGCGCCGCCACAGCCCGGTGCCCACGACCCGGGAGTCGAGCACGGCGAGGACCAGCGCGGCGTCGCCGGCCCCGACCAGGCTCAGCACCCCGTCCAGCCAGGCGTCGGTCTCGGCGCGGCCGGGCGGGACCGCGTACCCGATCGCGCCACCATGCTCGGCCACCGCGTGCAGCACCCGGTGCACGTCGGCGCGGAGCTGTCGGTCGGCGGCGGTCGGCCAGCGCAGTTCGACGTGGGTGTCCACGATCCGCAATTCTGCGGGATCGAGCGGGGTCGACCGGCACGGGTACCCGGCGGAACGCCGGCCGGAGATCCACCGGCCGCTACGATCACCGGGTGAGCGTCCCGCAGCCGCCAGAGCCGATCGCGGCAGCCCGCCTGCTCTTCTCGCTGGACCCGGCGGTCAGCCACCTCAACCACGGGTCGTTCGGCGCGGTCCCGGTCCCGGTGCAGCGGGCCCAACAGCGGCTGCGCGACGAGATGGAGGCCAACCCACTGCGCTTCTTCACGCAGGGGCTGGTCGACCGGATCACGCACACCCGCCGCCACTTGGCCGGATTCCTGGGCGCCGACCCGGACGGCACCGCCCTGGTGCCGAATGCCACCACCGGCGTGGCGGTGGTGCTCCAGTCGCTCGGCCTACGCCCCGGCGGCGAGGTGCTCACGACCGACCACGGCTACGGCGCGGTCGGCCTCTCCATCGCCCGCGAGTGCCGCCGTACGGGGGCGGTCACCCGGGCGCTGCGGGTGCCGCTGGCCGCCACCGACGAGGAGGTCGTCGAGATCGTCCGCGCGGGGCTGCGCCCCGGCCGGACCCGGCTGCTCGTGGTGGACCAGCTCACCTCGGCCACCGCCCGGCTCTTCCCCGTCGCCGCGATCGTCGGGGTGGCCCGGGAGCACGGGATACCGGTCCTGGTCGACGCCGCGCACGCCCCGGGCATGCTGCCGACCCCGGTCGGTGGCATCGGCGCCGACTTCTGGGTGGGCAACCTGCACAAGTGGGCGTACGCGCCGCGCGGCAGCGCCGTGCTGGTGGTCGCGCCGCCGTGGCGGGAGCGCATCGAGCCGCTGGTCGTCTCGTGGGAGCAGGAGTCGGGGTTCCCTGGTCGGGTCGAGTGGGCGGCGACGCAGGACTACACCGGCTGGCTGGCCGCGCCGGTGGGCCTGTTCACGCTGCGCAGCCTCGACGTCGACCGGGTACGGGCGCACAACGCCGCGCTGGTGGCGTACGGCCAGCGGGTGGTCGGGGACGCGTTGGGGGTGGCCCCCGCCGACCTGCCGGGCCCCGGCGGGCCCGGGGTCGCCATGCGGATCATCCCGCTGCCGGCGGGCCTGGGCGCCACGTTCGACGCGGCGCGGGCGCTGCGGGAACGCATCGCCGAGCGGCTCGCCACGGAGGTGGCCGTCATGGCCTGGAACGGGCGGGGCTGGCTGCGGCTGTGCGCGCAGGTCTACAACACCGCCGACGAGTACGAGCGCCTCTCGGTGCGGCTTCCCCCGCTGCTCGCCCAGCGCTGAGCCACCGCCGTCCCACCGCTGCCCGCCCGACACCGGCTGTCCAGGTCCGCCGGTTGCCGGCGGGTCGGTGCTGGCGCCCGCGAGCGGCAGCAGCCGCACCGGGCCGAGGCCGAGCAGCGCCAGCGGGTCGAGGTAGTCCGTGCCGCGCCGCAGCCCCCAGTGCAGGCAGGCCGGGGCGGGGCAGCCGGGGTGGCCGGCGAGCAGCGCGCCCAGCGGCGCCCCGGCGGCGAGCCGGGCGCCCGGGCGGACCGCCGGTGACACCGGCTCGTAGGTGGTCCGTAGTCCGTCGGCGTGCCCGACACTGACGACCGGGCGGCCGGCGACCATGCCGGCGAAGAGGACCGTGCCGGCACCGGCGGACCGCACGGTGGCGCCCGGCGCGGCGGCCAGGTCGACGCCCCGGTGGCCGGGCAGCCACGGCTGCGGCGGCGGGTCGAACCGGCGGACCGGGCGGGGTAAGCCGTCGAGCGGCCACCGGAACCGCGCCGCCCCGGGTGCCGGGGCCTCGGGTGCCAGGGCCTCGGGTGCCAGGGCCTCGGGGGCCGGGGCCTCGGGTGCCGGGGCCTCGGGTGCCAGGGCCTCGGGTGCCGGGGCCTCGGACGACGGCGGAAGGTCGGGCGCCGCGGCCGCCGCCCCTACCGGCACCGGGCCCGGCCCCGTGGCGGGCACGGCGGCCGGCCCGAGGGACAGCAGGGCGGCGCAGAGCGCGGCGACGCCGGTACGGGTTGCTGGTCGCATGGGGCGCAGCCTGCTCGGCGCGCGTCCCGCCCCGCCACCCCGGACGCCCGCCCCTGTGGACAAGGGGTCCCCTGTGGATGGCCACCGAAACCTGACGTGATCTGCTATGTGCCGGCTCGACTGGCGCGTTCCTCCCCGTCACCACCGCCACGAGGCGTCCCGCGGCCGGCGGGGTCGACGCCTAGGCTGGGCCGGTGACGCGGGACTGGTACGCCTGGCACGACGACTATGAGGACGCGGGGTCGGCGCTGTCCCGCCGGCTCGCCGAGGTGCGGCTGCGGGTCGGGCAGGCGCTCGACGCGGCCCCGCCCGGCCCGCTGCGGGCGGTCAGCCTCTGCGCCGGGCAGGGACGCGACCTGATCCCCGTGCTGGCAGCGCACCCGCGCCGCGACGACGTGACAGCCCGGTTGGTGGAGATGGATCCCCGCAACGCGGAGGTGGCCCGGTCGGCCGCCCGGACGGCGGGCCTGTCGTCGGTGGAGGTGGTGGTCGGCGACGCGGCGCACACCGACATGTACGCGGATCTCGTCCCGGCCGACCTGGTGCTGGTCTGCGGGGTGTTCGGCAACGTCAGCGAGGCGGACGTCCGCGCCACCGTGCGGCACTGCGCGGCGCTCTGCGCGACCGGCGGCACGGTGTTCTGGACCCGGCACCGGCGCAGCCCCGACCTCGTGCCGACCATCTGCGAATGGTTCGCGCAGGAGGGCTTCGCGCAGGTGGCGGTGAGCAGCCCGGCTGACGGTGTGGGCGTGGGCGTGCACCGGCTCCTGGGCGAGCCCCGTCCCCTCCCGGTCGGGATGACGATGTTCGAGTTCGTCGACTGAGACCGGCCACATCGGACGGTCAGGTCGGTGCGAGTTCGAGGGCCGCGTGGCGGGTGGGGGCCGCCGACGGGCCGGGCACCCGGTGGTCGGGCCACCGGGCGGGACGTGGGCGGTGGGTCAGCCGCCGAAGCCGGAGTCGGCGGGGAGGGAGATGTCGGGCTTCTCCAACTCCTCGACGTTGACGTCCTTGAAGGTCATCACCCGCACGTTCTTCACGAACCGGGCGGGACGGTACATGTCCCACACCCAGGCGTCGTGCATCTCGACCTCGAAGTAGACCTCGCCGTCGGAGTTGCGCACGTGCAGGTCCACCTGGTTGGCCAGGTAGAACCGGCGCTCGGTCTCCACCACGTAGGAGAACTGGCGGACAATGTCGCGGTACTCCCGGTAGAGCTGCAGCTCCATCTCGGTCTCGTACTTCTCGAGATCTTCCGCGCTCATCGCACTCCGCCTTCCATGACCACATCTTCCCCCACCGGCGCCGGAGGCCGAGGCTGCTCGCCCAACGCCACGCCGACGGTACCCCCTGCCGGCCCGGAGCGCTCCATCGGCTCGTCCAGCCTTGCGCCCACCGGTCGGCGGGCCCGTGGCGGGGCGCCGTCCCGACCGGACACCGCCGCCACGTTGACGTACGAGAACCGGTGCTCCCGGCACGGCCCCCGCTCCCGCAGCGCCGTGCTGTGCTCCGGCGTGATGTAACCCTTGTGCTCGGCGAACCCGTAGCCGGGGAACGTCCCGTCCAGCTCGACCATGATCCGATCCCGGGTCACCTTGGCGAGCACACTGGCCGCCGCCACGCAGGCGGCCACCCGGTCGCCCTTCCACACCGCCAGCCCCGGCACGTCGAGGCCGTCCACCCCGAAGCCGTCGGTCAGCACGTACTCGGGGCGGGTGGCCAGCGAGGCGAGGGCGCGGCGCATCGCGGCCAGGTTGCACACGTGCAGGCCCCGCTCGTCGACCTCCTCCGCCGGGATGACCACCACGGAGTACGCCAGGGCGCGGGCGACGACCTCGTCGTAGACCCGCTCCCGGCTGGCCGGGGTGAGCAGCTTCGAGTCGGCCAGCCCGTCGATCTCGCCCCGGCGCCCCTCGGGCAGGATCGCGGCGGCGGCGACCAGTGGGCCGGCGCAGGCGCCGCGGCCTGCCTCGTCGGCCCCGGCGACGTGCCGGAAGCCGCGCCGCTGCAACGCCCGCTCCAGCGCGTAGAGCCCGCCCTCGCGGCGTACCACCGTGCGGGGCGGCGTCAGCACGGCACACCTCCGTCAGCCGCCGGCGCCTCGGCCAGCGCCCGGCTCAGCACTGCCGGCAGGTCCGGCGGGTAGTAGCGCTCGTCGGTGGCGGCCAGCTCGGCCAGCGGCCACCACCGGTGGGCGGCGACGCTGGCCCGCTCGATCTCGCTGAAGCCAGCGGTGTCGACCTCGTGATCCGCCACCCGCACCAGGAAGAACTCCTGCTCCTGCCGGTACCACACGCCGTCGAACGGGAACTCCGTGACGTCGCGGTGCACCGGCGCGCCGAACGCCGGGGCCGGCAGCCGCAGCCCGGTCTCCTCGGCCAGCTCCCGCGCGGCGCCCTCGGCGTACGTCTCGCCGGGGTCCAGGCCGCCACCGGGGGTGAACCACCAGCGGCCGTGCTCGGGACGGGCCGGGTCGGAGCCGCTGAAGAGCAGCACCCGACCCGCCGCGTCGACGAGCAGGACGCGGGCCGCGCGCCGCGGGGTGTAGTCGGTCACCGCACCAGCCTGCCAGACGCCGCCGACAACGCCCACGCCCGGCGGCCCCTACGGCTCGGGGATGCCCTCGAACTGCTTCGGGACACTCAGCCAGGTGGCCCGGTTGACCGGCCAGAAGACGGTGAACGCCCGCCCGACGACCTCGTCCTCGGGGATGGTGGCTGTCGTGATGTCCTGCCCGGACTGCTGCCAGTGCTCCAGCGAGTCGCCCGACGCCTCGCGGTGGTCGCCCATCACCCAGAGCCGTCCCTGCGGGACGGTGATGTCGAACTCCTCGGCCGTCTTGTCCCCCGGGTAGATGTACGGCTCGTCCAGCGGCTTGCCGTTGATCACCAGCCGCTCCTGCGGGTCGCAGCAGACCACGTGGTCGCCGCCGACGCCGATGACCCGCTTGATGAAGTCCTCGCCGTCGGGGTTGCTGCTCCACTCCAGGGGAGCCTTGAAGACGATCACCTCGCCCCGGCGCGGCGACCGGAAGTCGTAGACCAGCTTGTTGACCAGCACCCGATCGTCGATCTGGAGGGTGTTCTCCATGGACGGGGAGGGGATGAAGAAGGTCTGCAGCACGAAGGCTCGCACCAGCACCGCGACCAGGATCGCCACGCCCAGGAGGATGGGCAGCTCCTTCCAGAAGGAACTGCGGGGCTTGTCGGTCTGCTCGTCAATCACGGATGGAGCCTACGTTGCCCGGCTGGGCGCCACCGTCCGGAACGCGCGAGAACGGCCAGCACGGCCACGAACGGGGCGAGCGGCACCACCCCGCCGCCCGGCGTGGGACGCACCGGGGGCGGAGCCCCGGTGGAGGCGGCGGGCGGATCGGCGACGTCGTCGAAGGTGGCCGGCACCGACAGCGTGCTCCACCGCGACGACGGCCAGACCACCGCGAAGGCGCGGCCCACCACGTTGTCGATCGGCACCGGCCCCTGGCAGCGGGCGTCCTGGGAGACCAGCCGGTGGTCGCCCATCACGAAGATCTGCCCGGGCGGAACCAGGACCTCCTCGAAGCGCCGGGACCGGCACTCGCGGGGGTTCGGCGGGATGTCGAGCGGCGAGTCCCGGATGACGTACGACGACTCGTCGAGCGGCGTGCCGTTGACCAGCACCCGGCCCTGGGCGTCACAGCACCTGACGCGGTCACCGGGCAGCGCGATGACCCGCTTGATGAAGTCCTTCTCGCCGGGGCGGCTGACGCCGACCAGGTCGCCGACCGTCCGGCCGAGCTTGCCCACGAACCCGGGCTCCGGCTGCGCGTCGACCTGCGGGGCCCACCGGTCGGTGCCCCGGAAGACGACCACCTCGCCCCGCACCGGGTCGCGTACGTCGTAGACGACCTTGTTGACCAGGACCCGGTCGCCGACGAGAAGCGTGTCCTCCATCGAGCCGGAGGGGATGAAGAACGCCTGGAGCAGGAAGGTGCGGATCAGCACCGCGAGGCAGAACGCGACGACCAGTAGCAGCGGCAGCTCCTGCCAGAGCGGCATCTGGCGGCGGGGACGTCGCGCCCGACGGCGCCACGGGTCGACGCCGCCGTCCTCGTCGAGCGTCTGCACCACGCCACTCCCCGGTCAGCAGATATGACAACTACCGCCCGGGAGCCTCGTCGAGGCCCCCCGGGCGGTAGTGGACGTCTCCCCCGCCCTCGTGGCGGGGCGTCGCCCGGCTGCGCCCGTACGACCAGGGTAGTGCGGTCCGGTCGGTACGACACGCGCGCAGCTCGGGCGGCGTGGCGAGCGTGAGGTCAGCTCGGCTGCTTCTCGCGCTTCTCCTTGATCTTGGCCTTCTTGCCCCGCAGCTCGCGCAGGTAGTAGAGCTTGGCGCGACGCACGTCACCGCGGGTCACGACCTCGATCCGGTCGATGGCCGGGCTGTTAATCGGGTAGGTGCGCTCGACACCGACACCGAAGCTGATCTTGCGGACCGAGAAGGTCTCGCGCAGACCGTCACCCTGGCGGCGGATGACGACGCCCTGGAAGATCTGGACACGGGACCGGTTGCCCTCGACGACCCGGGCGTGCACCTTGACGGTGTCACCGGCACGGAAGTCGGGGAGGTCGGTCCGCTTCGACTGGGCGTCAAGGGCGTCCAGGATGTTCATCGCTGCGTCCTCGTGAGGCTCACGGCGCACCGTCAATCGGTGCGCGGGTGGGTGATTCTGATCCCCGGGTGTGGTCGATGGCCCGACCTCGGTCGAGGATCCTCGCAGCCGTCCGCGGCGCGGCCGGTTGCGGCAACCCCCCTACTTTGCCACATCCCCCGGGGGCACCTGAAATCCGGCCCCGTCCAGCGCGGCGATGTCCCGTTTGTCCAGGCGCTCCGGGTCGAGCGCAGCGAGCATGTCCGGGCGGCGCCGGGCGGTGCGGGTCAGCGCCTGGTCCCGCCGCCAGCGGGCGATCCGCCCGTGGTCGCCGGAGCGGAGCACCTCCGGCACCTCCAGCCCGCGCCAGGTCGCCGGCTTGGTGTACATGGGGGCCTCCAGCAGCCCGTGGGCGTGCGACTCCTCGTCCAGCGAGCCCGCGTTGCCGAGCACCCCGGGCAGCAGCCGGGTGACCGCCTCCAGGATCACCAGGACGGCCACCTCCCCGCCGAAGAGGACGTAGTCGCCGAGGGAGACCTCGGTCACCGGCATCCGGGTGGCGGCGTGGTCGAGCACCCGCTGGTCGATGCCCTCGTACCGGCCGCAGGCGAAGAGCAGGTGCGGCTCGGCCGCCAGCTCGTGCGCCATCGCCTGGGTGAAGGGGGTGCCCGTCGGCGCGGGCACCACCAGCCGGGGCGGGGCCACCTCCGCCGGGGCGAGGGCGTCGAGCGCCTCGCCCCACGGCTCCGGCCGCATCACCATGCCGGGCCCGCCGCCGTACGGCGTGTCGTCGACCGTGCGGTGCACGTCGTGGGTCCAGCTCCGCAGGTCGTGTACGGCCAGCCGCAGCGTGCCGTTCGCCCGCGCCCTGCCGATCAGCGACAGGTCCAGCGGGGCGAAGTACTCCGGGAAGATCGACACGATGTCGACGCGCATGCGGGGTGCTCCAGCGGCTCTAGAGGTCGAGCAGACCGGCCGGCGGGTCGACGACGACGCGACCGCCGGCGAGGTCAACCTCGGGGACGATCGCCTTGACGAACGGGATGAGCGCGGTGCGGCCCTCGGGGCGGCGCAGCACCAGCAGGTCGGAGGCGGGAGCGTGGTCGATCCGGGCCACCTCGCCCAGCCGCTCGCCGCCCGGGGTGACCACGGCCAGCCCGACGAGCTGGTGGTCGTGGAACTCCTCCGGATCCTCGGGCGGGGCGACGTCGGCGCTGTCGACCGCGACGAGGGTGCCGCGCAGCGCCTCGGCGACGTCCCGGTCCAGCACGCCCTCGAACGCCACCAGCAGCCGTCCCTGGTGCCAGCGGGCGGACTCCACGGTCAGCTCGGCGGGGACCCGGAACGGTTCCCCGTGCTCGGGCGCGGCCTGCTGCGGCGGCGCCGCTCCCGGCTCGGTACGCAGTACCGAACCGGGAGCGAAGCGCGCTTCGGGCTCGTCGGTCCGCACCTCCACGGTGACCTCACCGCGGATCCCGTGCGGCTTGCCGATCCTGCCGACGATGAGCAGCATCAGTACGAGTCGACGATGTCGACGCGTACGCCGCGCCCGCCGATGGAGCCGATCACCTGGCGCAGCGCCTTGGCGGTCCGGCCGGACCGCCCGATCACCGTGCCGAGGTCCTCCGGGTGCACGCGGACTTCGAGCCGCTTGCCCCGACGGGAGTCGACCAGCCGGACGCGCACGTCATCGGGGTGGTCGACGATGCCCTTGACCAGGTGCTCCAACGCCGGACGCAGTGCCATGTCAGGCCTGCTCGCCGGAGTCCGCACCGGCCTGCTCCTCGGTCTTCGGCGCCTCCTCGGCGGCCGGAGCCTCGGCCTTGGCGGCCTTCTTGGCCGGCTTGGCCGGGGTCTCGGCCAGCCCGGCGGCAGCCTTCGCCTCGGCCTCGTACGCGGCGGTGCGGTCGACCCGCTCCGCGGCGACCTTCAGCGGCGGCGGGGCCGGCAGGCCCTTGAACTTCTGCCAGTCACCGGTCAGCTCCAGCAGCCGCTGCACCGCCTCGCTCGGCTGGGCGCCGACGGACAGCCAGTACTGGACCCGCTCCGACTTGACCTCGATCACCGAAGGGTCTTCCTTCGGCTGGTAGACCCCGACGAACTCGATCGCCCGGCCGTCGCGCTTGGTGCGCGAGTCGGCGACGACGATGCGGTACTGCGGGTTGCGGATCTTGCCCATCCGCAGGAGCCGGATCTTTACGGCCACAGTTGTTTCGCTCCTGTTGCGATCTCACCAGCCCTGACGAGGGCGGTGCACGGGTGAGCGCCGACCGGCACAGTGGGGTTTGGGCCGGAGACTGCTCGGTGGACTGGCGCGGTGCCCGGGTTAGAGGGCGCCGGACACACGCCGGATACCAGCCAGCCATTCTGCCAGATCGGGCCCGGATCTCTCACACCGGACCGCCCGGGGTCACCCGTGCACCGACGGAAGTGACCGAAAACACACCTGCCGGGTCAGCGCACCGGGGCGCGGTCCCAGCCGGGCGGAAGCTCGTCGGGAGTGGTCCACTCCGGCGGCGGGGCGAAGTCGCACCAGGTGCCGTCGAAGGGGAACTCCCCCGCCTCGGCCAGCGCGATCACCCGCTTGCCCTCGGCCCGGACGGCGTCGGGGTCGGCGACCCAGTAGTGCTCGGGGAAGGCGAGCCGCTCGACGAACTCGTCCTCGTCCTTCCACTCCCAGCCCAGGTCCGGCCGGACGACCACGTCGAGGTCCTGGTCCACCATGTCGACCCCGGCGAGCGCGCCGTCGTCCCAGCGCACCCCCGGCTCCTCCAGGTTGACGTACCAGGCGGCGAAGCGGTCGTGCGCGTCGCGGAACCACCACACCGAGTGGCTTGCCCCGGCGGGCAGGAACTTCAGCACGGGCGGGCCGTTCCACCGGCCAGCGGCCAGGCGGTAGGACGAGGAGATCCACTCGGCGAACGGCACCGCCCGCATGCCCAGCCCGGCCTCGGTGACCTCGCTCGCCACCGGGGAGTTCCGGGCCACCCAGAGCACCAGGCCCCGGTCGTCGTCGCTGACCACCCGTGCGGTACGCACCCAGCCGATCCGGCCCCGGCGCACGTTGCGGTGCACGATCAGCCGCCCCGGTTCGAATCTCACGCCCCGACCCTACCGGCACCGACACCGGCCGCCGGCAACCCGCTCAGCGGGTGCGGAAGGGCCCTTCCCAGAACCGAAGTCGCCAGGAAGGGCCCTTCCGCACACCTCAGTAGGCGCGGGCCAGGATGGCGACGAGGTCCGGCTCGTCCTCGGTGTCGGGCACGGAGCCGTCGGCGCGCACCAGGCAGCGCACGGTGACGCCCTGCCCGTTGGCCTCCGCCTCGCCCTGGACGCCGACCGCCGACCACGGCACCCGGGCCCAGCCGGTGGCGGCCGCCTCGATCGCCTCGGCCAGGGTCGACACCTCGACGGTGCGGGACTGGCGGTGCGCCAGGGCCTGGTCGTGCAGCGCCTGCTGGTCGGCGTCGAGGGCGGCCAGCACGGTGGTGACCACGTCGGCCACGGCCGTCGGGGACTTCGAGCCGTCGGTGCGCCGCACCACGACGGCGTTGCCGGCGGCCAGGTCGCGGGGGCCGACCTCGACGCGTACCGGATAGCCGCGCAGCTCGGCGTCGACGGCCCGGCGGCCGAACGGGGTGTCGGTGCGGTCGTCGAGCGCGACCCGGACGCCGGCGTCGCGCAGCGCGTCGCGCAACTTGGTCGCCGCCTCTCCGACGCCCTCGCCGTCCTTGACCACCATGACGTACGCCTGCACCGGCGCCAGCTTCGGCGGCACCCGCAGGCCGTTGTCGTCGCCGTGGCACATGATCAGGCCGCCGAGCATCCGGGTCGAGGTGCCCCAGGAGGTCGTCCAGGCGTGCTCCCGGCCGCCCTCGGCCGACGAGTAGCTGATGTCGAACGCCTTGGCGAAGTTCTGCCCCAGCTCGTGGCTGGTGCCGAGCTGGAGGGCCTTGCCGTCACCCATCATGCCTTCGCAGGTGTAGGTGGCGGTCGCGCCGGCGAAGCGCTCGCGGGCCGTCTTCAGGCCGACGACCACCGGGATGCCGAGCACGTTGACCATCAGGTCCTCGTACGCCTCGTGCAGGATCCTGCGGGCGTAGGCCCGCGCGTCGGAGCGGGTGGCGTGCGCGGTGTGCCCCTCCTGCCACAGGAACTCGCTGGTGCGCAGGAATACCCGGGGGCGCAGCTCCCAGCGGACCACGTTGGCCCACTGGTTGAGCAGCAGCGGCAGGTCCCGGTAGGAGTCGATCCACTTGGCCATGAACTCGCCGATGACGGTCTCGCTGGTGGGGCGCACCACGACCGGCTCGGCGAGCTGCTTGCCGCCGCCGTGGGTGACCACCGCGAGCTCCGGCGAGAAGCCCTCGACGTGCTCGGCCTCCCGCTTGAGGTAGCTCTCGGGGATGAAGAGCGGGAAGTACGCGTTCTCCGCGCCCGCCGCCTTGATCCGGGCGTCCATCTCGGCCTGCATCCGTTCCCAGATGGCGTAGCCGGCCGGCCGGATGACCATGGTCCCCCGGACCGGGCCGTTGTCGGCCAGCTTCGCCTTGGCGATCAGGTCCTGGTACCAGCGGGGAAAGTCCTCCGCACGGGGAGTGAGCACGCGTGCCATGACCGCACATCCTATGCGTCGGCCGTCCGGACGGCGCGATCGGGCGCGGTGTCGTCGTCAGCTGCCGGGACGGCCGGGTGCGGCGGACCCGGGGCGTACGCCACCATGGCAGCGTGAACAACGGCAGCCGGTCCAGGGACGCGATCGTCGATGCCGCCCGGGAGCTGACGGTCGCGAGCGGCTGGGACGCCGTCCGGATGGGCGCCGTCGCGCGGGCGGCCGGGGTCAGCCGGCAGACGGTCTACAACGAGTTCGGCTGCAAGGCGGGGCTGGCCGAGGCGCTCGCCCGGCGGGAGGTCGACCGGTTCGTCGTCGCCGTGCGCGCCCTCCTGCGCGCGCACGGCGACGACGTCCGGGCGGCCGCGCACGCCACCATCTCGCACACCCTCACGCAGGCGGCCGGCGACCCGTTGATCAAGGCCGTCCTGACCAGCACCGGGGGTGGCTCCGACGAGTTGCTGCCCTACCTGACCACCCGGTCGGAGCTGGTCCTGACCGAGGCCACCGAGGTGCTCCTGGAGTGGGCCGACGGCGTGCTGCCGGACGCCGACCGGGCCGCGGTCGCCTTCGCCACGGACTCGGTCATCCGGTTGGTGATCAGCCACATCGTCCTGCCCGGCGCCCCGGTCGCACAGACCGCCGCCGCCCTCGCCGACCTGGCGGTGTACCTGCTCCTGCACGCGGTCACCCCGGGCGCCCGCACCGGCTGACCAGCACAGCACCGGGGCGGGAGCACCCACGCGCCGGCTCGCCGGCGGGCGGGCACGGCAAGGTCAGCGGACGACGCGACCGCGCAGCACGATGCGGGCGGGGCTGCGCACGGCGCGCAGGTCGGCGCGCGGGTCCTCGGGATAGACGACGAGGTCCGCCAGGCCGCCCTCGACCAGGCCGGGGAAGCCCAGCCACTCGCGTCCCCGCCAGGACGCGGCGGCGAGGACGTCCACCGCAGACATGCCGGCCTGCTCGTGCAGCAGCAGCATCTCCTCGGCAGCCAGGCCGTGGTCGATGCCGCCACCCGCGTCCGTCCCCACGTAGATCGGCACCCCCGCCTCGTACGCGGCCCGCACCACCTCGGGGAAGCGGTCACGCAGGGCGAGCATGTGGTCGGCGTACCCGGGGAACTTGGGCCGGGCCTGCTCGGCGATCCCGCCGAAGGTGCGGATGTTGATCATCGTGGGGACCAGGGCGGTGCCCTGCCGGGCCATCAGGTCGACCAGGTCGAGGCTCAGGCCCGTGCCGTGCTCGACCGAGTCCACCCCGGCCCGCACCATGATCTCCACGGCCGACTCGCTGAAGGTGTGCACCGCGGCGCGTACCCCGGCGGCGTGGGCGGCCGCGACGGCCGCGGTCATCGTGTCGGCGTCCCAGGACGGCGCCAGGTCCCCCACGCCCCGGTCGATCCAGTCGCCGACCAGCTTGACCCAGCCGTTGCCGGCGGCCGCCTGCGCGGCGACCGTGTCGGCGACCTCCGCCGCGCCGACCTCCACGCCGATGTCGCGCAGGTAGCGCTTCGGCGGCGCGACGTGCCGGCCGGCGCGGGCCAGGCGCGGCAGCCCCGGCTCGTCGTCGAGTTCCGGGTACGGGTACGGCGAGCCGGCGTCGCGGATGGCGAGCACCCCGGCGTCGACGTCGGTGCGGGCCAGCTCGCGGGCCTGGTCGAGGGAGGTGATCGGCGCCCCGCCCCGGGCGATGCCGATGTGGCAGTGCGCGTCGATCAGGCCGGGCAGCACGAAGCCGCCGTCGACGATCGTCTCCGCGCCGGGCACCGGTTCGAAGGTGACCCGGTCACCGACCAGCCAGAGGTCCCGGACCTCGTCGTCGGGCAGCAGCACGCCGCGTACGTGCCAGGCCATGCGTCCTCCGGTCTGTGGGCGAAAGAGCGGTCTGCGGCCATTCTTCCCGGTCGGCGTGGGCCGGTCCCGGCCGGGCCGTCCCCGGCGGGCGACCGGCCGCCGGGGCGACCCGGGCATCGGCGCTCCCACTCCGCCGTGAGGCCCGGCCGGGCCTGGTGTCCTGACCGGTCGCACGGAAGCGGGGCCCGGCCGTGACCGGCCGGGCCCCGCCCGTGTGGATCGGTGCGGTCAGCCGCCGTCGCGCGCGAGCAGCCCGGCCCGCCGCGTCGTCAGCGCGGGCAGGTCGACGGAGACCTTCCAGGGCCGCTCGGTGACGAAGAGGTCCTCGGTGTGGGTCACCACCTCGTACTCGCCGGTGGGGCCGAGCGTGTATTCCGTCAGGGTCATCCGCTCGTGCAGCGGGTCGACCACCCAGTACGTCCGCACCCCGGCGTGCGCGTAGACCTTCGCCTTGTCGTAGAGGTCGCGGAACGTGGAGGTCGGCGAGAGGACCTCGACGGCCAGCAGGGCGTCCTCGACGGGGACGGGCGACCGGTCGGCGTGTTCGCGGCGGATCGCGACCACGTCGGGGCGGGGTTCGTTGCGGCGGTCGATCCGCATCGACAGGTCGATGCTGACCAGGTAGTCGGCGGGGCAGTTGACCTCGAGAGCGAGCAGCAGTCGCACGCAGAGGTCCTGGTGCACGGCGGTGGGGGACGGCACGATCAACCTTCCGTTGACCAACTCGTACGGAAGGTCCTTCGGCAGGTCACCGAGGTCGTCAACCGTCCATTCCGACCGCTCGGGCAGGATCGGTGCCACGGTCATGACTCCTCCTTCCAGGGGCGACATCACCCTAGGCAAGGATGACGTCACCCGCCGCCAACGACACGCCTCAGCGGGGCCGGCCGTCGCCGCCCTTGCCGAGCTTGTTGAAGTCGATCTTCGGCAGCTTGAAGCCCGGGGGCAGGCCCTGGCCGGCGGCCAGGTCGTTCGGGTCCATCCCCGGCGGGAGCTGCGGCATGCCGCCCGGGAAGCCGCCCGGCAGCCCGGCGCCCGCCCCGGCGCGCGGCCGACCGCCGCCCTTGGTGCCCTTGCGCTTGTTCTTCGGCGACTTGGTCGCCTTGCGCCGACCGCCGGGCAGGCCCATCATGCCGCCCATCTGCTTCATCATCTTCTGCGCGTCGGCGAAGCGGTTGAGCAGCTGGTTGACGTCCATCACGGTGACGCCGGAGCCGTTGGCGATTCGGGCCCGGCGGGAGCCGTTGATGATCTTCGGGTTGGTGCGCTCGCCCGGCGTCATCGACCGGATGATCGCGGTGACCCGGTCGAAGTGCTTGTCGTCCAGCTCCGCGAGCTGGTCCTTCATCTGCCCCATGCCCGGCATCATGGCCAGCACGTTGGCGATCGGGCCCATCCGGCGGACCGCGATGAGCTGGTCGAGGAAGTCCTCCAGGGTGAACTGCTCGCCGCCCATCAGCTTGGCGGTCATCTTCTCCTTCTGATCGGCGTCGAAGGCCTGCTCGGCCTGCTCGATCAGAGTGAGGACGTCGCCCATGCCCAGGATCCGGCTGGCCATCCGGTCGGGGTGGAAGACGTCGAAGTCCTCCAGCTTCTCGCCGGTGGAGGCGAACAGGATCGGCTGCCCGGTGACCTCCCGGACCGACAGCGCGGCGCCGCCGCGGGCGTCGCCGTCGAGCTTGGAGAGGACCACACCGGTGATGCCGACCCCGTCGCGGAACGCCTCGGCGGTGCGCACGGCGTCCTGACCGACCATGGCGTCGATGACGAAGATGACCTCTTCGGGGTCGACCGCGTCGCGGATGTCGGCGGCCTGCTGCATCATCTCGGCGTCGATGCCCAGCCGGCCGGCGGTGTCGACGATGACGATGTCCCGGGCCGCCCGCTTCGCGTGCTCGATCGAGGCGCGGGCGACCTGCACCGGGTCGCCGACGCCGTTGCCGGGCTCGGGGGCGTACACCTCGACGCCGGCGCGGCCACCGAGCACCTGGAGCTGCCCGACGGCGTTGGGGCGCTGGAGGTCGGCGGCGACCAGCAGCGGCTGGTGCCCCTGGGCCTTCAGCCAGCGGGCCAGCTTGCCGGCGAGGGTGGTCTTGCCGGAACCCTGGAGACCGGCCAGCATGATCACGGTCGGCGGCTGCTTGGCGAACTGGAGCCGCCGCCCCTCGCCACCGAGCACGTTGACCAGCTCGTCGTTGACGATCTTGATGATCTGCTGGGCGGGGTTGAGCGCCTGGGAGACCTCGGCGCCGCGCGCCCGCTCCTTGACGTTCGCGATGAAGCCCTTGACCACCGGCAGCGCGACGTCCGCCTCCAGCAGCGCGAGGCGGATCTCGCGCGCGGTGGCGTCGATGTCGGCGTCGGTGAGCCGGCCCTTGCCGCGGAGCTTGGTGAAGATCCCGGACAGGCGGTCACTCAAGGTGTCAAACACGCGAACATCCCGTTTGTCAGTGTTTAGGCGGGCACAGGTCGGCCGGCACGCACAAGGCCGGCCACCCGCAAGGGTAACCGTCCCACCTCGCCATTGCTTCCGGGCGGCCCGACCACCCCGGCCCGCCCGGCGCCGTCACCCCGCGACCAGCCCCGACCGGTCCGCGGAGACGACCAGCCGGGCCCGGCCCCCGGGCGCCCACCTGCACCATCGCCCGACCCAGGTGGGTACGCGCGGTCGCCGGCCGCGGCGGGCGGGCGGCTCCCCGCACACGCGCTCGACGTGGTGCGGCCCGGGCGTCCGCGCTCAGACAGCGCCGAGGACGGCAGCCTCCAGGCGGGCGCGCGCGACGTCGTCCGGCCAGCCGCCGACGAGGTAGAACGCGTCCACCACGTCCCCGCCGAGGGTGGAGATGCGCGCCGCGCGCACCTGGGCGCCGGCCTCGTCGAGTGCGCAGGCGACCCGGTAGAGCAGGCCCGCCGCGTCGGCGGCGCGCAGCTCCAGCAACACGGCGTCCGTGGCCGCCTCCCGGTGCCAGACCACCCGCGGCGCGGCCCCCTCGGCCCGCGCCGCCAGGGCCCGGCCGCGCAGCCGCTGGGTGACCGAGACGTCGCCGCTCACCGCGCGGCGCAGGTCGGCGCCGAGGGCGATCGGGTCGGGGGCCAGGCCGTAGCGGGGCTGCACCCGGCACTCGACCAGAGCCCGGCCGTCGACCGTGGCGGCGTCGGCGGAGATCACCTCCAGCCGGTGCAGGGCCAGGCACCCGGCCACCGTCGCGAGCAGGCCGCGCCGGTCCGCCGCGGCCACCGCCACCCGGTCCCCGGTCAGCTGTACGACCGGCAGGGGCCCCGCCAGCAGCGCCGGGGCCGGGACGGGCGGGGCGGGCAGCGCGCCGGTGTCCAGCGCCGTGCGGACCCGGGCGACCAGCTCGGCGACCAGCCGGCCCTTCCAGTCCGACCAGGCGGCCGGCCCGGTGGCCGCGGCGTCGGCGCGGACCAGGACGTGCAGCAGGTCCAGGGTGGTGGTGTCGCCGACCCGCTCGGCCACCCCGGAGATGGTGACCGGGTCGGCGAGGTCCCGCCGGGTGGCGACGTCGGGCAGGAGCAGGTGCAGCCGGACCAGCGTGCCGATCAGCGCCACCTCGGGCTCGGGCAGGCCGATCCGGGCGGCCACCGCCTCGGCCAGCGGAGCCCCGACCGTGCTGTGGTCCCCCGGCAGCCCCTTGCCGACGTCGTGCAGGAGCGCGCCGAGCAGCAGCAGGTCGGGACGGTCCACCTCGCGGGTGTGCCGGCTGGCCTCGTACGCGGTCTGCACGAGGTGCCGGTCGAGGGTGAACCGGTGCACCGGGTTGTGCTGCGGGAGGCTGCGCAGCCGGGTCCACTCGGGCAGCCAGCCCTCGATCAGCCCGTACCGGTCGCAGGTCTCCCAGGCCGGCACCAGGCCGGGACCGGCGCCGAGCAGGGTGACGAGCGCGGCCCGGGCCTCGGCCGGCCACGGCGCCGGCAGCGGCGGACAGTACACGGCCAGCCACTCGCAGGTGGCCCGGGCGATCGGCAGCCGGGTGGTGGCTGCGGCGGCGGCGACCCGCAGCGACAGGCTCGGGTCGGGTCGCGCGCCGATCGCGGTGCGGGCCAGCACCAGCTCGCCGTCGTGCTCCACGACGTCCCGGGCCACCGGCCGGCGCACCGGGCGCCCGTCGGCCCCCCGGCGGCGGCCCGAGCGGAGCCGGTCGGCGGCGCGGAAGGCGTCGTCGAGGGCGTGGCTGACGGTCCGGGCGTCCCCGGCCACCCGGCGCAGCAGCGCGTCGCCGTCCTCGGCGACCGCTCCGGCCCCCAGCGCGGCGTCGGGCGGACCGAGCGGGGGTTGGCGCGGCCCGGCGTCGGGCGCGCCGGGTGCGGGCTGGCGCAGCCCGAGCAGCGCGGCGACGCCGTCGCGTTCCTGGGCTACCAGCCGGTCGACCCGGCGGCCGACCTGCACGTGCAGCGCGTCCCGGGTGTCCAGCAGCCGCCGGTGCGCGGCGCGGACGGCGGGGCGCAGCGCGTCGGTGATTCCGGCGGTGGCGATCGCCCGCAGGATCCCCACGTCGCGCAGCCCGCCGGCGGCCTCCTTCAGGTCGCCCTCCAGCAGGAAGGCCAGCTCGCCGTGGGCCGCCCAGCGGGCGGCGGTGACCTCCCGCAGCCTGGGAAGCTGCCGTACGGCGGTGCGCCGCCAGTGGTCGACGGCGGACCGGACGAGCGTGTCGGCGAGGCCGGCGTCCCCGGCGACCAGCCGCGCGTCGAGCAGCCCGAGGGCGACCTTCACGTCGTCCCGGGCGACCGACAGCGCCTCGGCGACGGTGCGGACGGAGTGGTCGAGCCGCAGCCCGGCGTCCCAGACGGGGTACCAGACCGCCGCGGCGAGCTCGTCCACGCCGGGCACCCCGGCGTGCAGCAGCACGAGGTCGAGGTCGCCGTGCGGGGCGCACTGCCGCCGTCCCAGCCCGCCGACGGCAACGAGCGCCACACCGGGCCGGTCCGGCAGCAGGGCGCGCAGCCACCGGTCGTGGGCGTCGGCGCGCGCGGCCCGGGCCGCCTCCCCCACGCCCGTGTCCGCGCCGACGAACCCGTCGGCCGGGATGGCCGGGCCGCCGTTGCCGGCGTGGCCCGGCGCGTTCCTCCCGGTCGACGAGGTCATGTCGGTCGTGGCCCGGTCAGAGCGCGTCGAGGCCGCGCTCGCCGGTGCGGACCCGGACGACCTCGTCGACCGAGGTCACCCAGACCTTCCCGTCGCCGATCTTGCCGGTCCGGGCGGCGACGACGACGGCGTCGACGATCTTCTCCAGGTCGATCTCGTCGGTGAGCACCTCCACCCGGATCTTGGGCAGGAACTCGACCGTGTACTCGGCACCCCGGTAGACCTCGGTGTGCCCCTTCTGCCGGCCGTAGCCCTGGACCTCGCTGACGGTCAGGCCGGCCACGCCGAGGGCGTGCAGGGCCTCCTTCACCGCGTCCAGTTGGTACGGCTTGATGACCGCGGTCACCAGCTTCATGTCCAACCCCTCCATCACAGGAACGTTAACCGGCGATCTTCTCGTCGACCGGCTCGGCGGCCGGCTCGGCGGGGGACGCGGCGGGTGCGGCCGGGGCCGCCGTCTGCTTGGCGCCGGTCAGGCCGGCCATGGCGAAGGCGCTGCCGCCGCCGCCCGTGGTCGGCGACAGGTCGTAGCCGCTCTCGGCGTGCTCGGCGATGTCGATGCCGCCGACCTCGTCCTCGGCGCGGAGCCGGAAGCCGATGGTCTTCTCGATCACGACGGCGAGCACCCAGGCCACCGCGAAGGACCAGACGGTGACGATCAGGCCGGCCAGGGCCTGCCGGCCGAGCTGGGTCACCCCACCACCGTAGAACAGGCCGTCCGAGGCGCCGACCACGTCGGTGATCGCGCCGTTGACCGAGTTGGTGGCGAACAGGCCGAGCCACAGCGACCCGATCCAGCCGCCGACGAAGTGCACGCCGACCACGTCGAGCGAGTCGTCGTAGCCGAGCCTGTACTTGAGGCTGATCGCCAGCGCGCAGACCGCCCCGGCGACGACGCCGAGCAGCACCGCCGCCCAGGGCGCGACGAAGCCGCAGGCCGGGGTGATGGCGACCAGGCCGGCGACGGCGCCGGACGAGGCACCGACCAGGGTCGGCTTCCTGTCCTTGATCCACTCGACGGCGATCCAGCCGAGCACCGCGGCGGCGGTGGCGAGCTGGGTGTTGATGAAGGCCAGGCCGGCGACCGAGTCGACGGTGAGCTCGGAACCGGCGTTGAAGCCGAACCAGCCGAACCAGAGCAGCCCGGCGCCGAGCGCGACGAGCGGGATGTTGTGCGGCTTCATGCCCTCCCGGGGCCAGCCGAGCCGCCTGCCGAGCACCAGGGCCAGGGCCAGGGCCGCCGCGCCGGCGTTGATGTGCACGGCGGTGCCGCCGGCGAAGTCGAGCGCGTGGATGTCGCCGCCGATGATGCCGCCGCCCCACACCCAGTGCGCGACCGGGAAGTAGACCAGCGTCGCCCAGCCGAACGCGAACAGCAGCCAGCCGGCGAACCTCGCCCGGTCGGAGATCGCACCGCTGATCAGCGCGACGGTGATCACGGCGAAGACCATCTGGAAGGCCATGAACACGTAGAGCGGGACACCGATGCCGCTCGGGTTCTCCGCCGTCGCGCCCCAGAGGTCGGTCTCGGCGAGGAAGGTCCTGGTGCCGAGGTAGGCGCCCGGGTCGCCCCAGAAGCCGTTGACATCGCTGCCGAACGCGATGCTGAAACCGTAGAGCCACCACAGAACGGAGATGAGCCCGATCGCGGAGAAGCTCATCATCATCATGTTCAGTACACCCTTGGCCCGGTTCAGGCCGCCGTAGAACAGCGCCAGTCCGGGCGTCATGAGCAGCACGAGCGCCGTCGACACCAGCAACCAGACGGTGTTGCCGGAATCGATCGTGGGTGCGTCAGGCACGCCGGCCTCCTAAAGGTGAAGTCCCTCCTTCCCGGCTTCCGGGGCAGCGTCGCCCGTACGCCGGATGCGCGGAAGCCTGCTCGCTCCCTGTTTCCCCCAGCGTCACCCGTCGATTTCCGGACGGTGACGCCTTGTTTCGGACGTGTGAAGACAACCTCACCGCCGGCGGAAACGGCCCTCGGCGGCACGGACCGGTCAGCGCAGCGCGTACTCGAGGGCGTTGCGCTCGTAGTCGAGCAGCCGCAGGTCCCGCATCGGCCGGCGCAGGTGCCCCTTGTGCACGATCCGGACGAAGGCCGGCTCACCGGCGGCGGCCATCCGGCGGATGCCCTCGACGTGGTCCACGATCCGCTTGCGGATGGTCCGGATCAGCCGGTGCCGGTCCCGCGGGATCAGCCCGTACGCGTCGGCGAAGAGGCGCAGCCGGCGCGGCCGGTCGGGGTGCTTCCAGCCGAGCGTGATCGAGTCCCGGTCGGAGAAGATCGGCACCCACGTCCAGGCCGCGTACGCCACGTCGTAGATCCGGGCGCCGGGCGAGGCGAGGTCGAAGTCGATCAGCCCGAGGGTGCCGTCGGGCCGCCAGATGACGTTGTGCGGGGCGGCGTCATGGTGGCAGATCACCTCGGTGTCCGGCGGCGGCGGGCCGAACGAGCGCCACACCGCCCCCGGCGGCGGCACGAAGCCGTACTGGGCGTCGTGGAACATCCGCAGCATGGTGGCGACGGTCACCAGGGCCTCGTCGGTGACCCAGTGCGGGGCCAGCGGGTACTCCCCGCACTCCCCCTCCAGGTACGACAGGACCTCCCGGTTGCGCTCGTCCATGCCGAGCGCGCGGGGGGCGCCGGTGAACCCGACGTACTCCAGGTGGCGCAGCAGGGCGTGCACCGCGGGCGTCCACGGCCCGGCGTTGCGCCGGACCGTGTCGCCCACCCGCACCACGGTGCTGACGTTCCCGCCGTGCAGCGGGATCTCCTGCGAAGTCACGTACGGTCTCCCGAGGCGCTGCGACGGGTGGCTGGGGTCGCGCCACCCGGCGTAGGCGCGATCGTTGCTCGTCACTGCGAGGTTACGCGTCCCGGGCGAGCGGCTCGGTACCGAGCAGCGCGTCGACGAACTGCGCGGGGTCGAACGGGGCGAGGTCGTCCTTGCCCTCGCCGAGCCCGACCAGCTTCACCGGGATGCCCAGCTTGCGCTGCACGGCGATCACGATGCCGCCCTTGGCGGTGCCGTCGAGCTTGGTGAGCACCACGCCGGTCACGTTGACCACCTCGGTGAAGACCCGGGCCTGCTCCAGCCCGTTCTGCCCGGTGGTGGCGTCCAGGATCAGGATCGTCTCGTCGATCGGGCCGTGCTTCTCCACCACCCGCTTGACCTTGCCCAGCTCGTCCATCAGGCCGACCTTGTTCTGCAGCCGGCCGGCCGTGTCGATCAGCACCGTGTCCACGCCGGTGTCGATGCCGCGCTTGACCGCGTCGAAGGCGACGCTGGCCGGGTCGGCCCTCTCCGGACCACGCACGGTCTCGGCCCCGACGCGGCCGGCCCAGGTCTCCAGCTGGTCGGCGGCGGCGGCCCGGAACGTGTCGGCCGCGCCGAGGATCACGCTCCGGCCGTCGGCGACCAGCACCCGGGCGATCTTGCCGCAGGTCGTGGTCTTGCCGGCGCCGTTGACGCCGACCACCATCAGCACCGCCGGCACGCCGTCCTTGGGCGCGGTGTGCAGCGAGCGGTCCAGCGTCGGGTCGAGGGCGTTGACCAGCTCGGCGGCGAGCAGGGCCCGCAACTCGGTGCCGGACCGGGTGCCGAGCACCCGGGTGCGCTCGCGCAACCGGTCGACGATCTCCCGGGTGGCGTCGATGCCGACGTCGGCGGTGATCAGGCTGTCCTCGATCTCCTCCCAGGTGTCCTCGTCCAGGTGGTCGCGGCTGAGCAGGCCGAGCAGGCTCTTGCCGAAGACGTTCTGCGAGCGGGACAGCCGGGAGCGCAGCCGGACCAGCCGCCCGGCGGTCGGCTCGGGCACCTCCAGCACCGGGGCCGGGGCCTCCACGACCGGCGGCTCCACCAGGATCCCGGTGGAGATCTCGGCCTCCGGGGCCGCCACCGGCGGGCCGGCGAGACCCTCCTCGGCCCGGGTCTCGACCTCCGTCTCGGGCAGCGGCGGCTCCGGGCGCCGGCGCAGCCGCGGCACGACCAGCCCGATGCCGCCAAGGATCAGCACGCCGAGCAGGGCGAGTGCGATGAGGAGGTATTCGGTCATGCCGGAATCCTGTCAGATGCCGGCGAAGCTGTCCCAGCCACCGCTCCCGGCGGGCCCGTCCGGGAGCCGGCGGTAGGCTCGGTCACAGCCAGCAGTGGTGCGACCGCCGGCCGGGTAGTAGAAGTGAAGTCCGCTTACCTGGAGGTCGACCATGCCCGCGGCACACCTGCTCATCGGCCCGTTGCTGCGGCGGGTGGTCGGCACGCGGGCCACCGTCTGGGTCGAGACCAGCGCGCCCGCCGTGGTCACCGTCCGCACGGCCGACGGCGCCCGCGGCACCGCGCCCACCTTCTCCGCGTACGACCACCACTACGCGCTCGTCGTGGTGGAGGGGCTCACGCCCGACAGCGCCACCAGCTACGAGGTGCTGATCGACGACGAGGTCGCGTGGCCGGTGTCGAGCAGCGGGTTCCCGCCCAGCGTCATCCGCACCCGGGCGGCCGACGACCTCGACCAGCCGGTCCGGTTGATCTTCGGATCGTGCCGGGAGACCACCCAGCACGCCACCACCCGCCGGCTGCCCCCGGACGCGCTCGACGCGTACGCCCGGCGGCTGGCGGCCGACCCCGACCCGGCCGGCCTGCCCGACCTGCTGGTGCTCCTCGGTGACCAGGTCTACGCGGACGTGACCTCCCCCACGGTGCGGCGGCTGCTGAAGCGGCGCCGCCGGCGGCCCAGGGGCGCGCCCAGCGACCAGGTGGTCAGCTTCGACGAGTACACCAAGCTCTACCTGGAGTCCTGGCGCGACCCGGAGATCCGCTGGCTGCTCTCCACCGTGCCGAGCGTGATGATCTTCGACGACCACGAGATCATCGACGACTGGAACACCTCGGCCGCCTGGCGGGCGGACATGCGCGACCAGCCCTGGTGGGCGGAGCGGATCGCCAGCGGCCTCGCCTCCTACTGGGTCTACCAGCACCTGGGCAACCTCTCCCCCGACGAGATCGCCGCCGACCCGGTCTTCGCGAAGGTCAGCGCGGCGGAGGACGCCACCGGCGTGCTGCGCGAGTTCGGCCAGCGGGTCGACACCGAGGCCGACCTCGCCCACGACACCGAGCGGTGGCGGGCCGTGCAGTACCAGTGGAGCTACGCGCTGGACCTGGGCCGGACCCGGCTGGTGATGCTGGACAACCGGTGCAGCCGGGTGCTGGAGCCCGGCCAGCGGGCGATGCTGCCCCCGGGCGAGTGGTCGTGGTTCCTCGACCGGGCCCACGGCGTCTACGACCACCTCGTGGTGGGCGCCTCGCTGCCCTGGCTGCTGCCGCCGGGCATCCACCACGTGGAGGCGTGGAACGAGAAGCTCGCCGACTCGCGGCGGCGCGGGGTCGGGCGCCTGTCGGAGAAGCTGCGCCGGGGGCTGGACCTGGAGCACTGGGCCGCGTTCCGCCGCTCGTTCGACGCGCTCGGCGCGCTGTTCGCCCGGATCGGCAGCGGCACCCCCGGCAAGCCCGGCGACCGGGTCGGGGCCGGGCCGGCGTACGCGCCGCCGGCGTCGATCAGCGTGCTCTCCGGTGACGTGCACCACTCGTACGTGGCGCGGGCCCGGTTCGACGACCGGAGCGTGGTCACCCCGGTGCACCAGCTCACCTGCTCGCCCATCCACAACCAGGTGCCCGCCGGGATGCGCCCGCTGATGCGGCTGGGCTGGTCGTCCGGGCCGGCCGGAGCCGCCCGGGCGCTCGCCCGCTCCGCCGGGGTACGCCGCCCGCCGTTCCGCTGGAAGCGGCTGGCCGGCCCCTACTTCGGCAACGCGGTCGCCACGCTGGTGCACACCGGGCGGGCGGCCGAGGTGACCATCGAGGGCACCACCAGCGACGGCCACCTGCGCGAGGTGATGCGGCAGCGGCTGGCGCCAGGCGCCTGACACCGTCCGCCGTACCCTGACCACGTGGACGATCACCTGCCGGAGACGATGCGGGCGGTGGAGCACGAGCTGACCGCCCTGCTGCGCCGGGGGCGGGCCGTCTCCTCGGAACTCGCCCGGGAGGTGCACCCCGGCCTGGAGCCCGACGCGTACGGGCTGCTGCTGTGGCTGCGCCGGTGCGGCTCGGTCCGGCTCACCGACCTGGCCGCCCGGCTCGGCGTCGGCAAGGGGACACTGAGCCGGCAGATCCACGGTCTGGAGGGCCTGGGCCTGGTCCGGCGCGACCCGGACCCGACCGACCGGCGCGCGGCGCGGCTCAGCCTGACCGAGGAGGGGCAGCGCCGGTTCGACGCCGCGCAGGGCGGCCGGCTCGAACGCTTCCGGCAGACCCTGGGCACCTGGTCGGCGGCGGACGTCGGGGACTTCGCCCGGCTGCTGCGCCGCTTCAACGAGGAGTACTTCTAGGCCGCCGGAATAGGGCCGCGCCCGGCCCGGTTGTTGCCTAGGGCAACCGGAGAGGACGGAGCTGGCATGAGCACGGACGCGCCGGAACGGGAGGAGTACGGCCCGCGCACCCGGCCGGGGCCCTACGAGCGCGGCACGGACGGGCCGAGGGTCGTGCTGGTCGGCGTGGACGGCACCCGCACCTCGGAGCGCGCCGGCTGGTACGCGGCCGGGCTGGCCCGCCGGCAGGGCTCCGCCCTGGTGGTGGTCCACGTCAGCCCCGCACCCGGGCTGACCACCCTCGTGCCGGGCCTGGACGCCGGGGAGGTGCAGCGCTGCCACGACGAGCTGACGGCGGAGCTGCGCCGGGAGTGCCGGCGCGGCGCCGAGGAACTCGGCCTGCCGGTCACCTTCCTGCGCCGGCGCGGGGACGCGTACGCCGAACTGCGCGCGGCGGCCGACGAGTTCCGGGCCGACCTGGTGGTCGTCGGCTCCTCCGAACAGGCCGGGCACCGGCTGGTCGGCTCGGTCGCCACCCGCCTCGTCCGGGCCGGCCGCTGGCCGGTCGTCGTGGTGCCCTGACCCGTGGCGGCGCGGCGGCGAGCCGCGGAGCCCGGACAAGTCCTGACGCCGGGACGGGTCGCGGCGGATATGCGGTCGCGGATTGTCGGGCGGGCCGGCGAGGATGGCCGGCATGACCTGGAGAGCACCGGAGATCACCCGGACCCCCGAGCCGTACGTCGGCGACGAGCGCACCATCCTGGAAGGCTGGCTGGACTACCACCGGCAGACGCTGCTGCTCAAGTGCGCCGGGCTGACCGCCGAGCAGCTGCGGACGCCGAGCGTCGAGCCCTCCGGGCTGACCCTGCTCGGGCTGGTCCGGCACCTGGCCGAGGTGGAGGCCTGGTGGTTCCGGGAGAACCTCGCCGGCGAGCGCGTCGACTACCCCTACTTCACCCCCGACAACCCGGACGCCGACCACGACGTCAGCGCCGCCGACGCGGAGGCCGACCTCGCCACGTTCCACCGGGAGGTGGAGCTGGCCCGGGCCGCCGCGGCGGGCCGCTCGCTCGACGACACCTTCACCGAGGTCGGCCCGAAGCGCCGGACGTTCAACCTGCGCTGGGTCTACGTGCACATGATCGAGGAGTACGCCCGGCACAACGGCCACGCCGACCTGATCCGCGAACGCATCGACGGCGTCACCGGCGACTGATTCCCTCCGGGGACCGGACCTGACCGGCCCGCCCGGCGCGGAGCAGCTGTTCGCCGAGCGGGGTGAGGGCGTGCCGCACCGCGGAGCCGGTCCGGTGCGTGGTGATCAGTCCGGCCGAGCGCAGGGTCGCGGTGTGCTGGCTCGCCGAGGCGACCGAGATGCCCAGCGTCCGGGCGACCTGCGAGGTGCTGGGGCCGCCGACGATCGCACCCAGCACCGCCGCCCGGGTCCGTCCCAGCAGGTCGGCCAGCGGCTGGCCGGAGGTCAGCTCGCGCCGGGCCGGCCGGATCGGATAGGCCAGCACGAGCGGCCCCGCCGGATCGTCGAGGACGCACGGTTGCGGCAGGAAGTAGGACGGCACGAGGGTGACGCCCCGGCCGTCCGGCACCACGTCCAGTTCGGTGCCGAAGGCGCACTCGTACGACAGCTGGTAGCTCGCGCCGGACGACGTCCAGCGCAGGTACGGGCTGAGATCGCGGAGCACCCGGTCGATCCCGACGTCCACCATGGTGTGGCTCCGCACGGCGCGGTCCGCGTGCACCGTCGCGAGGATCGTCCGCCAGTAGGGTGCCACCGCGACGGTGTGGAAGGCCGCCATCGCCGCGCGGAGCCGCTGCCGCGCCGTGGGGTCCCCGGCGGCGAGAGCGGCGACCCGCGGCGGAAGGTCGCCGGCCTCGATCCGGGGCCGGAGCTCGGCGTCCAGGGTCGCCGCCGGGATGGCGGCCACCTCGTCGAACGCGGCGGCGACGTCCGCGTCGTGACCGGGCGGGGTGAGGAAGTCCGGCAGCCAGTAGGGAAGCCGGCACAGGTCCAGCAGGGGCCGCATCCCGGGCCGCAGCGCCGCGCGAGTGCGGGCCCGCCAGGCGGCGAGATGCTCCGGAGCGCCGGCCAGGAACACCCGTTGCCCGGCCGCGGCCACCTCCAGCAGCACCGACGGCGCCGAGCGCACCACGGTGCGGCTGAGATCCGCCGCGTTCAGGTGCAGGGTCAGCATGCCGCCGACGCTAGCCACCCTTTGGCCGTACCCGAAAGGGGTGGAGCCGCGCCCGGCCGGCCCGGACGCTTCGCTCATGAAGACCATCGTCACGACGGCCGTCGCGGCCGTCACCGCCCTGGCCGCCATCGTCCCGCAGCCCGCGCCCGGGCAGCGGCGACCCGGGACGTACGTCGTCTCCCGCGACCCGGGAACACGGCCCGAGGGCATCGCCGTGGCCCGCGACGGCGCCATGTACGTCACCAGCGTCTCCGACGGCGCGGTCTACCGCGGCCACGTCCACGACCGGGAGCTGCGGCCCTTCCTCCCCGGTGGCGCGGACGGTCGGACCCGTGCCGCCGGCGTGCGCCTGGACCGGCACGGGCGGATCCTCGTCGCCGGCTGGGACACCGGCGCTCTCTTCGTGCACGCCCCGGACGGCCGGCTGCTGGCCCGCAGGGTGGCCGCCGGAGCGGCCCTGAACGACCTGGCGGTGACCGACGACGCCGTCTACGTCACCGACTCGGCCGGCGGCGGACTCTGGCGCGCGGAGGTGGCCGACGGGTGGGTCGGAGACCTGGTTCCCTGGGTTCCGGCCACGGCCTTCCCGGCGGCCCCCGGCTTTCTCAACGGGATCGTCGTCACCGACGACGGCCGGGTCGCGCTCGTCGCCGACCAGGGCACCGGTGAGCCGGGCAGCGAGCGGCTCTGGCGGGTCGACCTGGTCGGCCGGACGGCCAGCGTCGTGGAGGTGGCCGGCGGGCAGTTGGGCGCCGACGGGCTGCTGCTCGACGGCGACCGCCTCTACGGGGTGGTGAACTTTCCCGACGGCGCGGGCGGCTGGAGCTTCGCGGTCAACCTCGCGCTGCTGGACGCCGGCCGCCGGACCGCCCGGGTGGTCGCGCAGTCACGCCCGACGGGCCTGGACCAGTCGCCGACCACCATCGCCCGGGACGCCGGCCGGCTGCTCTGGGTCAACAGCCAGCTCAACGCCACCGCCCCGGCGCCGCCGTTCACGGTGACCGAGGTGCCGGGACTCCGCTGACCGGCCCGCCCGATCCGGCGGCCTCGCCGGCTGCCGCCGGATCGCCCACCCGGCCTCAGTACGCCAGCGCCGCCCGCAGGTAGCGCAGGTCCTCGGGGCGGCCGCTCCAGCGGAGCGCCGACAGCCCGGCGGCCCGGGCACCGCGCACCGACCAGTCCTCGTCGTCGACGAAGAGCACCCGGTCCGGCGGGGTGGCCACCGCCCGGCAGGCGGCCTGGAAGTACTCCTTGGCCGGCTTGTTCACCCCGAGCCGGTACGAGTTGACCACCGCGTCGAACTCGCCGACCAGGCCGAGCGCGGCCAGGTCGTCGTCGAGCAGGTCGGTGGCGTTGGTGGCGAGGCCGACCGGGAGGCCGCCGGCGCGTACCCCGCGGACGAAGTCGAGCACCTCGGTGTCCACCTCGCCCCGGTATCGCTGCCACTGCTCGACCGCGGCCCGGGCGCGCTCCGGCCCGCCGGCCGGCCCGGCCAGCGCGTCGGCCACGCTGGTCATCCAGTCGGCGTGGCTGACCTGGCCGGTCAGCACCGGCTGGAGCCGCCCCCACTGCATGGCGATCTCGGTGAGTACGCCCTCGGACAGGCCGTACTCCCGCTCCACGCCGGCGGCCACCGCCGGGTCCCAGCGTCGCAGGACGCCGTCGAAGTCCACCAGGAGCGCCGTGGCGCGTTCCCGACCCACTACTCGTTCTCCTCGCCGCGGCCGCGCCGCTCGTCGTCCCCGTCGGCCCGGTTGAGCCGTTGGCTGATCACCTGGGTCACCCCGTTGCGCATGGTCACGCCGTACAGGGCGTCGGCGACCTCCATCGTCCGCTTCTGGTGCGTGATGACGATGAGCTGGCTCTTCTCCCGCAACTGGGCCAGCAGCGTGATCAGCCGGCCCAGGTTGACGTCGTCGAGCGCCGCCTCCACCTCGTCCATGATGTAGAACGGGCTGGGCCGGGCGCGGAAGATCGCCACCAGCATCGCCACCGCGGTCAGCGACCGCTCGCCGCCGGAGAGCAGCGACAACCGCTTGATCTTCTTACCCGGCGGGCGGGCCTCCACCTCGACGCCGGTGGTGAGCAGGTCCTCCGGGTCGGTGAGCACGAGCCGGCCCTCGCCGCCGGGGAAGAGCACGGTGAAGACCTGCTGGAACTCCCGGGCCGTGTCCTCGAACGCGCTGGCGAAGACCTCCAGGATCCGGTCGTCGACGTCCTTGACCACGGTGAGCAGGTCGCGGCGGGTGGCCTTGAGGTCCTCCAGCTGCTCCGAGAGGAACTTGTAGCGCTCCTCCAGCGCGGCGAACTCCTCCAGCGCGAGCGGGTTGACCTTGCCGAGCAGGGTCAGTTCCCGTTCCGCCTTGGCGGCCCGCTTCTCCTGCACCGGCCGCTCGTAGCGCACCGGCTCGGGCACCGGCAGGCCGTCCCGCTCGGCCGCCGCCACGTCGGCCTGGGTGGGCGGGACGGGCTGGTGCGGGCCGTACTCGGCGACCAGGGTCTCCACGTCCAGCCCGAAGTCCTCCGCGGCCTTCGCCTCCAGCTGCTCGATGCGCAGCCGCTGCTCGGCGCGGGCCACCTCGTCCCGGTGCACCTGGCTGGTCAGCCGCTCCAGCTCCGCGCCGAGCCGCTTGGCCGCGCCGCGTACCTCCTGCAGCTCGGCCTCGCGGGAGGCGCGCTCGCGCGCCACGGCGTCGCGGTGCTCCTCCGCCGCGGCGATTGAGGTGGTCAGCCGGGTGAGGGCCTCGCGGGCACCGCCCGCCACGGCCCGGGCGATCCCCGCGCCGCGGGTCCGCGCCGCCCGCCGGGCCGCCGCGCGTTCCCGCGCGGCCCGCTCGGCGGTGGCCTGCCGGCGCAGCGAGTCGGCGCGACCGGCGATCGAGGAGACCCGCTCCTCGGCCGTACGCACCGCCAGCCGGACCTCCATCTCGTTCTGCCGCGCCTGCGGCACCATCGCGGCGAGCTGGTCGCGTTCCTCGGTGGAGGGTTCCGCGTCGACCGGGGTCTCCTCGGCCAGCCGCAGCCGTTCCTCCAGCTCGGCCAGGGTGAGCAGGTCCCGTTCCCGGGCCGCCTCGGCGCGGGAACGGGACTCGCCGAGCCGGTCGGTCTCGGCCTTCGCGGAGCGGGCGGCCGCGCCCAGCTCGGCCAGCCGCCGGGCGGCGGCGTTGCGGTGGCTCTCCGCCTCCCGCTTGGCGGCGGCGGCGTGCTGCACGGTCTCCTTCGCGGCGGCCACCTCGGCGCGGGCGTCGACGAGCTGTTCGCGCAGCTCCGCGCCGGTCCGCTCGGCCGCGAGCCGGTTCGACCGGGCTTCCTCGACCGCCGCCTGCACCTCGATGAAGCTGGGCGCCTTGGCCGACCCGCCGGCCGCCGCGTACGCGCCCACCACGTCGCCGTCCGGGGTGACCGCGCGCAACTCGGGATTGCCGGCGACCACCTCGGCCGCGGCGGCGAGGTCGTCGACCAGCACCACGTCGCGCAGCGCCCGGTGCACCGCCGGTCGAAGCTGCGGGGAGCACTCCACCAGGTCGGGCGCCCAGCGGGCGCCGTCGGGCAGCTTCGGCCGCAGCGCGTCGGGGTGGGCGTCCATGCCCGGGCCGGCGGGGCTGCCGACCAGCAGGCCGGCCCGGCCGGCGTCGGAGATCTTCAGCAGCCGCATCGCCTCTACGGCCTCGTCGACGCCGCTGACCGCGACCGCGTCGGCGAGCCCGCCGAGCGCGGCGGCGAGCGCGGCCTCCTGCCCAGGGGCGACGGTGAGCAGCCCGGCCAGGCTGCCCAGCAGGCCCGGGACCTCGTCGGCGCGGGCCAGCAGCGCCCCTGCCCCGTCCTTGCGGCGCAGGCCCAGGGCGAGCGCCTCCTCCCGGGCCTTCCAGGTGGCGGCGTCCTTCTCCGCCGACCGCTCGGCGTCGGTCAGCGACCGCACGGTGGCCTGCGCCCGCTCCAGGGCGGCGGCGGCCTCGGCGTGCCGGGCGTCGAGGTCGGCGTTGTCCCGGTCGGCCTCGGTGGACTGCTCGGCCACCGCGTCGAGCTCGGCCTGCGCCTGCTCTGCGCGGGCGAGCGCGTCGGCGTGCGCGGCGGCGAGCCGTTCGATCTCCTCGCCCGCGCTGGTGGTCCGGGCCCGGGCGGAGTTGACCTGGCCGGTCAGCCGGGCCAGCCCCTCCCGCCGGTCGGCGATCGCCTTCGCGGCGGCGACCAGCTCGCGTTCGGCCGCGGCGAGCTGCCGTTCCAGCTCCTGGCGGTGCTCCACCGCCTCGGCGAGCCGGATCTGGTCGTCGGTGAGCGCGGCGCGCAGCTCCTCCTCCTGCTCGCGGACCCGCTCGGCCTCGGCCTCCAACTGGTCCGGGTCGCGGCCGGGGCGCTCGTCGTCCGGGGTGGCGCTGAGGTGGCGCAGCCGCTCCCGGGCGAGCTGCTCGATGGAGCGGAACCGCTCGGAGAGGGCGGAGAGCTTGTACCAGGTGTCCTGCGCGGCGGCCAGCAGCGGCGCGTCCTCGGCGAGGGCCGCCTCCAGCTCGGCGAGGCGGGACTGCACCTCGGTGTGCTCGGCCTCGACCTGCTCACGCCGCTCGCGCACCGCCGTCTCGTCGGCGATCTCCCGGTCCAGGGTGGTGCGCAGGGTGGCCAGGTCGTCGGCGAGCAGCCGCAGCCGGGCGTCGCGCAGGTTGGCCTGGATCGCGGCGGCGCGCCGGGCCACCTCGGCCTGCCGGCCCAGCGGCTTGAGCTGGCGGCGCAGCTCGGCGGTCAGGTCGGTGAGCCGGTTGAGGTTGGTCTGCATCGCGTCGAGCTTCCGCAGCGCCTTCTCCTTGCGCTTGCGGTGCTTGAGGACGCCGGCCGCCTCCTCGATGAACGCCCGCCGGTCCTCCGGCTTGGCGTGCAGCATGCCGTCGAGCCGGCCCTGCCCGACGATGATGTGCATCTCCCGGCCGATGCCGGAATCCGACAGCAGCTCCTGGATGTCGAGCAGCCGGCAGGAGTCGCCGTTGATCTCGTACTCGCTCTCGCCGGAGCGGAACATCCGGCGGGTGATCGACACCTCGGTGTACTCGATCGGCAGCGCGCCGTCGGTGTTGTCGATCGTCAGGGTCACCTCGGCCCGGCCCAGCGGGGCCCGGCCGGCGGTGCCGGCGAAGATGACGTCCTCCATCTTGCCGCCGCGCAGCGCCTTGGCGCCCTGCTCGCCGAGCACCCAGGCGATGGCGTCGACGACGTTGGACTTGCCGGAGCCGTTCGGGCCGACCACGCAGGTGATCCCGGGCTCCAGCTTCAGCGTCGTCGCGGAGGCGAAGGACTTGAAGCCCTTCACCGTCAGGCTCTTGAGATACACCTTCTCGATCCTCGTCCGGTGGCCGCCGTACCGTCGCCGGCTGCGCGGACCTGGGTGAACCCGCAGACTAACCCGGGACCGACGGCCGCCCGGCACGCGACCCGCCTGCCGGAGCGCCCGGCCGCACCGCGCGGCGGCCCACCGGGGTACGCCGGGCGGCGTCGGGAGGACCGTTTCCGCCGGTCCCCGACAGATCCGCACAAGATCGCGAATTGGTGCCGGCGAAAAGGGGCGTGGACAGAACTGCGCGCCGGCACAGAAGTGTCGGCGCGCTTTTTTGCGTGGTGCGATTCAGTTTTCCGATGCCGGAGCTCAGGTCAGCGCGGGCTCGGCCAGACGGAGCAGATCGTCCGCCTCCGCCGCAGCCGCCGCGAGCCGATCGTTCTCGGCACGCAACCGCGTGATCTCGAACTCCAGTGCCCGAACCGTGGCACGCAGTCGGGTGACCTCGTCGAGCAGGCGCCGATCGGGCGCCGCACCTACGTGGCCGTACAGGGCCTTCGCCATGATGACTCCTTGATATGCGCTGCCGGAAAGGCCGGCCAACGCGCGCCCAATGTGCACGCGGCTGTCATTCCAGGCGATTCTGGGCATGACCGGGCGCGACTGGCGACACCTATATATTGAGCCGATACCCCCTCCTTCGTCAAGTTCTCGCAGGCCGTAGATCATTTCCACGTCGACCTGTCCACTTGTCGGGGGGCTGCCACAAGGCGCGGACACTCTCTGTCCGGACACCTTGACTCTACGCCCCGGATCCCGGGAAGTCCCTACCCGGCCGTCCGACTTCCCCTTAACTCTTCCTTAGCCACGTTGCCGCTGCTCAGGCCCCCCACGTAGCGTCACTTCGCCCGCACCCGACCCCTTGGAGGCAGAGGCGTGTACCGCTGGACCGACCCGAACGACCCGGACGGCGCCACCCGGCACCCCGAGCAGCCGCGCAGCGAGGAGCCGGGCTGGCTGACCGACCGTCCGGAGCCGAGGTCGGCCTACCTGTTCGGGGATGACCTGGACCGACCCGCCGACGAGTGGCGCCGCGACCAGCCGACCGCCCGCTGGCAGGCCGAGCCCGCCGAGCCGGCCGCACACCAGCAGGCCGAGCCCGCCGCGCACTGGCAGGCTGGACCCGCCGACGCCGCCGAGCCCACCGAGCGCTGGCGGGCCGAGCCCACCGAGCGCTGGTCGGCCGAGCCCACCGAGCGCTGGCAGGACGAGCCCACCGGGGCCTGGCCGGCCGGGCCCGCCGCGCCGGCCGCCACCTGGCTGGCCGAGCCGGGCGTCCGCTGGCACGCCGACGCCGACCTGCGGGACGGCGGGCCGTACGGGTCGGACGCGCCCCCGGCCGACGAGCGGGCGGCCGGCGGCTGGCCGGTCGACGCCCCAACCGCCCCGATCGACCTCGGGACGCACCAGGACACCGACGCCGGGACGACACCCGCCGAGGGCCGGCACCGCCGCCACCGCCGCTTCCCCCGCCCCGTGCTGATCGGTGGCGCCGCCGCAGCCGCCACGCTGATGGTGAGCCTCGGCGTCGGCGCGGTCGCGTTGGGCGGCGACGGCCCGGAGACCGACCCGACCGCCGCCGACGACACGATCGCCGCCGCCCCGGCGCTGCCGGTCACGCCTGGTGACGCGCTGACCGCCCCCACCCCGAGCACCGCGCCGGCCACCACCAGGCCCGCCCCGTCGCCCACGAAGGCCACCAGGCCCACGCCGGCGCCCTCGCGTTCCACCGCGCCCTCGCGGCGCACCGAGCGGAGCAGCGCGCCGTCCGGCGGCGGCACGAAGGCCCCCGTGAGCAGCGGGGTCAGCGCCCAGGCCCGCGAGGTGGTGAACCTGGTCAACGCCGAGCGCGCCAAGGCCGGCTGCGGGGCGCTGAGCATCGACGACAAGCTGATGACCGCCGCCCAGCGGCACAGCCAGGACCAGGCGGACCACCGGGATATGTCGCACACCGGCAGCGACGGCAGCGACGCCGGCGACCGGCTGGACCGGGTCGGCTACGCCTGGCGCACGTACGGCGAGAACGTCGCCTGGAACCAGAAGACGCCGGCCGCGGTGATGGACGCCTGGATGAACAGCTCCGGTCACCGGGCCAACATCCTGAACTGCGCCTTCACCGAGATCGGCGTCGGCGTGGCGAGCAGCAACGGGCCGTACTGGACGCAGGTCTTCGCCGCGCCGCGCTGAACGCGAGTCGTGGCCGGGTCCGCGCTCGTTTGACCGGGTGAGGTACGCCGCACCGGCGTACCCGCTCCGGGCGGCACTCCCGCCGCCCCGGTACCCGGGAGCTTGCCGATGCGGATCCGGCCGCGTACGCGCGCCGTCGGGCGGGGCCCACGCCACGTCCTGTCCGCCTGCGTCGTCCTCGCGCTGCTGGCCACGGTCGGCGGTTGCCGGGTCGCGCTCACCCCGCCCGGCGCCCCGACCACCTGGCCGGCGGAGTCGGCCGGCCGGTGGCGGTGGCAGTGGCAGCTCAGCGGCGTGCTCGACCCGACCGTCGACGCCGACGTCTTCCTGCTCGACCCGGTCGCCACCACCGCCGCGCAGACCGCCGAACTGCGGTCCCGCGACCGCCGGCTGGTCTGCCAGGTGCACGTCGGGTCGGTCCTGCCCACGGATCCGGACGCGAGCCGCTTCCCGGCCGCCGTGTGGGGCGCTGCGGCCCGTCGCCCGCAGAGCCGCTGGCTCGACGTACGGCAGTGGGACGCGCTGCGGCCGGTGCTGGCGGACCGGCTCCGGCTCTGCCGGGGCAAGGGCTTCGGCGCGGTCGCGCTCGCCGACGCCGACGGGTACGCCCACCGCGCCGGCTTCCCGCTCGGCTTCGACGACCAGTTGCTGTTCAACCGCCGGCTGGCCGAGCTGGCCCGGTCCCTGGACCTCTCCCCCGGCCTGGTCAACGACGTGCCCCAGGTGGCCGCCCTGGCGCCGGACTTCGACTTCGCCGTCAACGAGGAATGCGTGCGGCTGGGCCTGTGCGCCAAGCTGCTGCCGTTCGTCGAGGCGGGCAAGCCGGTGTTCCACGCCGAGTACACCGGCTCGACCACGGACTTCTGCGTCACCACGGTGGGCTACGGCTTCTCCTCGATCCGCAAGGACCGGGAGTTGGGCGCCTGGCGGGCCTCCTGCCCGGTGTTCTGACGCCGACCGTCACGCACCCGGGCCATGCCGGCGCCCCGCACACACCACGTGCCGGGCAGGCCGCCCCGCACGGAAGCCGGCCCGACGGCAGGGCCCACCGCGTACCGACGGACGGACGGCAGGGGCCGGACCGCGGGTGCGGTCCGGCCCCTGGTGTGGCGTGGGTCAGCGGGCGCCGACCAGCTCCGGGGTCGGGGCCGGCGGGTCCGTGGGGGCCTTCGCGGGGCGCCCCCGCAGGAACTTCGGGGCCCACCAGTTCGCGTCGCCGAGCATGGTCATCAGCGCCGGCAGCACCACCGCGCGGATGATCGTGGCGTCCAGCAGGATCGCCGCCGCCAGGCCGATGCCGAGCTGCTTCATGTCGATCGTGCTCAGCGTGGCGAAGATCGAGAAGACCCCGACCATCACGATCGCCGCGCTGGTCACCACGCCGGCCGACGAGGTGATGCCGTACGCCACCGCGTCCCGGTTCGACATGCCGGCCCGGACGCCCTCGCGGATCCGGCTGACCACGAAGACGTGGTAGTCCATCGAGAGCCCGAACAGCACCACGAAGAGGAACAGCGGCAGCCAGGTGACGATCGCGCCCATCGAGGTGAAGCCGAGCAGGCCCTCGGCCCAGTCGCCCTGGAAGACCAGCACCAGCAGCCCGTACGCGGCGCCGGCCGAGAGCAGGTTGAGCAGGATCGAGCTGAGCGCGATCACCACCGAGCGGAACGTCAGCACCATCACCACGAAGGTCAGCACCAGCACGAAGCCGATGACGACCGGCAGCTTGTCGCGGATGTGCTGCGAGTAGTCCTCGCTGTCGGCGATGTCCCCGCCGACCGCGTACTCCACGCCGGGCACCCCGCCGAGCGCGGCCGGGACGAGGTCGGCGCGCAGCCGCTCCAGGGAGCGGGCCGCCTCGGCGGTGCGGCTGGCGTGCGGGGTGGCGACCTCCAGCACCGACACCCGCTGGTCCGCCGACACCTTGAGCTTCGGGCCGTCCGCCTCGGTCGGCGCGAAGAGCGGGTCGGCCGACGCCGCGCCGGCCAGCGCGGTCAGCGCCGCCGCGACCCGGTCCGCCTCGGCCGCCGGGGCCCGCACCGCGACCGTGTGGCTGGTGCCGTTGCTCGGGAACGCCGCGGTGAGCCGGTCGTACGCCTGCATGGCCGGCGTGCTGCGCGGCAGGTCCTCCATGCCGGGGAACTTCATCTTCATGCCCAGCGCGGGCGTGGCCAGGGCGAGCAGCAGCCCGACCGAGATCACCAGGGTGGCCACCGGCGCCCGCAGCGCGGGCTTCAGCACGGCCGGCCAGAACCGCGGCTTCGCCTCGCCGTGCCGCCCGGTACGCGGGGCGGTGAGCCGCCACAGCAGCGGCACCCGGGGCCGGTCGACCCAGCGGCCGAGCTTGGCCAGCAGGGCCGGCAGCACGGTCAGCGAGCCGATCACCGCGACCGCGACCACCAGCATCGAGCCCACCGCGAGGGAGGAGAAGATGGCGTCGTTGGCGAGCAGCAGCCCGCCCATCGAGATCATCACGGCGAAGCCCGAGACCACGACGGCGTGACCGGAGGTCTCCGCGGCGATCTCCACCGCGTCGAGGCCGGAGCGCCCCTTGGCCCGCTCCTCCCGCTCGCGCCGCACGTAGAACAGCGAGTAGTCGACCCCGACCGCCATGCCGATCAGCAGGATGACGCTGGCCGTCGTGTCGGTCGCCGGCACCAGGTGCGAGGCGAGGGTGGAGAGCCCCATCGCCGCGGCGACCGAGGAGAGCGCCAGCAGCACCGGCACGCCGGCGGCGATCAGCGCCCCGAACGCGATGATCAGGATGAGCAGGGTCACCGGCAGGCTCAGCAGTTCGGCCCGCTTGAAGTCCTCGCCGAGCGTGTCGTTCAGCGCCTTGCTGATCGACGGGCCGCCGACCTGCTCGACGCGCAGCTGCGGATGCCCCTCCTGCACCCGGGCGGTGGCGTCCCGCAGCGGCTGCACCCGGTCGGACGCGGTCTCCGCGTCACCCGACATCGTGATCGGCACCAGCAGCGCGGAGCCGTCCCGTGCCGTCACCGGCTCCCCCACCGAGGCGACTCCGGTCACCGAGCGCAGTTCGGTCGCCGCGTCGGCGGCGGCGGCCTTCGCGGCGACGGGGTCCAGGGTGCCGCCGCGCGCCGTGATCAGGACGTTTTCCACCGCCGGGTCGGCGAAGTCGCCGGCGTCCACGATCAGCCCCGCCCGGCCCGACTCGCCGACGGCCTGGTCGGCGCCGGTCGCCTCCTTAAGTCCCGCGGCGTTCCCGCCGACGAAGCACACCGCCACGAACACGACCCACAGCGCGATGGCCCGCCACGGATGCTCCGCGCTCCACCGCGCCAGCCGCACCGTCACCGGTCTTGCCCCCATTCCGGGTCCCCCTGTCACGTCAACCCCTGTCAACGGGGTTGACGCTATGGACGGAACGGGCCCGGGACATCAGGGAACGGCCCCGGCCCTTCCCCGGAACCTGTACGCGGCCTGAACGGCGGTCCGGCCGGGCGAGCCGGGCCGATACCGGCGTGTCGGGAGGGCGATCCCCGACCGGCCGGGGCCGACGCGCCGACGGCGACCCGGAAAACGCCTCGGGGTCATCCCCGAAGGGCCCCCCGGGGGCGGGGCTGACAGCGCGGGCAACTGTACGACGAACGGTTCATGAACGCCTCCCGACGCACGGGCGCGCCGCAGCGGTGGCACGGCAGACCCTCCCGGCCGTAGACGTTCAGCGACCGGTCGAAGTAGCCGCTCTCCCCGTCGACGTTGACGTAGAGGGCGTCGAAGCTGGTGCCGCCGGACTTGATCGCCTCGGCCAGGACGTCCCGGACATGGCCCAGCAGCCGCAGCGCGGCCGGGCCGGTCAGCGCGTCGGTGGGGCGGGCGCCGTGCAGCCTCGCCCGCCACAGCGCCTCGTCGGCGTAGATGTTGCCCACCCCGGAGATCAGCGTCTGGTCCAGCAGGGCGCGCTTGACCTCCGTACGCCGCCGGCGCAGCGCGGCGGCGAACGCCGCGTCGGAGAACTCCGGGTCCATCGGGTCGCGGGCGATGTGCGCGATCTCCGCCGGCAGCTCCGCGCCGCCCGCGGAGACCGACAGCCCGCCGAACGTGCGCTGGTCGACGAAGCGCAGCTCCGGCCCGTCGTCGGCGAAGCGGAACCGGACGCGCAGGTGCGTCTCGTCGGGCGCGGCGGCCGGCTGCACCAGCAGCTGGCCCGACATGCCCAGGTGCCCGACGACGGCGTCCCCGCTGTCCAGCGGCAGCCACAGGTACTTGCCCCGCCGGCGCACGTCGCGCACCGTCCGGCCGGCCAGCACGTCGGCGAAGTGCCCGCCGCCGGGCGCGTGCCGGCGCACCGCGCGGGGGTGGTGCACCTCGACGGTGGCGATCCGCCGGCCGGTGACCCACCGGGCCAGCCCCTGCCGGACCGTCTCGACCTCCGGCAGCTCAGGCACGGCCCAGGCCCGCCTCGACCTCGGCGCCCGCCGCCCCGCCGGCCGCCTCGGCCCGCTCCCGCTCGGCCCGCTCCTGCTCGGCCTGCTCCTGCTCGGCCTGCTCCGTGAGCGTGCGCCAGGCCGCCTCGGCGGCCCGCTGCTCGGCCTCCTTCTTGCTCCGCCCGTCGGCCCCGCCGTAGCGGTTGCCGGCGACCACCACCCAGGCGGTGAAGGTCTTGAGGTGGTCCGGCCCGGTGCCCTCGATGCGGTACTCGGGCACACCGAGCCCCAGCGCCGCGGTCAGCTCCTGGAGGCTGGTCTTCCAGTCCAGGGCGGCGCCCCGCCCGGCCGACTCGGCCATCAGCGGGTCGAACAGCCGGTGGATGACGATCGCCGCGGTGTCCAGCCCGTACTGGAGGTAGATCGCGCCGAGCAGCGCCTCCAGGGTGTCGGCGAGGATGCTCGCCTTGTCCCGGCCGCCGGTGGTCTCCTCCCCCTTGCCGAGCAGCAGGTAGGCGCCGAGCCCGTCCGGGCCCAGGCCGCGCGCCACGTCGGCGAGGGCGCGCATGTTGACCACGCTGGCCCGGAGCTTGGCCAGCTGCCCCTCGGGCAGGTCGGGGTGGTTGTGGAACAGCGCGGTGGTGATCACCACGCCGAGCACCGAGTCGCCGAGGAACTCCAGCCGCTCGTTGGTGGGCAGGCCGCCGTTCTCGTACGCGTACGAGCGGTGGGTCAGCGCGCGCTCCAGCAGTTCCGGATCCAGGCTGACGCCGAACGCGGCTTCCAGGTGACCGACGGACGCCCGCCGCCGCTTGTCGTTGCTCATGATGTGGGTACCTCGGTATCGGTGGTGCGGTCGGTGCATTCCTCGCGGTCGCCCGCCTCGGCGCCGTCGAGCAGCGCGCGGACCTGGTCGGCGGCGCGCCGCCGCCAGAGATGGGCCGCCAGGGCGATGCCGGAGGCGACGTCCTCGGGACGGGCCGCGCCGTGGCAGACGACCACCGTGCCGGCCACCCCGAGCAGGGCGGCTGCCCGGGGGGCGCCACCGCCGGGCGGGGGCCCGCCGGCCATCGCGTACGCGCCCTCGATCGCCTTGAGCAGCACGTTACCGGTGAAGCCGTCGGTCACCACCACATCCGCGCGCGTGCCGAGGGAGACGTCGTACCCCTCGACGAGGCCGACGTAGCGACCACCGCAGGGCAGCGACGCGGCGGCGAGGACGGGATCGGCGAGCCGGCGGGCACGGTCGCCCTTGCCGGCCTCGGCGCCGACCGAGAGCAGCCCGACGCGCGGGGTCGCGACGGTGTGCGCCACCGCGGCGTAGGCCGCGCCGAGGACGGCGTGCCGGGCGAGGGTGGCCGGGCGCGGCTCGAGCGAGCCGCCGACGTCGAGCAGGACCACCGGGCCGGCGACGGCCGGCAGGGTGGCGACCAGCGCGGGACGGCGTACGTCCGGCCAACGGCCGAGACCGAGGGCGACGGCGGTGACGGTGGCGCCGGTCGAGCCGGCGGAGACGAGGGCGTCCGCGGCGCCGTCGCGCACGGCGTGCACGGCGGCGCGGACGGTGCTGTCGGAGCGGGCGGCCACGGGGTGGTCGGCCATGCTCACGGCGGTGCGGACCGGCCGGACGGCGACCCGCGCGCGCTGCGCCGGGTCGAGGGCGTGGACCACCTCGCCGGCGGCCTCGGCCGGGCCGACGAGCAGCAGGTGCAGGTCGGGATCGGCGCGCACGGCCCGCAGAGCGCCGTCAACCACGACGTCGGGAGCGTCGTCCCCGCCGAGGAGGTCAACGGCGATCCGCGCGGTGCCCGGCTCCGCCGCGACGCCGGCCGGACCAGGCCGGCCGGCGTCGGTGGGAGCCGGGGCACCGGGCGTTCGCCAGGGTGCGCGCGCCGCCCGACCTGCGGTCGGGGGCGTCACTCGGCGTCCAGGTCAGACCTCGAGGACCTGGCGGCCGTTGTAGGTGCCGCAGACGGAGCAGGCGGCGTGCGGCAGCTTGGCGGACTTGCACTGCGGGCAGGCCACGGTCGCGACCACGGCAGCCTTCCAGTTCGCCCGGCGGGCGCGGGTGTTGCTGCGCGACATCTTGCGCTTGGGGACGGCCACGGTTCCTACTCCTCTTTACGGGTCAGTTGCGACAGGCCCGCCCATCGCGGGTCGATCTGCTGGTGACTGTGGTCGGCCGGCAGATCGTCCCAGTGCACCCCGCAGTCGGGGCACAGGCCTGGGCAGTCCTCCCGGCAGAGCGGGTTGGTCGGCAGCGCGAGCACCACCGCATCCCGCAGCGCCGGCTCCAGGTCGATCAGGTCTCCCTGCATCCGGCCCACCTCGTCCTCGTCGGTCGTGGAGTCCGTGGTGCTGTTCTCGTACGCGTACAGCTCCTGGATCCGCACGGCCACCGAGTCGTTGATCTCGCGCAGGCAGCGGCCGCACTCGCCCCGCACGGGACCGGTGACGGTCCCCGAGACGAGCACGCCCTCGGACACCGACTCCAGCCTCAGGTCGAGGTCGAGGTCCGCGCCCTCCGGCACGCCGATCAACTCCACGCCGAGGTCCGCCGGTGCCGGCACCACCCGCTCGACCGTACGCAACGCACCAGGTCGGCGCGGCAGCTCCCTCGTGTCGAGGACCAGCGGCGACCTGGGGTTGAGTGGTGAAGGCGTGTGCTTGGGCATAGTCAGACTCCGGCCGGTGAGAGGCCGACAAAAAAGGTTACCTGGCGACCGCCGCACCGTCGAACCGGGGGCGACGCCCGCCCCGTCCGTCGGCTGGTGAGGTGCCGCTCAGAAGGGTAGCGGGCGTTCCGCCTCGTCCCCAGCGAAGGTGCCGATCTCCCGCAGCGCGTGCATCTTGTCCCGGCCGCGCTCTATCGAGGCCAGCGCCCTGGTGAGGAACTGCTCGAAGTTGGCCAGCGCGGTGTCGACGTAGTCGTCGACCTCCTCGCGCAGGCGCTGCGCCTCGGCCCGCGCCTCGGCGATGATCCGGGCGCCCTCGTGCTCGGCGGAGACGGTGATCTCGTTCACCGAGACCAGGCGGGCGTGTTCCGCCTCACCCTCGCTGATGATCCGGTCGGCCTCCCGCTTGCCGGCCTCCATGATCTTGTCCCGCTCCTCCAGCAGCGCGACGGCCTTGCGCACCTCCACCGGGAGTTCGGCGCGCAGCTCGTCGAGGGCCGCGATGAACTCGCCCCGGTCGACCATGCAGTTGTTACGCGACATCGGGACGGAACGCGCCTGCTCCACCATGGCGATCAGTTCGTCGATGCGATCGAGCGAGTCCACCGGTAGCTCACTCCTGTCGTTCGTCGGGCCGACCTACATGATGCGGGCTACGGCCGGGTTCCCGCTCCACACATCATGTCGCGCCACGGCCACACCGCGCCTCTCACCCCGGCCCGGCGCGTCGCGCCGGCCGTCCCGCCGACCCCGGCGGGACGGGCGGTGGGCAGGAGCCGGCGGACGGTCGGGCCGGCGCCCGACCGCCTGGTGGCGCGGCGGAGGTCAGTCGCGGGCCGGCGGCGCGAGGCGGGCCCGCAACTCCTCCCGGACCCGGTCGGGCACGTGGGCGGAGATGTCGCCACCCCACTTCGCCACGTCCTTGACCAGGCTGGAGGAGAGGAACGAGTAGAGCGGGTTGGTCGGCATGAACAACGTCTCGACGCCGGCCAGGCCGATGTTCATCTGCGCCATCTGCAGCTCGTAGTCGAAGTCGCTGACCGCCCGCAGGCCCTTGATCAGCACGCTCGCCTGCTGCGCCCGGCAGAAGTCGACCAGCAGGCCACGGAACGACTCGACCCGGACGTTGTCGTAGGAGGCGGTCACCTCGCGGAGCATGTCGATGCGCTCCTCGACGGTGAACAGGCCGCTCTTCGACTGGTTCACCAGCACGCCCACGATCACCTCGTCGAACAGGCGGCTCGCCCGGCCGATGATGTCGAGGTGTCCGTTGGTGACCGGATCGAACGAGCCGGGACACACCGCACGTCTCATGATCGGCGACCGTACCAAAGGGTGGTCTCGCCGTACCGGCGGCTGCGCTCCCCGGTGACACCGTCCACCCACCCGACCGGCCCGGTGCGGCTGGACCGCTCCACCACGACCAGGGCGTCGGGGGCCAGCCAGCCGCCGTCGACCAGCGCGGCGAGCATCGCGGTGACATCCGCGTCCGACACCGCGTAGGGCGGGTCGGCGAAGACCACGTCGTACGGGTCGCCGTCCGGGCCGGCCGCCAGCACCGTGGCCACCTTGCCGGTGACCAGCCGGGCGGCCGGGGCGGCGCGCAGCGCCGCGACGTTCTCCCGGATCACCCGGGCCGCGCGCGGGTCGGACTCCACCAGCAGCACGTGCGCGGCCCCCCGGGACAGCGCCTCCAGGCCGACCGCGCCGGACCCCGCGTAGAGGTCGGCGAAGCGGGCGCCCGCCAGGTCCACCTCGGCCTGCACCGCGCTGAACAGCGCCTCGCGGACCCGGTCCGAGGTGGGCCGGGTGCCCGCCCCGGGTGGGGCGGCGATCCGGCGCCCGCCGAGCGTCCCGGCCACGATCCGGGTCACGGTCTCCTCCTGCTCATGCGCACGACGCTACGCGACGCGCCGTCGGCCGACGCCCGGCCGGGCACGCCATCGGCCGCGACCTGCGCCTGCCGGCGCCGGCGCGGCAGGGGGTCAGCCCTTCTCCAGGTATTCCGCGCGTTCCTCGTCGACCAGCGCCGCCACCGACGCGGCCAGCGCCGGATGCCGCGCCAGCTCCGGATCCTCCTCGACCAGGGCGATCGCCTCGGCCCGGGCGTCCCGGATCAGGTCGGCGTCGCGCAGCAGCGACAGCAGCCGCAGGTGCGACCGCCGCCCCGACTGGGTGGCCCCCAGCACGTCGCCCTCGCGCCGCTGCTCCAGATCCAGCTCGGCGAGCTTGAACCCGTCCGTCGTGGAGGCGACCGCGTCGAGCCGCTCCCGCGCGGACGCGCCCTCCAGCGCCTCGGTGACCAGCAGGCAGAGCCCGGGCGCCGAGCCCCGGCCGACCCGGCCGCGAAGCTGGTGCAGCTGGGACACGCCGAACCGGTCGGCGTCGAGCACGATCATCACGGTGGCGTTCGGCACGTTGACGCCCACCTCGACCACGGTGGTGGCGACCAGCACGTCGACGTCGCCGGCAGCGAAGGAGCGCATCACCGCGTCCTTCTCGTCGGCCGGCAGCCGGCCGTGCAGCACGCCGATCCGCAGGCCGTGCAGCGGCCCCTCGGCGAGCAGCGGCGCCACCTCGGTGACCGCCATCGGCGGCCGCCGCCCGTTGTCGTCGACCGGCGGCGGCTCCTCCTCACTGGCCGGGCCCTCCCCGATGCGCGGGCAGACCACGTACGCCTGGTGGCCGGCGGCCACCTCCTCGCGCAGCCGCCGCCAGGCCCGGTCCAGGAAGGCCGGCTTCTCGGCGGCCGGGACCACGTGCGAGGCGATCGGCGAGCGGCCCTGCGGCAACTGGGAGAGGGTCGAGGTCTCCAGGTCGCCGTAGACCGTCATCGCCACCGTGCGCGGGATCGGGGTGGCCGTCATCACCAGCACGTGCGGCGGCTGGTCTGCCTTGGCGCGCAGGGCGTCGCGCTGCTCGACGCCGAACCGGTGCTGCTCGTCCACCACCACCAGGCCCAGGTCGGCGAAGTCGACGCCCTCGTAGAGCAGGGCGTGGGTGCCGAGCACGATGCCGGCCGCCCCGCTGGCCACCTCGGCCAGGGCGCGCCGGCGGGCCGCCGCGCCCAGCGAGCCGGTGACCAGCTCGACCCGGGTGGCGTCGTCGGCCGCGCCCAGCTCGCCGGCCCGGCCGAGCGGCCCGAGCAGGTCGAGGATGCCCCGGTGGTGCTGCGCGGCGAGCACCTCGGTCGGGGCCAGCAGCGCGGCCTGCCCGCCGGCGTCGACCACCTGGAGCATCGCGCGCAGCGCGACCACCGTCTTGCCGGAGCCGACCTCGCCCTGGAGCAGCCGGTGCATCGGGTGGGCGGTGGCCAGGTCCGCCGCGATCTCCACCCCCACGTCCCGCTGGCCGGGGGTCAGCTCGTACGGCAGCCGGGCGTCGAACGCGTCGAGCAGGCCGCCGGGCTTCGCCGGGCGGGGCCGGGCCGGCCACGCGGCGGCCCGGTGCTTGCGCTGCACCAGGGTGAGCTGCACGGCGAACGCCTCGTCCCACTTGAGCCGCCGGCGGGCCCGGTAGAGCGCCTCCTTGCTGGACGGCCGGTGGATCTCGCGCAGCGCGACGTCGATGCCGGCCAGCTTGCGGCTCGCCCGCAGGGTGGCGGGCAGCGGGTCCTCCGGCGGGGTGAAGGTGTCCAGCACCACCCGGACGCAACGCGCGATCACCCAGGTGGGCACCGCCGCAGCGGCCGGGTAGACCGGGATCAGCGCGCCGGCGAACTCCTCGATCTCCTCGCTGGCCGCCGCCTCGCCGTCGCCGCCCTCGCCGAGCAGGACGTACTCCGGGCCGTTGAGCTGCCGCTTGCCCCGGAACTCGGTGACCTTGCCGGCGAACAGCCCCCACCGGCCGGGGCGCAGCTCCCGCTCCCGCCACGCCTGGTTGCCGAAGAAGGTGAGGGTCAGGGTGCCGCCCGAGCCGTCGCCGACCGTCACCTCCAGCAGGTTGCCCCGACGCTGGCGCATCGGGCGTACGGCGGTGCGCTGCACCTGGGCCAGCACGGTGACCTGCTCGCCGACGTCGAGCGACCGGATGTCGGTGTGCTCGCCGCGCTCGTCGTAGCGGCGCGGGAAGTGGTAGACCAGGTCACCCGCGGTGTGCAGGTCGAGGTGGCTCGCGAGGGCCTTCGCGGTCTTCTCCCCGACCAGCTTCTTCAGCGGCGTGTCCACCGTGCACGGCTCGGACGTCATTCGACCCCCACCAGGAGCGGATAGTACGGCTGCCCGCCCGGGTACGCCTGCACCTCGACGAACGGCCAGCGCCGGGCGACGTGCTCGCGGACCGCCTCGGCCAGCCCGGCCGGGGCGTCCGCCCCGGAGAGCAGGGTGACCAGCTCGCCGCCGCCGCCCAGCATCCGGTCGACCACGGCGGCGCAGGTGTCGGCCAGGTCCGCCCCGATCAGGTGCACCTCGCCCTCGACCAGCGCCAGCACGTCACCGGGGCGGCAGGGGCCGGCGACGGTCAGCGCCTCGCGGCTGGCGTAGCAGACCTCGGCGTAGCGGCAGGCGCCGGCCGCCTCCGCCATCGCGATCACGTCGTCCTCGAAGCGGCGGGCCGGGTCGCGCACCGCGAGGGCGGCCAGCGCCTGCACCGGGGACCGGGTGGGCACCACGCTGACCTTGATGCCCAGCCGGTGCGCCTCCTTGGCGGCGGCGCTCGCCACCGCCTGCGTGTTGGGGTCGTTGGGCAGCACCACCACCCGGGCGGCGCCGGTCGCGCGGATCGCGTCCAGCAGCTCGCCCGTGGACGGGTTGCCGGGCACCACCGTGGCGCCCTCGCCGGCGACGAGCTCGGCGATGCCCGCGCCGGCGGCCACCACCACCGCCGCGCGGCCGTCGCGCGCCATCGGCGGGGCGGGGGCCGCCTGGTCGGCGAAGCGGGTCACCGAGATGCGGTGCGGCCGGCCGGCGACCACGCCCGCCTCGATCGCCGCGCCCACGTCGTTGACGTGCACGTGCACGTTCCAGGTGCCCGCACCGGCGCTCCCGTCGCCGACGACCACGAGCGAGTCGCCCAGTGCGGCCAGCTCGGCCCGCAACCGGCCCACCGCCTCGGGCGCGGCGTCGAGCAGGAACTGCACCTCGTAGGCGTACTCCTCGGAACCGGTCTCGCGGACGGCGGTGGCCGGCGGGCGGGCCGCACGCGGCGCGGGCACGGGATGCTCCGGGCTCTCCCCCGTGACGACCTCGACCAGGGCGTCGAGCAGCAGGCAGAGGCCCCGGCCGCCGGCGTCGACCACGCCGGCCCGGGCCAGCGCGGGGAGCTGCTGCGGGGTGCGCGCCAGCGCCCGCGCCGCCTCGCCCGCCGCCGCCCGGGAGACCGCCCGCAGGTCGTCGCTGTCCGCCCGCTCGGCGGCGCGGGCCGCGGCGGCGACGACGGTGAGCAGCGTGCCCTCGACGGGGCGGGCGACCGCGGCGTAGGCGGCCGTGGTCGCGTCGCGCAGCGCGGCGGCCAGCTCCCGCCCGCGCACCGCGGGCACGGCGGCGACCGCGTCGGCGAAGCCGCGAAGGATCTGCGACAGGATCACCCCGGAGTTGCCCCGGGCGCCGAGCAGCGCGCCCCGGGCCATCAGCCGCAGCGCGTGCCCGTGCGGGGTGGGCCCGTCCTCCGGGAGGGTGCCGAGGTCCATCGCCAGCGCCTGCTGCGCGGAGGTGAGGGTGAGCACCAGGTTGGTGCCGGTGTCGCCGTCGGGCACCGGGTAGACGTTCAGGTCGTCGATCTCGCCCTGGTGCCGCCTGAGCGCGGCCAGCCCGCCCGCGCACCAGCGGCGGACCGCGGCGGCGTCGAGGGTGTCCAGCACGGCGAGAAGCCTACTGGCGGGCACCGACGCGCGCCGGGGTCGTCGGCCGTCCTGCGTGTCCGGCCCGGCGCTCCCCGGCCGCCCGTCACGTCGGCGCCCCGCCGAGCCGGCGCGACCCCGGCCCGCTGGTCGGGGGCCGCCGGCTCCGGTGGCCCCGGCCGGACTACCCTCGTGGTCGCGTCCCTTCGTACGGTGCTGCCGGAAGGGACGGCGCCGACCGGGCGACCGCGCCGCGCCGAGCCGGCCCCGCTCCGGGCACCGCCCGGGGCCGGTTGGTCGGGTGCGCGGGTCATCGGGTAACCTGGCCAGGTTGCCCGGGCAGCGCCTGGCGGCGACCTCATGAACGTTTCAAACCCAGGAGTATCCCGTGGCTAGCGTGTGCGACGTCTGTGGCAAGGGACCGGGCTTCGGCCACAACGTGTCCCACTCGCACCGGCGGACCAACCGCCGCTGGAACCCGAACATCCAGTCGGTGCGTACCCCGGCCGGTGGCGGGAACACCAAGAAGATGCAGGTCTGCACCTCGTGCATCAAGGCTGGCAAGGTCACCCGCGCCTGACGCGGTAGTCCCCAGCTTCACACTCGTCATTGCCGGCGGGCCCTCGTGGGCCCGCCGGTTCTGTCGTGTCCGGGATCGCCGGCCTCGTGCCGGGTCCCGGCGCCCCCGCCTCGTGCCGGGTCCCGGCGGGCCCCGGGCCGGTTCGTGTCGGGTCCGGGCGGGTCGGCTGACGGGTACGCGACCGCCCTTCGAGGTGCGGCGCGAGCCCGGTTAGGGTCTGCGTGCGCGGCGAGTCCGGTTCGGGCCGGCGCGGGGAGCAACGGAGCGCGGAGGAACGACTGGTGCAGCTTGATCTAGGCCGGGACGAGATGGTCATCGTCGGTGCCTCCCTCGGGATGCTGCGCTGGTTCAGCGAGGAACTGCCCGCGGGCAGCGTCGTCCTCGTCGAGGAACCCGACGTCATCGAGCGCCGGGGGCTGGAGCGGTTCGCCCGCGAGATGCCCTTCATCTCCCGCGTGGTGCCCGCCGAGTACCAGCTCGGCTTCGACGCCGCCGCGCTGGTCGCCCGGGAACCCGGGCTGGCCGCCGCCCGGCTGGTCATGCCCGGCCTCGAGTACGCCGTCGGGGCCACCGCCCGGCTCGCCGAGGCGCTCGGCCTGCCCGGCGCCGGTCCGGCGGCGGCCGACGTCTTCTCCGACAAGCACCGGATGCGGCTGCTCGCCGCCGAGGCCGGCCTGGCCAACCCGGCCTTCGCGCTGGTCGACTCCGCCGCCGGGGCGACCGAGTTCGCCCGGCGGCACGGCGGCCGGTGCGTGCTGAAGCCCACCCGCCGCTCGGGCAGCCTGGGCGTGCAGATCATCGCCGACCCGGCGGAGGTCGCCGGGGCGTGGGCGGGCACCGCCTCGCCCGAGGACCCGCCGGAGGCGACCGGCCGGGGGCTGCCCACGGGCGTGCTCGTCGAGCAGGTCGTCGACGGGTGCGAGCACAGCGTCGAGCTGCTCGTCGCCGACGGCGAGGTGATCTTCGCCAACGTCACGGACAAGCGGGTGCTCCCGGGTCGCTCCCCGGTGGAGACCGGCCACACGGTGCCGACCGCGCTGCCCGACCCCACCCGCCGGGAGCTGGTCGAGGTGGCGACCCGGCTGGCCGCCGCCGCCGGCTTCCGCACCGGCACGCTGCACAGCGAGTGGATCGTCGCCGACGGGGTGCCGACGCTGGTCGAGTGCGCCGCCCGGCTGCCCGGCGACATGATCACCGCGCTGGTGTCGATCGCGTACGAGTGCGGGTTCATCGAGGCGTACCTGCGGACGCTCTGCGGGGAGCGGCCGGCCCTGCCGGCGCGGCCGACCGGCGCGGCGGCGGTCGAGTTCCTGCTGGCCGAGCCCGGCACCGTCACCGCCGTCGACGGGCTGCGCGCGGCCCGCCGGGTGCCCGGCGTGCTGGAGGTGCAGCTCGACGTGGCGGTCGGCGACACCGTGACGGAGGTGACGTCCTCGCTGCGGCGCAGCGGTCACCTGCTGGCCTGGGGCGCCGACCCGGCCGAGGCGACCGACGCGGCCGGCAAGGCCGCCGAGCAGATCCGGTTCACCACCGCCTGATCGTGCCGTAGCCGGCCCGGCGGGTTGCCCGGCCGGGCCGGGAGTCCCCGGGCCGGTGGCTCAGAGGGTGCGGCCGAACGAGAGGCAGCCCGGGGCGTCCTTGTAGAAGCCGAAGTTCGGGATCCGCTCGTAGCCGGCCGCGGTGTACATGGCGATGGCCTCGGGCTGCTTGTCGCCGCACTCCAGGACGATCCGCTTGCGCCCGTGCTCGCGGGCCGAGCGCTCCACGGCGGCCAGGACCGCCCGGGCCACGCCCCGGCCCCGGGCCGCCGGGGCGGTGTACATCCGCTTCAGCTCGGCCGTGTCGCCGTCGTCGCCGTGGCTGCGCCAGCCGCCGCAGCCGACCGGCTCGCCGCCGAGGTGGGCAACGAGGAAGGCGCCGGCCGGCGACACGAACTCGCCCGGGTCCACCGGGGTGTCGTCGCCGCTGCCGCCGTACCGGGCGCCGAGGTCGGCCAGCGCGGCGCGGATCAGCCGCTGCGCGACCGGCGAGTCGAAGCGCTCGGCGCGGATCTCGATCTCACTCACGGCGTAAAGGGTACGACCAGCGCCGGCCCTTACCGGAAGTGGTCCCAGCCGGCGGGTCCGTCGTACGGGCCGCCGTCGACCGTGACACCGGAGCCCGCCGTCACCCGCCCGATCGGGCGCCAGTCGGGCGGCAGCGCCACCGCCGGCGGGAAGGTCGCGGCCAGCGCGTGGTCGTCGCCCCCGGTGAGCAGCCAGGAGTACGGGTCGACGCCCAGGGCCTGGGCGGCGTCGCGCATCTGCCGGGGCACCTCGAAGGCGTCCCGGCGCACGTCGAGGGCCACGCCGCTGGCCTTGGCCACGTGCCCGAGGTCGGCGAGCAGCCCGTCCGACACGTCGATCATCGAGGTGGCGCCGAGTCGGGCCGCGTGCGGTCCGGCCCGGTACGGCACCTCCGGCCGCCGGTACGCCTCCACCAGCAGCCGCGGGGTGCGGAAGCCCCGGGAGAGCACCGTCAGCCCGGCCGCCGCGTACCCGGTCCGGCCGGCCAGGGCCAGCACGTCCCCGGGCCGCGCCCCGGAGCGCGTCACCGGCGGCCGGCCGCCGAGGTCGCCGAGGGCGGTGACCGCGATCGTCAACGTGGGGCTGGCGGACATGTCCCCGCCCACCACGCTCGCGCCGACCTTCGCCGCCTCGGCGCCGAGCCCGTCGGCGAGTTCCTCGGCCCACCCGGTCTCCAACTCCGGCGGCATGCAGAGCGCGACCAGCAGCGCGGTCGGCTCCGCCCCCATCGCGGCGATGTCGGCCAGGTTGGCCGCCGCCGCCCGGTGGCCGACGTCACGCGCGGCGGACCAGTCCCGCCGGAAGTGCCGCCCCTCCACCAGCACGTCCGTCGAGGCCGCGACCCGGGCGTCCGGGGCGGCCACCACCGCCGCGTCGTCCCCGGGACCGAGCAGAACGGTCGATCCGTACGACAACCGGGCGGTCACCCGGTCGATCAGGCCGAACTCGCCGACCCCCGCGACACTCATGCCGGCCCTCCGCCGTGCTCGCTCACCGCTTCTCCTTGACCACCGATAGGGATCAGACCTGGTCCGTAAGGTACTTTCTCCTCTCGGGCCGCCCCGCAGGCGGCGACGGACGGAGGTCGAGTCGTGGTACAGGCGTACATCCTCATCCAGACCGAGGTCGGCCGCGCGCGCGACGTGGCCGGTCACATCGGGGACCTTGCCGGCGTGGTGCGGGTCGACGCCGTCACCGGGCCGTACGACGTGGTCGTGCTCACCGAGGCGAACACCGTCGACGAGCTCGGCAAACTCATCGTCAGCAAGGTGCAGATGGTGCCCGGCATCACCCGCACCCTCACGTGTTCGGTGGTGCGCCTGTAAGTGGACAAGATCACTGACTCTCCCGTGACCGATTCCGCCCAGGCGGACGAGGCCGCCCCCGACCGCCCGGCCCGGGACCGGACGACCCGGAGCGCCGCGCTGATCGCCACGCTGGTCGCGCTGCCGATCACCGCGCTGGTCGGCGTGCTCGCCTTCGTCCAGCTTTCCCCGGACGAGCCGGCCGAGCCGGCCGCCGCGCCGAGCCCGACGGCAAGTGCTCCCCGCGCCCAGTCCACCGCTCCGGTCGAGATGGCCGCCCCGGCGCTGGCCGAACGGCCCGCCACGGTCTGCCGGGCGCTGCTCTCCCAGTTGCCGCCGACGGTCAACGACCTCGCCCAGCGTACGGTCACCGCCGGCCCGGAGCAGAACGCCGCGTACGGCGACCCGGCGCTCACGCTGGCCTGCGGCGGCGCCGAGCCGACCGTCGGCGAGACGGACGACGTGTGGACGGTCAACAAGGTCTGCTGGTACGCCCAGGAGGAGACGGACGCCACCGTGCTCACCACGCTGGACCGGGAGACCGCCGTGACGGTCCGCGTCCCGCGGTCGTACGGGCAGGCGTTGCAGTGGGTCTCCCCCATCTCGGAGACGATCGTGGCCTCCGTGCCCTCCGGCGGCGACATGCCGCGGGGCTGCCAGGGCTGACGGCCCACCACCGAAGAGTGGCCTCCCCATCGGGAGGCCACTCTTTTCCGCGTACGGGCGGACCGCGGGCTCAGTGCAGGCCGACGCCCCGGTGCAGGGCGGTGCGGATGAGGCGGTTGACCAGCTTCGGGTACTCCAGCCCGGACGCCGCCCACATCCGGGGGAACATCGACGTCGAGGTGAAGCCCGGCATCGTGTTGATCTCGTTGAGGTAGACGTCCAGCTCCGGGGTGACGAAGAAGTCGACCCGGGCCAGGCCGGCGCAGTCCAACGCGGTGAAGGCGCGGACGGCGTACTCCTGGACCTGCCGGGTCACCCGCTCGGGCAGGCCGGCGGGGATGTCGTACTCGCAGGCCTCCTCGGAGTCGATGTACTTCGCCTCGAAGTCGTAGAAGTCGTACTCGCCGACCACCCGCACCTCGGCGAGCACCGACGCCTCCGGCGCGCCGCCGGCCTCGCCCTCCAGCACGCCGCACTCGATCTCGCGGCCGACGATTGCCCCCTCGACCAGCACCTTCGGATCGATCTGACGGGCGGCGGCGACGGCGGCGTCCAGGTCCGCCCAGTCGGTGACCTTGGTGATGCCGAACGACGAACCGGCCCGGGAGGGCTTGACGAACACGGGCAGGCCGAGCCGCTCCTTGTCCGCCTCGCTCAGCGTCATCCCGTTGCGCAGCACCGCGTACGGGCCCACCGGGATGCCCTCGGCGGCGCAGAGCTTCTTGGTGAACTCCTTGTCCATCGCGGCGGCGGAGGCGAACACGTTCGCCCCGACGTACGGGATGCCGGCCATCTCCAGCATGCCCTGGATGGTGCCGTCCTCCCCGTACGCGCCGTGCAGCACCGGGAAGACCACGTCGACGTCGGCGAGCGCCCGGGGACCCTCGGTCGGGTCGAGCACCATCAGCCCGTTGCCGGTCGGGTCGGCGCGCAGCACGATGTCGGCGCCGGACTCGGCGGTGATCTCCGGCAGCCGGCGCGCGTTGATCGCCAACTGGGCCGGGTCGCCGCTGGTCAGCACCCACTGACCGGCCCGGGTGATGCCCACCGGCACCACCTCGAACTCGTCGGGGTCGAGGGCGCCGAGCACGCTGCCGGCGCTGACGCAGGAGATGCCGTGTTCCGGGCTGCGGCCGCCGAAGACGATCGCCACGCGGGTCCTGCCTGGGGTGGTCACTCCGGTCACCTCTTCGTACGCGACTGCTGCGCCGGTGGTGGCGCTCACCCGGTTGACCTTACTGTGCGTGGCGGGCCTCGGCTGCCGATACCCGGGGGACAGGCGACAGGACGCGGCAATCGGTCAACAAAGGATATACGTTGCGTAATCGCTCGCGCGGAGATCCGGGGCGGTGACGGCACCGGACGCCCACTACGCTGCTCGTCCTATGAGCGCTGATCCCCTCATCGAGTCCCTGACGGCGGCCCTGGACGCCCGCCCCGACGACCTGCCGCTGCGACTCCACCTGGCCTCGCTGCTGTTGGACGCCGGCCGGGCCGGGGAGGCGATCGCGCAGGTCGGTCAGGCGCTCGCCCGGGATCCGGGCAACGACCAGGCACAGGCCCTGATGCAGCGGGCGCTGGGCGGCTCCGTACCCCCGCCGCCGGCGCCGGCCCCGGCGGCCCCGCAGCCGCCGGCGCAGCGCCCGGCGCCGGCCGGGCCCGGCGGCCCCGCCGCGACCGCCGGCCACGACCCGCTGGCGGCCTACGAGCAGGAGCTGGCCGACGTCGTGCCGCCGCGCTTCGCCCGCGCCGGCGACGAGCCGGAGCCGGTGACCGGCGACTCCGACCGGGTGTACGACGTGGAGACCTCCGGCATCCGGCTGGCCGACGTGGGCGGCATGGCGGCGGTCAAGGAGCGGCTGGAGCTGGCCTTCCTCGGCCCGCTGCGCAACCCGCAACTGCGCAAGATGTACGGCAAGAGCCTGCGCGGCGGCCTGATGCTCTACGGCCCGCCCGGCTGCGGCAAGACCTTCCTGGCCCGCGCGGTCGCCGGGGAGATGGGCGCCAAGTTCATCTCGCTGTCGATCGTGGACGTGCTGGACATGTGGATGGGCAACTCGGAGCGCAACCTGCACGAGCTGTTCCAGGCGGCCCGCCGCAACGCCCCCTGCGTGCTCTTCCTCGACGAGGTCGACGCCCTCGGGCACAAGCGCTCGCAGGTCGGCTCCAGCTCGATGCGGACGCTGGGCAACCAACTGCTGGCCGAGCTGGACGGGATGGAGGGCAGCAACGAGGGCGTCTTCGTGCTGGCCGCCACCAACACCCCGTGGGACGTCGACCCGGCGCTGCGCCGCCCGGGCCGGCTCGACCGGGTGGTGCTGGTGCTGCCGCCGGACGCGGAGGCGCGCGCGTCCATCCTGGAGTACCACCTGCGGGAGCGGCCGATCGCCGGGATCGACCTGCGGAAGATCGTGGCGGCCACCGAGGACTACTCCGGCGCCGACCTGGCCCACCTCTGCGAGACCGCCGCCGAGTACGCGATGGCCGACTCCGTGCGCACCGGCGAGGTGCGGATGATCGAGCAGCGGGACCTGGAGCGGGCGGCGAAGGAGGTCCGGCCCTCGACGAAGCCGTGGATGGCCACCGCCCGCAACGTGGCGATGTTCGCCAACGAGGGGGGCGTCTACGACGACCTGGTGGCGTACCTGAAGCGGCGCCGGATGCTGTGACGCCGGACGGCCCGGCGGGGCGCCGGGCCGCGCCTCTCCGCCGGGCCGGGCCGCCGGCCGGGCGGGCCGTCCGCCCGGCGGGGCCGACTCCCGACCGCGCCGCCCGTGGCGGCGTCAGCCGCGCGCGTGCCGCCGGCCGATGGCGATCACCTTGACCCGCTGCCGGCCGGCCCGCACCATGCCCAGCGCCATGAACGCGCCGGCGATCCGGTCGGCCGCCTCGCGGCTGGTCGCGCCGACCACCTGGCGGCGCCGCTCGGGGCAGGTCCGCTCGTCGCGGCCGGCGCCGTCGACGGGGCGGACGTCGGTGAGAACCACGAGGAACCGTGTCATCGGAGGCCGCCGGCGCGGTCGGCGCGGGCCTGCTGACCAGTACTCACGTCGAATCCCTTCCGGCTGGCGGGCCACGGGGCGTGGCACGCGGCGATCGGGCTCGGGGGAGAAACCCGATCGCCGCGCGCCCCATCCCCTCCGGTCGCTCACCACCACCGTCGCCACGACAACCGGCGGTGAGGACGCGATGACAGATTGACATCTCTACAGCCATGAATGCAACTCTCATCGACGTTCTCTCATCTACACCTTCCCGGAAAGATGTGCGACGATCGATGCATGGCTCCCAAGACCGCCCGCGCCCGACGCCTGGGCATCGCGTTGCGCACCCACCGGGAAGCCGCCGGCCTCACGCTGGAGGCGGCGGCGGACGAGATCAGCAGCACCCGCAGCACCCTGTCCCGCTACGAGAACGCGCAGACGCTGGTCAGCCCGGCCACCGTACGCGCCCTGCTCACCCTCTACGGGGTCGGCGCGGACGAGGTGGCGGCGGCCGTCCAGTTGGCCAAGGACGCGCGCAAACCCGGCTGGTGGGTGTCGTACTCGTACCTGCTGGACCGGCGCACCATCGACTTCATCGCGCTGGAGGCCGAGGCGACCGGGATCGCCAACTTCGAGCCGTCCGTGGTGCCGGGGCTGTTGCAGACCGCCGACTACATCCGGGGCGTCATGCGGGGCGGCCCGCACACCCTCGGCGACGACGAGGTCGAGCAGCGGGTCCAGGTCCGGCTAGACCGACAGCAGCGGCTCACCGGCGACAAGCCGCCGATCCTGGACGCCATCATCGACGAGGGCGCGCTGCTGCGGCCGGTCGGCGACCGGTCGGTGATGGAGAGCCAACTGCACCACCTGCTGCGGATGGGCGAACTGCCCAACATCACGGTGCAGGTGATCCCCCTCGCCGCCGGCTACCACCGGGGCACCCGGGGCTCGCTGCACATCCTGGAGTTCGCCGACCCGGAGGACCCGATCATCGCCTCGGTGGAGACCGTGGCCGGGCAGATGGTCCTGGACCGGCCGGGCGACCTGCGTACCTGCACCAAGATCATGGAGCACCTGCGGACCGTCGCGCTCAGCCCGCCGGCCAGCCGAGACCAGCTCCTCCAACTCCTGAAGGGACGGTAGGACCATGACACCGACGACCAGCGCGACGCTCGCCGCGGCCCGGTGGCGCAAGAGCAGCCGCAGCGGCGACGAGGGGGCGTGCGTGGAGATGGCGCTGCTCCCGGAGACAGTCGCCGTCCGCGACTCCAAGGACCCGTCCGGCCCGGCGCTGCTCTTCCCGCCCGCCGCCTGGGCCGTCTTCGCCGGGGCGCCGCCGCGCCGCTGACCCCACCCCGGCGCCGGCGCCGCTTGCCCGCACGCGACGCCGGCGCCCCCGCGCCGTCGACGGTCCCGCCGTTGGGAGCCGGTGGGGCCGTCGACGGGCGGGTCACGGCGGGGCTGCCGCGCGGCGCCGCCACCTGTCGCGCGTCGCGAGCGGCGGCCCGCGCCGAGACGCGAAGCCCCGGTCAGGCGGGGCGGCGGGCGGTGACGGCGGTGGCGTCCCGGTCGTCGTCGCGGGTCACTGTGGGGTGCAGGCCGGCGGCGGTCAGCGCCGCGCAGAGCGCGTCCGCCTGCGCCTCGCTCGTCTCCACCACCAGGTGCCCGCCCGGGGCCAGCCAGCGCGCCGCGCCCACGCCGACCCGGCGCAGCACTGCCAGCCCGTCCGATCCGCCGTCCAGGGCCACCTGCGCCTCGTGCAGCCGGGCCTCCGGCGGCATCAGCGCCACCGCCGCCGTCGGCACGTACGGGGCGTTGGCCACCACCAGGTCCAGGCTCCCCCGCCAGCGCACCGGCAGCGGCTCGTACAGGTCGCCGTGGAAGACCGGCACCCCCAGCGGCGCCAGGTTGCGCCGGGCGCAGGCCACGGCGGCGGGGTCGACGTCGGCGGCGGCCAGCCAGCGCGGCGCGAGCCGGCGGGCCAGCGCGACGGTGGTGGCGCCGGAGCCGCAGCACAGGTCCACCACGGCCGCCGCCGGGCCGGTCACCGCGACGGCGGCGTCGACCAGCAGGGCGGTACGCGCGCGCGGCACGAACACGCCGGGATCGACGGCGATCCGCTCGCCGCAGAACTCGGCCCAGCCGAGCAGGTGTTCCAGCGGGAGCCCGGCGACCCGGCGGTCGGCCAGGTCGGAGAGCGCCTGCGGCGAGTCCGCGGCGGCGATCAGCAGGTCCGCCTCGTCCTCGGCGTAGACGCAGCCGGCGGCGCGCAGCCGGTGCACGAGGGCGGGTCGGTCGGGGCGGAAGGAAACGGTCATGGTGGACCTCCGGGAACGCTCGTCGACGCTCCCGGGCGCCGGGTCAACCGGCGTGGCGTCGGAGGGGAGCGTCGGTCCTGCCTGTCGGGTGGATCGGACTCACCTCCTCCGGTCGGGCCCGGCGCGGGCCGCGGACGGCCCCGCTCGGGGCCACGGTCACGATAGCCCGACATCCGACACCGGGTGCTCGACGGCCCGCGCCCGAGCGCTCAACGGCTGGCGTCGAGCGCGGCGGCCACGTCGGCGACCAGGTCGACGGCGTCCTCCACGCCGCAGGAGAGCCGGACGAAGCCGGGCGGGGTGTCGTCGCCCCACTGGGCCCGCCGGTCGGCGGTGGTGTGCAGGCCGCCGAAGGAGGTGGCCGCGGCGACCAGCCGGGCCGCGTCGAGGAACCGCGCCACCCGCGCGGCGTCGCCGAGGTCGAAGGAGAGCACGCCGGGGATCCGTCGCATCTGGACCGACGCCACCGGATGGGCCGGGTCGCCGGGCAGCCCGGGCCAGCGCAGCCCGGTCACGTCGGGCCGCCCGACGAGCAGCCCGGCGAGCGCCTCGGCGTTCGCCGTCTGCCGGCCCAGCCGCAGGTCGAGGGTGGCCAGCGACCGGTGCGCGAGCCAGGCGTCGAACGCGCCGGGCACCGCACCGGTGACGTTCCGCCAGGCGGTCACCGCGTCCAGCAGTTCGGTCGAGCGGGTGGCGACGTAGCCGAGCAGCAGGTCCGAGTGCCCGGTGAGCGCCTTGGTGCCGGAGGCCACCACGAGGTCGGCGCCGAGGTCGAGCGGGCGCTGCCCGAGCGGCGTGGCGGTGGTGTTGTCGACCGCGACCAGGGCGCCGGCCGCGTGCGCGCGGGCAGCCAGCGCCGACACGTCGGCGACGTCCAGGCCGGGGTTCGCCGGCGTCTCCAGCAGCACCAGGCGTACGCCGTCGAAGTCCGGGTGGGGGCCGGCGGTCGGGGTGAGGAGCACCCGCACCCCGATCCCCTCCAGCGTGTCCCGGGCGAAGGCCCGGACGGCGAAGTAGCCGTCCGACGGGAGCACCACGGTGTCCCCCGGCCTCAGCACCGTCAGCAGCAGCCCGGTGATCGCGGCCTGCCCGCTGGCGAAGACCCGGCAGTCGCCCCCCTCCAGCTCCCCGACGGCCGCCTCCAGCAACCGGCGGGTGGGGTTGTCCGGCCGGCCGTAGCCGTTCGGCGCCGCCGCCGGCCCCGCCCACGGGTCCAGGTGGTACGGCGCGGCGAAGACCGGCCCCGGCAGGAACGGCTGGCCGGGGGCCGGCTCGGGCAGGCCGGCGCGGACGCATCGGGTGCCGTCGTGCGGTGCGGTCACTCGCTCACTCCGGTTTCGTCGTCCGGCTCATCAGGGCGTCGACGGCGAGGCGCGGGTCGACACCCTCGTGGCAGACCAGCTCCACCTGCTCGGTGATCGGCATCTCCACCGCGTGCGCCCGGGCCAGGTCGCGGATGGCGAGGGCGCTCTTGACCCCCTCGGCGGTCTGCCGGGTGGCGACGCGGGCCTCCTCCAGGGTCGCGCCCCGGCCCAGGTGCTCGCCGAACGTGCGGTTGCGGGCCATCGGCGAGGAGCAGGAGGCGACCAGGTCACCCATCCCGGCCAGGCCGGCGAAGGTGAGCGGGTCGGCGCCCAGGGCCACCCCGAGCCGGGCGGTCTCGGCCAGCCCCCGGGTGACCAGCATGGCCCGGGTGTTGTCGCCGAAGCCCATCGCGACGGCAATGCCGTACGCCAGCGCGATCACGTTCTTCACCGCGCCGCCCAGCTCGCAGCCGATCACGTCGTCGTTGGTGTACGGGCGGAAGTAGGAGGTGGTGATCGACCGCTGCACCAGTGTGGCCCGGTCCGGGTCGGTGCAGGCGACCACGGTGGCGGCCGGCTGCTCGGCGGCGATCTCGGGGGCCAGGTTGGGCCCGGAGACCACCACCACCCGGTCCGCCGCCACCCCGGCGGTCTCCACGATCACCTCGCTCATCCGCCTGGTGGTGCCGAGCTCGATGCCCTTCATCAGCGAGACCAGGGTGGCGTCCGGATGCAGGTGCCCGCTCCACTCGGCGAGGTTGCCGCGCAGCGTCTGCGACGGCACGGCCAGCACCACCAGCTCGGCCCCGGTGATCGCCTCGGCGGCGTCCCCGGTCGCCGTGACCCGGGACGGCAGGAGCACGTCCGGCAGGTACTCCGGGTTGCGCCGCTCGGCGCGGATCGTGTCGGCGACCGGCCGGCGGCGCGCCCAGATGGTGACGTCCCGGCCGGCGTCGGCGAGGATCTTGGCGAAGGCCGTCCCCCACGAGCCGGCCCCCAGCACCGCGACGTGCCCGCTCACGCCGCCACCTCGCTCCGCTCGGCGACGGCGCGAGGCGCCACGCTGCCGTGCCTGATGGTTCGCTCGCTCCACTCGCTCACGCCGCCGCTCCCGGCCGGCGCTCGCCACCGGGGCGGCCCGGTCGTTCCCACAGGGGCGGCGGCGTGCCGCCCCGAACCTCCGCGAGCATGTCACGCAGCCGCAGCATGATGGTGTCGGTCATCTCCTCGAGGACAGCCTTCGTCGGGGTGGCTTCGGTCCACCGGCTCAGATCGACCGGCGGGCCGGCGACCACGGTCACCGGGATCCGGGGCCGCGGGTTGAGCCGGGCCCTGCGCGGGTCGAAGATGCGCTCCGGGCCCCACATGGCGACCGGGATCACCGGCGCGCCGGTGGCGAGCGCGAGCCGGGCCGCGCCGGTCTTGCCCTTCATCGGCCACAGGTCCGGTTCGCGGGTGGTGGTGCCCTCCGGGTAGATCACCACGGCGCCGCCCTCGTCGAGCGCGGCGACCAGGGCGTCCAGCGACTTCACCGCGTCCACGGTGCCCCGCTCGACCGGGATCTGCCGGCACCGGTGCAGGATCCAGCCGACCACCGGGACCCGGAACACGCTGGCCTTGCCGAGGAAGCGCGGCCAGCGGCCGGAGTCGTAGACGAAGTGCGCCGCGACCAGGGGGTCGGCGTGCGAGATGTGGTTCGGCACGATGATCACGCCACCGTCGCGGCGGAGGTGCTCCATGCCGCGCCAGGTGCGCCGGGTCCAGACCGTCATGACCGGCTTGACCAGCACCACGGCGAACCATTGCCAGAACCCCAGCCTCCGCCGTGTCACTGCGCCTCCTCGTCCCGCCCCGACCCGCACCGGTCCGCACCCGGTTACGCCCGCAGCGGAAATCATGCCTGCTCGCCCCGGGTCCGGCCAGAGAGGGTACCGCCGTCCGGCTGGCAGGATGGCGGGTGTGAGTCAGCCGAGGTGGACCGTCGTGGTGCCGGTGAAGCGCCTCGCCGCCGCGAAGAGCCGGCTGCGGGGGGCGCTGCCGGCCGTACCGCACGAGGCGCTGGCGCTGGCCCTGGCGGCCGACACGGTCGCCGCGGTGCGGGCCTGCCCGGCGGTGGCCGGGGTGCTGGTGGTCACCGACGACGCCCGGGTGGCCGCGGCGGCCCGCCGGGCGGGCGCCCGCGCGCTGCCGGACGCCCCGGACGCCGGCCTGAACGCCGCCTTCCGGCACGGCGCGTCGGCCGCCGGCGGCGGCTGGGTGGCCGGGCTCACCGCCGACCTGCCCGCGCTGCGCCCGACCGAGCTGGCGGCAGCGCTGCACGCGGCACAGGCCGGCCCGGCGGACGTACGCCGGTACGTGCCTGACGCCCCCGGCGACGGCACCGTGCTGCTGGCCGCGCCACCGGGCGTGCCCCTGGATCCCCGGTTCGGGGTCGGCTCGGCCGCCGCGCACGCCACAAGCGGGGCGCTGGCCCTGACCGGGGACTGGCCGAGCCTGCGCCGCGACGTGGACACCGCCGACGACCTGGCCGCGGCGGCCCGGCTCGGGCTGGGGCCGGAGACCGCCGCGCTCGCCGCCGCCGGCTGCCCCGCCTGACCCGCGCCGGCCGGCGTGGACGCGGCGGTGTGCGGGCGGGGTGCGGGGTGCGGGCGGTGTAGCGTGCGGGGCATGCAGGGCACGGTGGCCACCTACGACGCGGCGACCCGCAGCGGGATGCTGCTCCTCGACGACGGCACCGAGCTGGCCTTCCCGGCCCGGGCGTTCGACGCCTCCGGCCTGCGGCTGCTCCGCCTCGGCCAGCGGCTGCGCGTCGAGACCGACGCCGCCGGCGAGGTCGTCCGGGTGACGTTGCCGACGATGGCCTGAGCGACTGGTCGATGTTCATTTTGCGTTAACCCGGACCGGGTGATTATGGGCGGGTGAGCACCCCTCGCGAGCCCGCCAACCGACCGCCACGCGCCGCCGAGTCGGCCGCAGCCCGCAACGGCACCCGCTCCCGGGGCGCCGACGGCCGCTTCCGCCCGAGCGAGCCGCCCGGGGCCGCCCGGACCGACGACGGCCCCGACGCGGCGACCGCCTCCGCCGGCCTGGAGGAGGTGCTGGACCCGGTCACCGGGCCGTCCCCCGCCGCCCCGGCGGCCCCGGCCCCGGCGGCGCCCGGCGCCGACGACGAGCCGCCCGCCGTGGCGCCGCTGCCCGAGGACCGCTTCCTCAACCGGGAACTCTCCTGGCTCGACTTCAACGCCCGGGTGCTGGCGCTCGCCGAGGACCCGCGCACGCCGCTGCTGGAGCGGGCCAAGTTCCTGGCCATCTTCGCCAGCAACCTGGACGAGTTCTACATGGTGCGGGTGGCCGGGCTGAAGCGGCGGCTCCAGGCCGGCCTGCCGGTACGCGGCGGCGACCGGATGCCGCTGCGCACCCAGCTGGAGCTGGTCGCCGAGAAGGCCGCCACGCTGGTCACCCGGCACTCGGCCTGCTTCACCGACGACGTCCTGCCGAAGCTGGCCGCGGAGGACATCCGCATCCTGCGCTGGGCGGACCTGGACGACCCCGAACGGGAGCGGCTGCGCGCGTACTTCCGGGAGCAGATCTTCCCGGTGCTGACCCCGCTGGCGGTCGACCCGGCGCACCCGTTCCCGTACATCTCGGGGCGGTCGCTCAACCTGGCCGTGGCGGTGCGCGACCCGGACGGCGGCTCCGAGCTGTTCGCCCGGGTGAAGGTGCCGAACAACGTGCCCCGGTTCGTCCGGGTGCACCGGGACCTGCCGGGCGTGCGGATGCTGCCGGTGGAGGACCTGATCTCGGTGCACCTGGGACAGCTCTTCTCCGGCATGCAGGTGGTCGAGTGCCACCTGTTCCGGGTCACCCGCAACGCCGAGGTGGAGGTCGACGAGGACCGCGACGAGGACCTGCTCCAGGCCCTGGAACGGGAGCTGGCCCGGCGCCGGTTCGGCCCGCCCGTCCGGCTGGAGGTGGACGCCTCGATCTCCGACCACATGCTGGAGCTGCTCGTCCGCGAGCTGGACATGCACGACCAGGAGGTGCTGCGGGTGCCCGGCCTGCTGGACCTCTCCGCGCTGTGGCAGCTTTACAACGAGGCCGACCGGCCGGACCTGAAGGACCCCCCGTTCGTGCCGGCCACCCATCCCCGGCTCACCGAGGGCGAGGTGCCGCGCAGCGTCTTCGCCACCCTGCGCGACGGCGACATCCTGGTGCACCACCCGTACCACTCGTTCGCCACCAGCGTGCAGCGCTTCATCGAGCAGGCCGCCGCCGACCCCGACGTGCTGGCCATCAAGCAGACCCTCTACCGCACCAGCGGCGACTCGCCGATCGTCGACGCGCTGGTCGACGCGGCGGCCGCCGGCAAGCAGGTGGTGGTGCTGGTCGAGCTGAAGGCGCGCTTCGACGAGGTGGCCAACATCGGCTGGGCGCGCACCCTGGAGCGCGCCGGCTGCCACGTCGTCTACGGCCTGGTGGGCCTGAAGACGCACTGCAAGACCGCCCTGGTGGTACGCCAGGAGGGCAACCAGATCCGCCGCTACTGCCACATCGGCACCGGCAACTACCACCCGAAGACCGCCCGGCTCTACGAGGACTTCGGCATGCTCACCGCCGACCCGGAGATCGGCGCCGACCTGACCGACCTGTTCAACGTCCTCACCGGCTACAGCCGGCAGACCGCGTACCGGCGGCTGCTGGTCGCCCCGCAGGGCATCCGCAGCGGGCTGATCGAGCGCATCGAGCGGGAGATCTCGCACGTGCGGCTCGGCATGCCCGGGCTCGTGCAGATCAAGGTGAACTCGCTGGTCGACGAGGAGATCACCGACGCCCTCTACCGGGCCTCCCGGGCCGGCGTGCACGTCGACCTGGTCATCCGGGGCATGTGCACGCTGCGGCCGGGGGTGCCGGGCCTGTCGGAGAACATCCGGGTCCGCTCCATCCTGGGCCGGTTCCTGGAGCACTCCCGGATCTTCCGGTTCGGCAACAACGGCGACGCCGAGTTCTGGATGGGCTCGGCCGACCTGATGCACCGCAACCTGGACCGCCGCGTCGAGGCGCTGGTGCAGGTCAGCGACCCGGTCGCCCGGGCCGAGCTGGACCACGTCATGGCCGCCGCGATGAGCCCGGACGTGGAGGCGTTCGAGCTGGCGGCGGACGGCACCTGGAGCCGGCGTACCGGCACGGCCGAGGAGCCGCTGGTGCACCTGCAGGAACTGCTGCTGCGTCGCGTCGGTGGCACGGCGGGCTGACCGGCGCGCATAGGCTGACCGGATGCTGGATGAGCGGGACGCGGCCGGCCCGGGTCGGAGCTGGGCGGCCGACGTCCCCGACGGGACGACGCCGATCCGGGCGGCCGGCGGCGTCGTGTGGCGCCCCGCCGACGACCCCGGCCCCACCGCCGTGGGCCCGGGCGCGCGGCGCGCCGGGGTGCTGGTGTGCCTGGTGCACCGGCCCCGCTACGGCGACTGGTCGCTGCCGAAGGGCAAGCTGGAGCCGGACGAGCACCCCCTGCTCGCCGCCGTACGCGAGGTGGCCGAGGAGGCCGACGTCCGGGCGGTGCCGCAGACGCGGCTGCCCAGCGTGCGCTACCGCAGCGAGGGCCGGCCGAAGGTGGTCGACTACTGGTCGATGCGGGCGGTGGCCGACGGCGGCTTCCAGCCGGGCACGGAGGTCGACGAGGTGCGCTGGCTCGACGTCGACGAGGCCGTGCGGCTGGTCAGCTACCCGCACGACGCGGAGGTGCTGGCCGCGTTCGCGACCCTGCCGGCGGTGACCGGGACGATCGCGCTCGTCCGGCACGGGCACGCCGGCAAGCGGGGCACCTGGTCCGGCCCGGACACCGGCCGGCCGCTCGACGCCCGGGGCTGGGCGCAGGCGCAGGCGCTGGCCCCGCTGGTGGCGCTGGTCCGCCCGGCGCGGCTGCTGTCGGCATCGGCCCGCCGGTGCGTGCAGACCCTCGACCCGGCGGCGGCGCTGCTCGACCTGCCGATCGAGGTGAGCGGCGACCTGGACGAGCCGCGGCCGGGCCAGCAGCCCGACGAGTGCGCACTGGCCGTCGCCGCCCGCCTGACCGCGCTGGCGGCCTCCGGCGAGCAGGCGGGGGTGTGCAGCCAGGGCAAGGTGATTCCGGCCGCCCTGGAGCGGCTCAGCGGGCGGGCGGGCGACTTCACCACCCCGAAGGGCGGCGGCTGGCTGCTCGCCTTCGCCGGGGACCGCCTGCTCGCCGCCGACCGCCTCTGACCGGCCGCCCCCGCCGACCCGTCGACCCGGTGCGGTGCGGCCGCCCCGCCGACCCACCGACCGCCTCTGACCGGCCGCCCCCACCGGCCCGCCGGCCCGGTGCGGTGCGACCGCCCGCGCGCCCCGGCCGACACGGCTCGGCGGCGGGTCAGGCCGGTGGCAGGCTCAGGGTCACGGCGACCGGCAGGTGGTCGCTGGCCGTGCCGAGCGGGGCCACCGGATCGCCTACGCCCAGGTCGGGCGTGACGAAGACGTGGTCGATCTGCTGGCGCGGGTCGTCCGCCGGGCTGGTCGGCAGCGGGCGGGCCGCGGCCAACGCGTCGACCAGCCCGGCCCGGGTGAACTCGGCGAACGCCGGATCGCCCGGCTCGGTGTTCAGGTCGCCGGCGACCACCAGCGGGCGGCCGGCCGCGTACCGGAGGGCGAAGTCGGCGACCGCGCGGGCCTGGACCACCGGGCCCTGGCCGGGCGGCGGTTGCAGGTGGGTGGCGACCACCGCGAGGCGGACGCCGTCGCCGAGGTCGACCGTGACCCCGAGGGCCTGCGCGCCGGTGGGCGCGCCGACCGCCGGCAGCGGCCGGGTCCGGGCCCCGTCCAGGGGCCAGCGGCTCAGCACGGCGTCGCCCCAGAGCGGGTCGGCGGCCGGCGCGAAGACGTACGGCATGTCCAGCCGCTCCGCCAGCAGGTCGAGCGTGTCGTGGCCGCCGTTGAGCAGCCAGCCCCGGTCCACCTCGCTGAGCGCCACGACGTCGGCCCCGGCGACGGCCCGCGCCAGCGCGTCCGGGTCGAAGCGGCCGTCCGTCCCGAAACCCATCCGGACGTTGTACGCCGCCACCCGCACCGTGTCGGGCGGCCCGTCCCGGTTGCTCGCGGACAGCAGCTCGTCGCTGGCGATCGCGGCGACCAGCGCCAGCGCGGTGGCCACGGCGGCGGTCCGCACCGGCGGCGGCGACGACGGCACCGGGCCCACCGCGGGCCGGGCGGCCAGGGCGACCGCGGCGGCCAGCACCGCCACGGCCACGGGCACCCCGGCGTTGGGGTGGCCGAGGTCGTACGCCGCGTAGTAGAGCACCGCCGCGACGGCGAAGAGCAGCATCCCGGCGACCACCGCGTACGCGCGCCGGGATGCTGCCCGGCCCGGATCGGCGGTGTCGTCGACCACCGCGAACCCGGCGGCAGCGGTGGCCTCGGCCCCTTCGGTGGAGCCGGCGGCGGGGGCGTCCCGTCCGTCGGCCGCGCCGGCGGACGCCAGGCAGCCGCCGAGCCCCGCCGCGGCGAGCAGGACGGCCGGCAGCAGCAGTTCCCCGCGCTCGAGGGCGAAGAGGACGGCCCCGGCCACCAGGGCCGCCGGGGCGAGCCACCGCCACGCCCCCTGGCGCGGTGACGCCAGCGCGGCGAGCAGGAATCCGCCGACCGCCACGGCGACCGGGGCGGGGCCGAGGAGCGGCACGGTGGCGACCCCCACCTCGTCGCCGGGATGCGACCGCAGCAGACCGAACTGGTACGTCGTCGCCGTGCGGGCGACCGCCGGGGAGAGCGCCACCATGCCGGCGAGCAGCAGCGCCGGGCCGGCCAGCAGCCAGCTCCGTACGCCGCCCGGGCCGGCCGGCGGCGCGGGCCGCGTCTGCCCCGCCAGGAAGAGTCCGCCGACCAGGCCGGCCGCGAGCCACGACTGCCAGCTCCCGAGGAAGCCCAGGCGGTACGTGTCCAGCGCGGTGTGCAGGATCGCCCCGAAGGCCAGCCCGAGCGCCAGGCCGGGCACCGGCCGGTCGGTGGCGGCGGCGACACCGGCGAGCCAGACCAGCCCGGCGAGCAGCCCGGCCGTGGCGAGCCAGAGCTGGAGCCGCCCGCCCGGTTGGCCGGTGACGGCGAGCCGGGCGGCGACCAGCAGGACGGCGGCGACGAGCGTGACCGGGCGGGCGCCGACCCGGCGGACCAGCGCGGGCGCGGCCAGGGCGAGCACGAACCAGCCGAGCGCGAACGCCCCCAGCAGCTCGGCCGGGGTCGAGGCGGCCTGCCCGAAGATGGTGATGACCGCCGGCAGGAAGACACGCAGCACGTCGACCAGCAGCACGACGCCCAGGGCGAGGGTGAGGGTGGTGCGGTGGCGGTAGCGCACGGGGCTGCCTTTCGCCGACCGGAAGGGGTGCGGCGATTCTGCGTGCGGCGCACCGTTGCGGTCAACGCCCCGACGGCGGGCGCGTGGACGCGGCGAGGGCGCCCACCGTGCCGGTGGACGCCCTCGTACCGCTCGACATCAGCGCTTGGCCGCGGCCTTCTTCGCCGGGGCCTTCTTCGCCGGGGCCTTCTTGGCCGCGGTCGTCTTCTTGGCTGCGGTCGTCTTCTTGGCCGCGGTCGTCTTCGCCGCGGCGGTCTTCTTCGCCGGGGCGGCCTTGGCGGTCGTGGTCTTCTTCGCCGCGGTGGTCTTGGCCGCCTTCGCCGCCGTGGTCTTCTTGGCCGCGGCCGTCTTCTTCGCCGCGGTGGCCTTCGCCGCGGTGGTCTTCTTCGCCGCGGCCGTGGTGGCCTTGGCACCGGTCGCCTTGGCACCCGCCGCCTTGGCACCCGCCGCCTTGGCACCCGCCGCCTTGGCACCCGTGGCCTTGGCACCCGTGGCCTTGGCGGCGGCCGCGGCGGTCTTCTTCGCCGCCGCCGTGGCCTTCGGCACCTTGCCGCTGGCCACCATCTCTTTGAACCCGGCGCCCGGGCGGAAGGTCGGGACGGATGTCTTCTTGACCTTCACCGCCTCGCCGGTCCGTGGGTTGCGCGCTGTTCGGGCGCCCCGGACGCGCTTTTCGAACGCTCCGAATCCGGTGATCGCCACCTTCTCGCCCTTGGTGACCGCCGCCTGGACCTCAGCGAGGACCGCGTCAAGCGCGGCCGTCGCCGTCTTCCGGTCCCCCAGGCGAACGGCGAGCGCCTCGATGAGCTCGGCCTTGTTCACGACTTCCTCCCGATTGTGCAACTGACTCGACGCGAGCCATTCTGCGCGCACGGTATGCCCTGTGCTGCCGGGACACAAACATTCGGTGGAAAAAAGCCCTTGTGTCGTAACGGATTCGCCCCCACCGGTCAGACCGGCGGGGGCGGAAACCGCTACGGGATCGGGCGTACGGCTATGCGACCGAGGGCAGGAACGGCGGCCGGGTGGCCTCGAAGGCGCCGATCTCGGCCTCGTGCCGGAGGGTGAGTCCAATGTCGTCCAAGCCCTCCATCAGCCGCCAGCGGCTGAAGTCGTCGAGCGGGAACGACCAGGTGGCCTCACCGACCCGGACCTGCCGGGCGGTCAGGTCGACGGTGACCGGGGTGGTCGGGTCGGACTCGACGAGATCCCAGATCTCCTCGACCGCTTTCAATTCCAACTCGACCGGGAGCAACCCCTCCTTGAGCGCGTTGCCCCGGAAGATGTCGCCGAAGCGGGGGGAGATCACGGCACGGAAGCCCCAGTCGCGCAGCGCCCAGACGGCGTGCTCCCGGGAGGAGCCGGTGCCGAACTCCGGACCGGTCACGAGAATCGACGAACCGGAATACGCCGCATCGTTGAGCACGAATTCGGGGTCCTCGCGCCAGGCGCTGAACAAGCCGTCCGCGAAACCGGTCCGGGTCACCCGCTTGAGGTACACGGCGGGGATGATCTGATCGGTGTCCACGTTGGAACGGCGCAGCGGCACGGCGGTGCCGGTGTGGGTGGTGAACCTCTCCATCTGCGGTGTGCCCTTCTACAGGTCGGCGGGAGCGGCCAGCCGGCCCGCCACGGCGGTGGCGGCGGCGACCGGCGGGGAGACCAGGTGGGTGCGTCCGCCCCGGCCCTGGCGGCCCTCGAAGTTGCGGTTGGAGGTGGACGCGGAGCGCTGGCCCGGGGAGAGCGTGTCCGGGTTCATGCCCAGGCACATCGAGCAGCCGGCGAAGCGCCACTCGGCCCCGGCGTCGGTGAAGACCTTGTCCAGCCCCTCCGCCTCGGCCGCCTCGCGGACGGCGGCGGAGCCGGGCACGACGAGCATCCGCACCCCGTCGGCGACCCGGTGCCCGCGCAGCACGTCGGCGGCGGCCCGGAGGTCCTCCAGCCGGCCGTTGGTGCAGGAGCCGACGAAGACCACGTCGACCGCGAGGTCGCGCAGCGGGGTGCCGGGGCGCAGGTCCATGTACTCCAGCGCGCGGCGCGCGGCGGTCCGCTCGGCGTCGGTGACGAACTCCTCCGGGTCCGGCACCGACGCGCCCAGCGGCGCGCCCTGACCCGGGTTGGTGCCCCAGGTGACGAACGGGGTGACCGCGCTGGCGTCGAGGGTCACCTCGGCGTCGAAGGTCGCGCCCTCGTCGGTGGGCAGGCTCCGCCAGTAGGCGACCGCCGCGTCCCAGTCGGCGCCCTGCGGGGCGTTCGGCCGCCCCTTCAGGTACGCGAACGTGGTCTCGTCGGGCGCGATCATGCCGGCCTTGGCGCCCCACTCGATCGACATGTTGGCGATGGTCATCCGCCCCTCCATGGACAGCGACCGGATCGCCTCGCCGCGGTACTCGACGATGTGGCCGCGACCGCCGCCGGTGCCGACCTGGGCGATCAGCGCGAGCACCAGGTCCTTGGCGGTGACCCCGGGGGCGAGCTGCCCCGTCACGTTCACCGCCATCGTCTTCGGCCGGCTCTGCGGCAGCGTCTGGGTGGCCAGCACGTGCTCGACCTCGCTCGTGCCGATGCCGAACGCGAGCGCCCCGAACGCGCCGTGGGTGGCGGTGTGCGAATCGCCACACACGATGGTCATGCCGGGCTGGGTGACGCCGAGCTGCGGGCCGATGACGTGCACGATGCCCTGGTTGGCGTCGCCCAACGGGTGCAGCCGCACGCCGAACTCGGCGCAGTTGCGGCGCAGCGTCTCGATCTGTGTGCGCGAGGTGGGGTCGGCGATGGTGAGCAGGTCGCCACGCCGTTCCCGGAACGACGGGTCGGCGTACCCGGTCGGGGTGTTGTGGTCCTCTGTCGCGAGCGTGAGGTCGGTGCGGCGCACCCGGCGGCCGGCGAGGCGCAGCCCGTCGAAGGCCTGCGGGCTGGTCACCTCGTGCAGCAGGTGCAGGTCGATGAAGAGCAGGTCGGGCTCGCCCTCGGCGGCCCGTACGACGTGCGCGTCCCAGACCTTCTCGGCCAGGGTCCTCGGCTCGGTAGTAGTGACTCCCACCATCTGGACATCCTAAATTCTGGGAGGTAAATTTCGGCTTGTGGGACACAGTATGAGCGGTGTCGGCGTTCTCGACAAGGCGGTGGTCATCTTGGCCGCCTGCGTCGACGGCGCCAGCCTGGCCGAACTCGTTGAACGCACCAAGCTGCCCCGGGCGACCGCGCACCGGCTGGCGCAGGCGCTGGAGATCCACCGGATGCTCGTCCGGGACACCCAGGGCCGCTGGCGCCCCGGCCCGCGCCTGGGTGAGCTCGCCAACGCCGCGCCGGACGTGCTCCTGACGGCGGCGGAGCCGCTGCTGGCCGCCCTGCGCGACGCCACCGGCGAGAGCGCGCAGCTCTACCTGCGCCGCGCCGACGAGCGGATCTGCGTGGCCGCCGCCGAGCGGGCCAGCGGCCTGCGGGACACCGTGCCGGTCGGCTCGGTGCTGCCGATGACGGCCGGCTCGGCGGCCCAGATCCTGCTCGCGTGGGAGCCGCCGGAGGCGGTGATGCCGCTGCTGCCCAGGTCGAAGTTCACCGGCCGCACCCTCGCCGAGGTACGCCGCCGCGGCTGGGCGCAGAGTGTCGCCGAGCGGGAGGCCGGTGTGGCGAGCATCTCAGCGCCGATCCGCGACCGCACCGGTCGGGTCATCGCCGCGATCAGCGTCTCCGGCCCGATCGAGCGCCTCGGCCGCCGCCCCGGCGAACGCCACGCCATGGCCGTCGTCCGGGCCGGCCAACGCCTCTCCGGCCTCTGACCCACCCGCCGGCGGCCTTCCAGGCCGGGGTCCGGCAGGCGGGCGGGCCGCCGGCATTCGGCCGGGGAGCCGGAATCCGGGCGGTGCCGAGAGCCCGCGCGGGCCGCCGAGAGCCGGGCCAGGACGGCAGCCGAGAGCCGGGCCAGGACCGGTAGCCGGAAGCCGGAAGCCGGAAGCCGCGCCGGCTGGAAAGCGGGGTGGCTGGAACAGCGAAATGGTCCGCCTCGCTGGAGCGAGGCGGACCATTCGTGTTGTAGCCCCGACCGGATTCGAACCGGCGCTACCGCCTTGAGAGGGCGGCGTCCTGGGCCGCTAGACGACGGGGCCAAGACTTTCCCTGCTTCCACCGCCCTTGCGAACGGTGCCGCTGTAGTCTAGCGGCGTCCCCTGAGGGGGCCGGCACCGGGTCGGGCGGGCGCGCGGGCCTCCGCGACGCCAGGTGCCGGGCGGCCGGCACGCGGTCGCCGTAGGAAACGGGGCAGAGGCGGCCGGACGGGCAGGATCGGCGCAGACCGGGCGGGTGGCAACCGAACCGGGTCGGAAATGCGAAACGGCCCGCCTCACCAGGGTGAGACGGGCCGATGCTGTAGCCCCGACCGGATTCGAACCGGCGCTACCGCCTTGAGAGGGCGGCGTCCTGGGCCGCTAGACGACGGGGCCAGAACTTCCTTGCCACACCGCTCTCCCGAGCGGCGTTGCTGGACTCTATCAGAGAGAACCTCCGACTCCCTGACGGGAACCGGAGCTTCTCTCCACCGAGATCCAGCGCCCGAGGCTCTCTCGAACCTCGGCTGCGCTGGGGTACCAGGACTCGAACCTAGACTAACTGAACCAGAATCAGTCGGGCTGCCAATTACCCCATACCCCATTGGCCCCTTGCGGTGCCGGGAACAAACTTTACCCTCCCGGTGCCGACAGGCCAAATCGAGCCCCCGGAACCGCCTCTGAGCTGCGAAAACCGGGCCTCGACCCGGATCAGGCGACGGGCACCACCGGATTGGTCAGCTCCCCGATCCCCTCGATCCGCACGGTGACCGTATCCCCGTCCGTGAGCGGGCTAACCCCCGCCGGCGTGCCCGTGAGCACCACGTCGCCGGGGAGCAGCGTCATCACGTGCGAGACGTACGACACCAGGGCCGGCACGTCGAAGACCATGTCCCGCGTACGGCCGAGCTGGCGGACCTCCATCTCCTCGGGATTGCGACCCACCTCACACCGGACCTCCAGGTCCCGCACGTCGAGCCCGGTCGTGATCCACGGCCCGATCGGGCAGAACGAGTCGAAGCCCTTGGCGCGGGTCCACTGGCCGTCGGAGCGCTGGAGATCCCGGGCCGTGACGTCGTTGGCGCAGGTGTAGCCGAAGATGGCCCGCTCCGCGGCGGCCCGGTCGGCGCGCCGGGCGCCCGGCGCGCCGATCACCACCGCCAGCTCCGCCTCGTGCTCGACCTGCTTGGAGAAGATCGGCAGCCGGATCGCGTCGCGGGGCCCGATCACCGACGTGGACGGCTTGAGGAACAGCAGCGGCTCCTTCGGCACCTCGGTGCCGTGTTCGGCGGCGTGCTCGGCGTAGTTGCGCCCGACGCAGACGACCTTGCTGGGCAGGATCGGCGAGAGCAGCCGGACGTCGGAGAGCGCCCAGCGGGCGCCGGAGAACTGGATCTGGCCGAACGGGTGGCCCTCGATCTCGGCGACGGTCAGGCCCTGCGGGCCCGCCTCCGGCTCGCCCTCGACGACCCCGAACGACATTCCCTTGGCCTGAGCAAAACGAGCGATACGCACCAGGCCAATCTAGTCCCGGACGACCCGCGCCCCGGCCCAGGCCACGACCCGCCCCGGCGGATCCCGGCCGGCGGGCAGCAGCGCGGCGGCGCGCCGCCCGGCCCGAGGCGCCGTAGGCGCGCCCGTCCCGAGGCGCCGTAGGCGCGCCCGTCCCGCCCGCGCACCCTGGCACCGACCGGCCCGCGCAACCCCAGGCGCGCCCCCGGGCCGCGCACCCTACGCCACGTCCCGCGCCCCGGGGCGGACTTCGCGACTTCGTACCCGCCCGGCGTCGCCCCGCCCCTAGCGTCGGCTCCGGAGGTTCGTTCGTATGCCTGCATCGACACGACACCACAGGGCCCTCGCAGTGTTCGTCCACTGCCTCGGCATCCTCGCCGCCGCGCCGGCACTGCCCACGGCGGCACCACCCGCGGCGGCCGCGCAGCCACCACCGGCGGCGGCCGCGCCGACCCCGGCGCCGGCGATGCCGTCGGTGCCGCCGGCGGTGCCCACCCCGACCCGGGCCGCCCCGCCGGTGGCGAAGCCGCCGGTCACGGTGGCGGTGGCGCCGGAGAGCACGCCGGCGCCGCGCTACCGGATCCAGGTCCGCAACGCCGGCAACACGCCGGTGGACACCACCGTGCGGCAGGAGCTGCCGCCCGGCGCCTCGGCGACCGCCATCACCACCGGCGGCCGGGCCACCCGCGCCACCGGCCAGTCCGCCACCGCGGTGACCTGGCAGCTCAAGCTGCCCGCCCGCAGCACCACCACCCTGGGCACGACGCTGACCACCGCCGCCCCGGACCGGCCGCTGACCGCGCCGGCCTGCGCCTTCGCCCGCGACGGCAGCCGGCCGTACGACTGCGCGACGGCGACCTGGAACGCGGCCGCGCCGGCGGCGGCGGCGAAGGAGACCCCGGAGACGCCGGCGTGGCGTCGGACACCCGTGCTGCTGGCCGGGCTGGCCACGGTGGCGGTGCTCGCGCTCGGCGGGGTCTGGACGTGGCGGCGGCGGCGCCGCCGGCCCGTCGCCGCGGCCCTCGCGCCCGGCGGGCGGGGGACCGTCTACCCGCGGCCCGCCACGCCCCGGCCGGCGCAGACCCGCCGCACGCCGTCCGTCTGGCTGATCGTGCCGGTGGCCGCCGCGGTGCTGGCCGGCACGGTGGGCACCGCCGCCTGGACGGCCACCCGGGAGGTCGCGGCCATCGACACCGACAGCCAGCCGACCAGCGGCGCGTGGATCGGCCGGGGCACCAACGGCGCGATCGGCGAGCCGCTGCGCGAGTCGGCGTTCGAGTTCACCGTCTTCCGGGTCGCCTGCGAGCCGGGCCGCGGCGCGCGGCAGTGCCAGGCCACGGTCGGGGTGCGCAACCTCACCCCGGAGAAGCAGAGCTGGCACGGCCGCCTGCAACGGGCGTACCTGCCGGACGGCAACTTCGTCAGCACCGACGAGCAGGCCACCCGGGCCGCCAACCAGGGCCGCGACGTCTTCGCCCAGCCGATGGCGGGCGGCAGCCGGATGGTGCTGCCGCTGGTCTTCACGGTCGACGGGCAGGCGCCGCCGCAGCAGTTGGAGCTGCGCAGCGGGGTGTTCTCCGCCGGGGTCCGGGTGGACGTGCCCTGACCGGCGGCCGGGCGGCGGTCGTACCCTGGGTCCGTGACCGCCGCCCTCGCCCCGACCGCCGTGCTCGACGCGGCGTGCTGGCGGGCCCGGCGCCGGGCGCACGAGGAACGGGTCGACGCCTGGCTCACCCCGCACCTGGCGCGCCGCCGCCGGGGCGGGAAGCACCCGGTGGAGGACTTCCTCTTCACCTACTACTCGCACCGCCCGGCCCAGCTGCGCCGGTGGCACCCGGGGGCCGGGGTGGCGCTGCGCGACGCGGACCCGGCCGAGTTCGGCCGGGACTACCGCGCCACCGCCGCCGGGGTCACCCTCGACACCGAGGGGGTACGCGCGCGGCGCGCCGAGTCGGTCGAGTGGATCCGGGCGCTGCTGGTGGCGACCGCCGGCCGGCCGGCGCACCTCGGCTGTTTCGGGATGCACGAGTGGGCCATGGTCTACCGGCAGACCCAGGCGGAGGTACGCCACAACGCCTGGCCGCTGCGGCTGAGCCCGGAGCGGACCGCGGCCGTGGTGGAGGAGCGCGGGGTGCGGTGCAGCCACTTCGACGCGTACCGGTTCTTCACCACGCCGGCCCGGCCGTTGAACCTGCTCACCCCGACGCGGGAGACGCAGCACGCCCACGAGCAGCCGGGCTGTTTGCACGCCAACATGGACCTCTACAAGTGGGCGTACAAGCTGTCGCCACTCGTGCCCGCCGAACTCGTCGCGGACTGCTTCGAGCTGGCCAGGGAGATCCGCACCCTGGACATGCGGGCGTCCCCGTACGACCTGTCCGACCTGGGCTACCCGCCGGTGCGGGTGGAGACCCCGGAGGGGCGGGCCGAGTACGCCGCCGCGCAGCGGGGGTTCGCCGACCGGGCCGCCGTGCTGCGAGCCCGGCTGCTCGACGCCCTGCCGGCGTAGATCCGCCGGTAGCGGCCCTCCGGCCCGTCGGCCGCCCTGCCCGTCGGTCGCCGCGGTCGTCCGTCAGTCGCCGTCGACGCGGCGGTCGCGCTTGCGCTGCGACTGGCGCTTCTTCTCGGCCAGCCGGCGTTCCTTGGCCCCGCGCGAGGGCCGGGTCGGCCGGCGGGGCGGGGGCGGCGGGGCCGCCGCCTCGCGCAGCAGCGCGGCGAGCCGTTCCCGGGCCGCCTCCCGGTTGGCCAACTGCGCCCGGTGTTCACTGGCGGTGACGGTCAGCACGCCGTCGACGAGCCGCCCGGCGAGCCGGTCCAGCGCCCGCGCCCGCAGCGATTCAGGCACCCCGGGCGAGGTGCCCAGGTCGTAGCTCAGCTCGACGCGGGAGTCGGTGGTGTTGACGCCCTGGCCGCCGGGGCCGGACGAGCGGGAAAAGCGCTCCCGCAGCTCAGCGGCGGGGACGACCCACCGGTCGGTCACCCGCAGTCCGTCGTCCACACCCCGAGGCTAACGCCCCGGCGAGGTGCTCGGGGTGGCGGACGGGCTCGTGGTCGGGCCGGGTGGCGCGGGCTCGGCGTCGGAGTCGACGGCGGCGTACGCGACCGCCCCGACGAGCAGCAGGGCGATCACCCCGATCTTCGTGGTGGCGACCTTGATCAGCAGCCACGCGGTGCGCCGGGCACCGGGCACGGTCTTCTTGACGGTCTGGTAGTCGGCCCACCCGCGTCGCGCCCGGGCGTACGCCGACCCGACACCGGTTCCGATGATCAGGCCCACCAGCAGGAGGGCCACGATGACAGGACGCTCCACCCACGCCAGTATCCACACTCAGCGTAATATTTCCATTGTCCGATCATTCCGCGCCGGGTATCCGACAGTTCTCACGTTCCCACCCCGGTACGGGCGGGCATGAGGGCAGCTCAGCCGCCCTTTCCGATGATCGTGTCAGCGGTCTTCTGCACCTGTTCGATGGGGATGGCGAAGCCGATCCCGATGGAGCCGTTGCCGTCGATGGTGGCGATCGCGGTGTTCACCCCCACCACCTCGCCGCGCGCGTTGACCAGCGGGCCGCCCGAGTTGCCCGGGTTGATGGAGGCGTCGGTCTGCACCGCGGTGTGCCGGTTGTCGCCGAGGCGCACCTCCCGGTCCAGGGCGCTCACGATGCCGGCGGTGACGGTGCCGGCGAGCCCCAGCGGCGAGCCGACCGCCAGCACCGGCTCGCCGACCCGGGTCGACCCCGGCTTGGCCAGCGGCAGCGCCGCCAGGCCGGCCGACGGGGGCACCCGGAGCACCGCGAGGTCGCTGCGTGGCTCCCGGCCGACCACCTCGGCGGCGAACCGCCGCCCGTCCGGCAGCTCCACCGTCACCGAGCCGCCACCGCCCTTCGCCAGGATGTGGTCGTTGGTGATGATGTGCTGCTGGTCGTCGACGGCGAAGCCGGAGCCGGTCGCCGAGGCCCCGCCGCCGCCCCCCACGAGCACCGAGACGACCCCCGGCACGGTCTTCTCGGCCGCGGTCACCAGCTCCGCCGGGACCGGGGCCGCCGAGGCCGCCGCCGGGCCGGGCGCGCCGTCCCGGCTGGCCACCACGCCGCCGGCCACCGCGCCGGAGGCGGTGGACAGGGCCACCACCGCCAGCCCGGCCAGCAGCCGCCCGTGCCGGCGCCACCCGGCCGGGCCACGGTCCGACCCGGGCCCGTCCCACCGGGACCGCCCGTCCGGGTCCAGCTCCGGCGAGATGAACCATGGGCCGCGCGGCTCGCCCAACCCGGTCTGCACTGCCATGCGTACGCTCCTCACGTGTTCTTCTCGGCGGTGGCCGTACGGGTCAGGGCAGCCGGGAGAACCAGCGCATCGAGCCGGCCGCGGCGCCCATGGCGAACACCAGTCCCAGGCCGATGAAGCGGGCCGAGACGTCCTGCCGTTCGGTGCGGTAGCCCACCGAGGTGCCGATGTCGTCGTAGACGGCGCGCAGCTCGTCGCTGGTGTGGGCCTCGTGGAACCCGCCCCCGGTCTCCTCGGCGACCGCGCGCAGGGTCTGCCCGTCCACCGGCACCTGGATCGGCCGGCCGCCCCGGTCCACCGTGCCGCCCGGGGTGCCGAACGAGATGGTGTGCACCGGCACCTTCATGGTCACCGCGTCGGCCGCCGCCTCCATCGGGTCCATGCCGGAGGTGTTCGCGCCGTCGGAGAGCAGGATGATCCGGGCCGGCGGCGGGTCCTTGGCCGCCTGGCTGTCGAAGCCCTTCACCGCGCCGAGCGAGGTGCTGATGGCCTCGCCGATGGCCGTGCCCTGCACCCCGGTGGCCCCCTCGACCAGCCGCTCGACCCCCTCGTGCAGCGCCTCCCGGTCGGTGCTCGGCGGCACCAGCACCGCCGCGCTGCCCGCGAAGGCGACCAACCCGACGTTGAACTCGTCGGGCAGGCTGTCGACGAAGCGCCGGGCGGACTCCTTGGCGGCGCTGAGCCGGTCGGGTTCCACGTCGCCGGCGAGCATCGAGGTCGAGACGTCCACGGCCACCATCACCGTCGCCCGCTCACGGGGGACCCGCACCTCCGCCGTCGGCCGGGCGAAGCCGACCACCAGCAGCGCCAGCATGGCGAGGAAGAGCCCGGCCGGCAGGTGCCGCCGCCAGGTCGGCCGCTGCGGCGCGACCCGGTCGAGCAGCCGCAGGTTGGTGAAGCGGACCGCGTACCGACTGCGCCGGCGCTGCATCAGCAGGTAGCCGACGGCCAGGGCGAGCACCCCGAGCAGCAGCCAGAGCCGGACGGGTGACTGCCAGATCACGCCGCACCTCCCCGGGCCGCGCCGGCCGGGGCCGCCACGAGCCGCCGCTGGGCGTGCACGTGGCGCACGATGTCCGCGCTCCAGTCGCGGTCGGTGCGCAGCGGCAGGTGGGTCGCCCCGCTGCGGCGTAGCGCCTGGCCCACCTGGTCGCGCTGGGCGGCGGCGGCGACCGCGTACCGCTCGCGCAGGCGCGGGTCGCCGGTCCACACCTCCCGCGTCCGGCCGGTCTCCGGGTCGACCAGGGTGATCAGGCCGACGTCCGGCAGTTCCAGTTCGCGCGGGTCGGTGACCTGCACGGCGAGCACCTGGTGCCGCACGGCGAGCCGGCGCAGGGGCGCCTCCCAGGCCGGCGCGTGCCGGGGGTCGTCGGGCAGGCCGTCGAGGAAGTCCGAGACCACCACCACGAGGCCGCGCCGGAGCGCCACCCGGTGTACGGCGGCCAGCCCATCGGCCAGGTCGGGGCCGCCGGGCGGCGGGCGGCGCTCGTCGTACGCGCTGGCGCGCGGCGCGGTCAGCAGGGCCCGGAGCAGCCCGAGCAGGTGGGTACGCCCGCTGCGGGGCGGGAAGCGACGCAGCCCGGCCGGGCCGAGCACCTGCGCGCCGAGCCGGTTGCCGACCCCGGCGGTGAGGAAGCCGACCGCCGCCACGGCCGCCACCGCCAGTTCGCGTTTGTCCAGCTCGGCGGTGCCGTACTCCATGCTGGGGCTGGCGTCCACCAGCAGCCAGGTGGTCAGCTCCCGGTCGGCGTCGACCTCGCGGACGTGCGGGACCGTGGTCCGGGCGGTCACCGCCCAGTCCATCCGGCGCACCTCGTCCTCACCGGGGCGGTACTCCCGGCTGCCGGCCGGCTCGCTGCCCGGCCCGGGGAGCAGGCCGCGGTACCGGCCGTGCAGCAGGCCGTCGAGCCGCCGGGTGACGGTCAGTTCCAGGCGGCGCAGCCGCCGGTCCGGGGCGAGGTCGGCCAGCCCCGGGTCGGCCGGCACGGACGCCGGCGCGGTGGCCCCGCGCCACCTCATGCCGCCGCCAGGTCGGTCGCGAACTCGGGGTGGCCGGTGGCGACGCGGGGCGGCGGCACCGCCTCGACCAGCCGGCGCACCAGCGACTCGGCGGACACCCCGTCGGCGACCGCGTCGAAGGAGAGCACCAGCCGGTGGGCCAGCACGTCGACGGCCAGCTCGCGGATGTCCTCGGGCAGCACGTACTCCCGGCCGCGCAGCAGCGCCTGGGCCCGAGCGGCGGCGACCAGCCCGAGCGTGGCCCGGGGGCTCGCCCCGTACGCGAGCAGCGGGGCGATCTCCGGCAGGCCGAACCGGCCGGGGTCGCGGGTGGCGAGGATGAGCCGGACGACGTACTCGGCGAGGGCGTGGTGCACGAAGACGTGGGTGGCGCGGGCCTGGAGGTCGCGCAGCCGCTGCGGGTCGAGCACCCGCCGGGCGGTGGGCCGGTCGGCGCTCATCCGGTAGAGGATGGCCAGCTCGTCGGCGTCGCTCGGGTAGTCGACCACGATCTTCATCAGGAACCGGTCGCGCTGCGCCTCCGGCAGTTGGTAGACCCCCTCGGACTCGATCGGGTTCTGGGTGGCCAGCACCAGGAACGGGTCGGGCACGGCGTAGCTGCGCCCGCCGATGGAGACCTGGCGCTCCGCCATCGCCTCCAGCAGCGCGGACTGCACCTTGGCGGGGGCGCGGTTGATCTCGTCGGCGAGCACCAGGTTGGCCATGACCGGGCCCAGCTCGATGTCGAAGGTCTCCTTCGACGCCCGGTAGATCCGGGTGCCGACGATGTCCGACGGGACGAGGTCGGGGGTGAACTGGATCCGGGAGAAGGTGCCGCCGACCACGGTGGCGAGGGTCTGCGCGGCGAGGGTCTTGGCCACCCCGGGCACGCCCTCCAGGAGGCAGTGCCCGTCGGCGACGAGGGCGGTGAGCAGGCGCTCGACGAGCCGATCCTGCCCGACGATCACGCGTTTGACCTCGAAGAGGGTCTGTTCCAGCTCGGCGGAACTCGCGTCGGGATCGGCCGGGCTGGGCACGCTGGCCAGGGTGTCCGAGATGTCCGTCACGGTGCTTGCTTCCCGTGGCGACCCTCGGACAAACGTCGGATTATCAGCGCCGGGGCGGTCCTTACCTGCCCGAACCGGGACGAGCCTCCCGGGTTGGCAGCGACGACGCGGCCGGCCACACACCGGCGGGGGCACCCGCGTACCCGACTCGCCCGCCGGTGGTCCACCGCGTGGCGCCGGCCCCCACGGGCGGTGGGGGCCGGCGCGTCAGCGGGTGCGTCAGTTGGTGATGGTCAGGTGGAAGGGCCGGTCGGACGGGCTGCCGGACGAGTTGCGGGTCTGGACGAAGACCGCGTTCGGTGTCTGGAGCCGCGGCGCCACCGAGATCTCCCCGCCCGGCGGCACGTTGTACGGGTCGGTGGTGCCGATGGTGGCCTTGAAGCCCTTCAGCGTGACGTTGTAGGTGAACAGGACCTGGTACTGCCCGGGGCCGTACTTCGTGGCGGAGACCGCCTCGGGCGAGCCGCGGAGCAGCGTGCCGCCGCTGCTGACAACGGCGAAGGAGATGGTGCCCGGCGCGGTCGCCTGCGTGGACGGGCCCTGCGCCAGCGCGGCCCTGGCCCTGCGGGCCTCGGCGGGGGTCACCGCCGGCTGGCCGCCGTCGCCTGGCTGGCGGACGGACGGCGCGGCGACCTCGGCGGGCGCCTTCGCCGCCGGCTGGGCGACGGCGATGCCGCCCCCGGCCAGGGTGAGCGCCAGGGCGGCGAAGGCCACCGCCACCGCCTTGCGTCGGAAGAGTGTGGTCATGACAGGGTCTCCCTTTTGTTGACCGTGCGGATTCGGCCGTCCCCGCGTTGTCACGGGACGGCAGATTTCCATTCTGGAGCCGGGAAAATGAGCGACAACCGCCGGAAGCCCGCACTTCAGGCCGCACCATAGATGTTGCCGACTCGACGAATTCCACCGGCCTTGACCAGGTATTACTACTCAGAGTTTCGACGTCTCAACCCACTGGAACGTAGCATCGCAAAAAGCCGGACGTCAATAGTTGATCACGCTTCGCCAGGCCGTTCGACGGCCGTCGACAATTTATGAAATGCGAATGTCCCGGCATTCACGAATGGGCGTGACGGAGGCGACGGGGCCGCGGCGCGCGGGGGGCCGGGCTACTCTCCAGCCATGATCACGCAGGCGCTCCCATGATCACCGAGGCGCGGCCATGACCACCGGGGCGGCGGAACGGGTGACGGGCAGCCGGGCGGGACGATCGGGCACCGCGCTCTGCTGGGCGGCCGTCGCGCCCGGGGCCGCCTGGGCAGCCCTGCGGCTGGCCGGCCTCGACCATGGGCCGCTGGTCCAACTGCTGGCCTTCACCCCGTACGTGGCCGCCGGGAGCCTGCTGCCGCTGGTGCTCGCGCTCGCCCTGCGGCGCCGGTGGCCCGCGGTGGTCGCGGCGGTGGTCACGACGGCGCTGGTGGCCGTGGTCGCGCCCCGGGCCCTGCCCGCCGGGCAGCCCTCGGCCGCGGGGCCGACGGTGCGGGTGCTGACCGCCAACCTGCTCGCCGGGGCCGCCGACGCGCGGGCGCTGGTCGACCTGGTCGAGCGGCACCGCGTCGACGTGCTCACCGTGCAGGAGTTCACCCCCGGGGCCGCGGCGGAGCTGGACCGGCTCGGCCTGGACCGGCTGCTCCCCCACCGGCACCTCGACCCGCAGCCGGGCACGGTCGGCTCCGGGCTCTACGCCCGGTTCCCGGTCGACGAGGGCGGCGTCCGGCGCAATCGCGGCGGTTGGGGCTTCGACCAGGCGTACGGCACGGTGACGGTGCCCGGGGCACCGCCGGTGCGGGTCGAGTCGGCGCACCCGGCGGCGCCGTACGCGGTGGACCAGGTCGGCCACTGGCGCACCGACCTGGCCGCGCAGCCGCCCGCGACGCCGGACGGGCCGCTGCGGATCCTGGCCGGCGACTTCAACGCCACCCTCGACCACGCCCCGCTGCGCGCCCTGCTGGCCACCGGCTACGTCGACGCCGCCGACGAGGTCGGCGCCGGCCTCACCGGCACCTGGGGCCCCTACGACGGCGACCCGATCCCGCCGGTGACCATCGACCATGTGCTGGTCGACCGCCGGATCGCCGTACGGGCGGTGGCCGTGCACCGGGTGCCGGGCAGCGACCACCGCGCCGTCCTGGCCGAGCTACGCCTGCCGGCCGGCTGACCCGCCGGCCCGCCGCGTGGCCGGTGCCCGCGCGGTGTCCACCGGCGTCCGCGTGGCCGGCCGCACCGGACCGGGCCGCCTCAGACCCGGGCGCGGTCGAGGCCGTAGGTGAGGGCGTCGACGAGGGCGTGCCAGCTCGCCTCGACGACGTTGGGGTGCACGCCGACCGTGGTCCAGTCGCGGCCGTTGCGGTCGGCGGTCTCCAGCAGCACCCGCGTCACCGCTCCGGTGCCGCTGCTGCCCTCCAGGATCCGCACCTTGAAGTCGGCCAGCTCGAAGTCGCGCAGCTGCGGGTAGTGCCGGGCCAGCCCGGCCCGCAGCGCCTCGTCCAGGGCGTTGACCGGGCCGTTCCCCTCCGCGGTGGCGATCACCCGCTCCCCGCGTACGCGGATCTTGACGGTCGCCTCGGAGACCACCGCGCCGTCCTCCCGGTGCTCGACCAGCACCCGGTACGACTCCAGCGTGAACGGCCTCGGCGGCGCGGTGTCCAGCTCGGCGCGGACCAGCAGCTCGAACGAGGCGTCGGCGGCCTCGAACGACCAGCCGTCGGCCTCCAGTTCCTTGACCCGCCCGGTCACCCGGGACAGCGCCTCCGGATGGCCGGCCAGGTCCAGGCCGAGCTCGCGGCTCTTGAGCTCGACGCTGGCCCGGCCGGCCATCTCGGTGACGAGGATCCGCATGTCGTTGCCCACCACCTGTGGGTCCACGTGGTTGTAGAGCAGCGGATCCACCTTGATCGCGCTCGCGTGCAGCCCCGCCTTGTGGGCGAAGGCCGCGGCCCCGACGTAGGCCTGGTGGGTGTCGGGGGCGATGTTGGCGATCTCGGCGATGGCGTGGGAGACCCGCACCATCTGCCCCAGGCAGCCGTCCGGTAGGACGGGCAGCCCGAGCTTGAGCTGGAGGTTGGCGACCACGGCGAAGATGTCGGCGTTGCCGGGGCGTTCGCCGTAGCCGTTCGCGGTGCCCTGGAAGTGCCGCACCCCCGCCTCGACGGCGGCGATCGTGTTCGCCACGGCGCAGGCCGTGTCGTTCTGGCAGTGGATGCCGAGCAGCTCCGGGCCCACGCCCAGCCGGGCGGTCAGGTCGGCGATGGCGGCGCTCACCTGGGAGGGCAGCATGCCGCCGTTGGTGTCGCAGAGCACGAACCGCTCGGCGCCGGCGGCGAGCGCGGTCTCCACCACGGAGGCCGTGTACGCCGGGTCGGACCGGTAGCCGTCGAAGAAGTGCTCGCCGTCGACGAAGACCCGGCGACCCTCCGCCACCAGGTGCGCCACGGTGTCGTGGACCATCGCCAGGTTCTCCCCGGCGGTGGTGCGCAGCGCCCGCTCGACGTGCCGCAGGTCGGCCTTGGCGACCAGGGCGACCGCCGGGGTCTGCGCGTCGAGCAGACCGCGCACCTGCGGGTCGTCGGCGACCTGCACCCCGGCCCGGCGGGTGGCCCCGAACGCCACCAGCAGCGCGTGTCTCAGGTCCAGCTCGCTGCGCGCCCGGCGGAAGAACTCCGTGTCCTTCGGCACCGCGCCCGGCCAGCCGCCCTCGATGAAGCCGACCCCGAGCTCGTCGAGCAGCCGGGCCACCGCGAGCTTGTCGACCACCGAATAGCTGAGCCCCTCGCGCTGGGCACCGTCGCGCAGCGTCGTGTCGTACACCTGGAAGGTCATCAGGGATCCTTTCGAGAGCAACAAAAAGACCCCCCGCGGATGCGGGAGGTCTGCGCGCTCGGCGGAGGGGAGGCCGGCGCGCTAGGTGCGAATAATCAGGTAGGTGCTGGTCACGATCGCCACTCTGCCACCCGAGCACTGGTTTTGGGAGGCATAGTCCACATGACGGGACGGTGACGGAGGGTCGCGATACCCCGGCCGGCGCCCGTACGCGGGCGGAACCGGAAGCTGGTGATCCACTTCACAAGTAACCCGGCCGCCGCCAGGCGGAAACAGCGCTGAGGAAGTATCTGGAACCGATCCAGTTTTACCGGCCTCGTGCCACTGTCAAGGAGGACCTGTGCTCACTGTCGGTGACCGCTTCCCCGAGTACGAACTCACCGCCTGCGTGTCGCTGGACGCCGAGAAGGCGTTCGAGACGATCAACCACAAGTCCCACGAGGGCAAGTGGCGGGTCGTCTTCTTCTGGCCGAAGGACTTCACCTTCGTCTGCCCGACGGAGATCGCCGAGTTCGGGCGGCTGAACGACGAGTTCGCCGACCGGGACGCCCAGGTCCTCGGCGTGTCGGTCGACAACGAGTTCGTCCACTACGCGTGGCGCAAGGACCACCCGGACCTGCGCGAGCTGCCGTTCCCGATGCTCAGCGACATCAAGCGCGAGCTGACCGCCGCCTGCGGCGTGCTCGGCGAGGACGGCGTGGCACAGCGGGCGACCTTCATCGTCGACCCGAACAACGAGATCCAGTTCGTCATGGTGACCGCCGGTTCGGTCGGCCGGAACGTCTCCGAGGTGCTGCGGGTGCTCGACGCCCTGCAGACCGACGAGCTCTGCCCGTGCAACTGGAACAAGGGCGGCGAGACCCTGGACGCCACCAAGCTGCTCGCCGGCGCCGGGGCCTGACCGTGGGTCTGGACGCGGTCAAGGCAGCTCTGCCGGAGTATGCCAAGGACATCAAGCTCAACCTCGGCTCCACCATCGGCACCAGCACGCTGAAGCCGGAGCAGGCGTGGGGCACCGCCCTGGCCTGCGCCGTCGCCGCGCGCAACCCGGTGGTGCTGCGGGAGATCGCCGACGAGGCGGCCACCCACCTCGGGCCGGAAGCGATCGAGGCGGCCAAGGGCGCCGCCGCGATCATGGCGATGAACAACGTCTACTACCGGGCCAAGCACCTGATCGGCGACGAGCAGTACCAGTCGATCCCGGCGCGGCTGCGGATGCAGATCATCGCCAAGCCGGGCGTGGAGAAGGCCGACTTCGAGCTCTGGTGCCTGGCCGTCTCGGCCATCACCGGCTGCGGCGTGTGCCTGGAGTCGCACGAGAAGACCCTGCGCGGCGCGGGCTTCAGCCGCGAGCAGGTGCACGAGGGGCTGCGCATCGCCGCCGTCGTGCACGCCGCCGCGGTCACCCTGGACGCCCAGGCCGCGCTCGCCTGACGCGTACGCCCCGGTGGGCCGGAGCCGCACGACGGCGCCGGCCCACCGCCGTCTCCAGCGCCGGCCCACCGCCGGTCCCCCGCCGTTTCCGGCGGCGACCGCCCGGGTAGCTCCTCCCAGGACGAGGACTCGATCCGGCGAGACGACTGGCGACAGTCGGGGCAGGAGTTGTCACATGGACAGGCTCGACCCGCACAGCACGCACGGCAGCCCGGACCCGGTGCGCCACGGCGGCCAGGGCGAGTTCGCCGGCGGCGCGCCCGCCGGCACGTTCGACCCGTGGCGCTACCGGGACACGGCGCGGGTGGCCGACGCCGACCTTGTCGGCTACAAGGTCGAGGCCAGCGACGGCGGCATCGGCAAGATCGACAACGCCAGCCACGAGGTCAACGACAGCTACCTGGTGGTGGACACCGGCCCGTGGATCTTCGGCCGGAAGGTCATGATCCCGGCCGGCACGGTGAACCACGTCGACCACGACGAGCGCAAGGTCCACGTCGACCGGAGCAAGGACCAGATCAAGGCCGCCCCGGAGTACGACGAGACCGCCGACACCGACCCCACCTACCGGGACCGGCTCGGCGGCTACTACGGCGAGACGTACTCGGCGATCCCGCCCGGCACCGCCCGGTAGTCACCGGCGCACGACGGTCTCCCGCCACCCGCGGGAGACCGTTACCGTGTCAACGTGGACGCCACCGAGGTCAACCGCAGGATCCCGTTCGCCACGATGTTCAACTTCCGCGACGTCGGCGGCCACTCCGGCCACGACGGGCGCACCGTCCGCCGGGGCCGGCTCTACCGCTCCGACTCGCCACACCGCATCGACGACGCCGACCGGGAGGCGTTCGCCGCCCTCGACGTGCGCACGGTCATCGACCTGCGCCGCCCCTACGAGGTGGAACGCGACGGCCGGATCCCCCACTTCGACGGCCTGACCTGGCGCAACATCCACCCGGAGCACGCCGAGTGGGGCGAGCGGCCCTACCAGCCGGGCACCGACCTGGCCCGCTACCTGGCCGACCGGTACGCCGACCTCGCGGCGACCGGCACGGCCGGGCTCGCCGAGGCCGTCGGGCTGATCGCCGACAGCGCCAACGCGCCCGTGGTGGTGCACTGCGTCGCCGGCAAGGACCGCACCGGCATCGTCTGCGGGCTCACCCTCGCGGTGCTCGGCGTCGACGACGACGAGATCGCCGCCGACTACGCGCTGAGCACCGAGGCCGGCGAGCGGTACCGCGCCTGGTTCGAGGCCACCGGGCAGCAGGAGGGGCACACCCTGCCGGTGCTGACCTGCCCCGCCGAGGCCATGACGCTCTTCCTCGCCGAGCTGCGGGCGGCCCACGGCTCGGTCGAGGGCTACCTGCGCCACGCCGGCGTCACCGACGCCCAGCTCGCCGCCCTCCGCGACCACCTGCTCGACTGACGCGGGCGCGGCCGACGGCGACGCCGCCCCCGCGCCGGGACGGCGCGGGGGCGGCACGCTCGCGCGTACGGGTCAGAGGATGCGCCGGACCCAGCCGTGCGGGTCGTCGGCCATGCCCCGCTGGAGGTCGACGAGCTGCTGGCGCAGGGCCATGGTGACCCGGCCGGGCCCGCCGTCGCCGACCAGGAACTCGCCGTCGGGGAAGCGCACCTGCCCGATCGGGGTGATCACGGCGGCGGTGCCGCAGGCGAACACCTCGCGGAGCCGGCCGCTGGCCGCGTCGGCCTGCCAGTCGGCGAAGCTCACCGGCCGCTCCTCGATCCGGTGCCCCGCGCCGGCGGCCAGCTCGAGCACCGACTCCCGGGTGATGCCGGGCAGGATCGTGCCGGTCAGCGGTGGGGTGGCCACGGTGCCGTCGTCGTAGACGAAGAACACGTTCATGCCGCCCAGCTCGTCGACGTAGCGGCGCTCCACCGCGTCGAGGAAGACCACCTGGTCGCAGCCGTGCTCGATCGCCTCGGCCTGGGCCACCAGCGAGGCGGCGTAGTTGCCGCCGCACTTCGCCGCGCCGGTGCCCCCGGGGGCGGCCCGGGTGTAGTCCGGGGAGACCCAGACCGTCACCGGCTTGACCCCGCCGGAGAAGTACGCGCCGACCGGCGAGGCGATCACCACGTAGAGGTATTCGTTGGCCGGGCGGACGCCGAGGAACACCTCGCTGGCGAACATGAACGGACGCAGGTAGAGGCTGCCGTCCTCGCCCTCGGGAATCCAGTCCCGGTCGATCTCGACGAGCAGGCGCAGCGAGTCGACGAACGCCTCCTCGGGCAGCGGCGGCATCGCCATCCGCCGGGCGGAGGCGGCGAACCGGGCGGCGTTGGCCTCCGGCCGGAACATGGTGACCCCGCCGTCGGGCGTCCGGTACGCCTTCAGGCCCTCGAAGATCTCCTGCGCGTAGTGCAGGACCGCGGCGGCCGGGTCCATCGGGATCGGCGCGCGCGCCTCGACCCGGGCGTCGTACCAGCCCTTGCCGTCGGCGTAGCGGATGGTGACCATGTGGTCGGTGAAGACCCGGCCGAACCCGGGGTTGGCCAGCAGGGCGGCCCGGTCGGCGACGGATACCGGCGCGGGATTCGGACGGATCTCGAAGTCGAGCTTGTCACCACCGCTCATCGCGCTGACCTCCCTGGGGACGGACGGCACACGGGTCCGCATGCCGAGAAAGATGGTGCGAGAAACTTACCCCGAACGGTCGTTCAGGGGGTAGCTACGCCCGGCGCATCGACGGCGCCGGACGGGTGACCCGCCGCGGCGCCCGTGGCGTCGGAGGGGCGGCGGGCCTGGGGGGAGGCGCCCCGGTGGGGCGGGCCCGCCGGCCTCAGGAGGCGGCGTACCCGGCCAGCCGGTCGCCGACCTCCTCGGTGCGCAGCGGTACGCCCGGGGCCCGGCCGGCCAGCTCCGTGCCGACCGCGGCGGTGACCCGGGCCGCGGCGTCGGCGTGCCCGAGCTGGTCGAGCAGCAGCGCGGCCGAGAGCACGGCCGCCACCGGATCGGCCACGCCGCGCCCGGCGATGTCCGGCGCGGAGCCGTGCACCGGCTCGAACATCGAGGGGTAGGCCCCCTCGGGGTTGATGCTGCCGCTGGCCGCCAGCCCGATCCCGCCGGTGACCGCCGCGGCGATGTCGGTGAGGATGTCGCCGAACAGGTTGTCGGTGACCACCACGTCGTAGCGCTGCGGCTGGGTGACCAGGAACATCGCGGCGGCGTCGACGTGCTGGTACTCCGTGGTCACGTCGGGGTGCTCGGCGGCGACGGCCTCGAACGCGCGCGCCCACAGCGAGCCGGCGTGGGTGAGCACGTTGGTCTTGTGCACCAGGGTGACCTTGCGCCGCTCGCGGCGCGCGGCGCGGGCGAAGGCGTCGCGGATCACCCGCTCCACCCCGTGCCGCGTGTTCAGGCTCTCCTCGGTGGCGACCTCGGCGGGGGTGCCGCGGTGCAGCGCGCCACCGGCGCCCGCGTACAGGCCCTCGGTGCCCTCGCGCACCACCACCAGGTCGACCTCGCCGGGCTTGACGCTGGCCAGCGGCCCGGCCACGCCGGGCCAGAGCCGCGCCGGCCGCAGGTTGACGTACTGGTCGAAGGCGAACCGCAGCTTGAGCAGCAGGCCCCGCTCCAGCACGCCCGGCGGCACGGTGGGGTCGCCGACCGCACCGAGCAGGATGGCGTCGTGCCCGGCCAGCTCGCCCAGCACCGAGTCGGGCAGCACCTCGCCGGTGCGGTGCCAGCGGGCGGCGCCGAGGTCGTACTCGGTAGTCTCCACCCCCGGGAGCACGGCGTCGATGACCTTGCGGGCCTGCGCGACCACCTCGGGTCCGATCCCGTCCCCGGCCACCACCGCGATCCGTGCCACGTCCTGCGCTCCTTCGCCTCGCCGTTGGGTCCGACCGTACGCCGCTGTCCCGCCTCCCGGTACGAAGGTTCCATCATTCGGGAAACCGAGATGCACAGGAGGCTCTCAGGTGACATTCATGGTGGGGTCATCTCCGCTGCCTAGCGTGGTGACGAGCGGGTCACGGGGGCCCGCGACGGCACCGCGACGACGCGGCCCGCCGGCAGCGAGGGAGCACTGTCATGCGGATCGACCAGCAGCAACGGACCCGCTGGGTGGACCAGCCGGCCTTCCAGCCCCGCCGGCCGGACCTGCGGCTCGGCGCCCGTAGCCACCGCGTCGACCGCCCCGGCGCGGCCACCGACGACCGGATCGCCGTCCAGCACACCGTGCGGACCTCGACGGCGGAATACTCGCTGCTGCTCAACGCGCCCGAGTGGCTGGGCCGCCGGGGCGTCGGGGACGCGCTGCGCGACGCGGTGGCGGAACTGCGGGCCATCGACCTCACCTACGGCCCGAGCCGGCCCGAGAGCCTGGTCTCCCGGCTGCGCCGCGGCGAGATCAGCCCCGAGTCGTACCCCCCGCTGGCCGACCTGGTCGACCGCTGCGCGGCGATGCGGGCGGCCACCGACGGCTGGTTCGACGCCTGGGCGGTGCCCGGCGGCTTCGACCCGGGCGGCCTGCTCGGCGGGTGGGCGGTCGAGCGCGCCGCCGCCCGGCTGCGCGCCGCCGGCATCCACGACTACGCCGTGCTCACCGGCGCCGACCTGGTCGTACGCGGGCACGCGGCGCACGGCGGCCCGTGGCGGGTGGCGGTGCACCACCCGACGGATCGGCGCCGCGCGCCGCTGGTGCTGGAGATGACGGCGGGCGCGGTCGGCACGTCCGGGGTGAGCGGCCGGCAGGGGCACGTGGTGGACCCGCACACGGGCGAGCCGGCCGAGCAGTTGGTCGCCGCGACGGTGGTCGGCCCCGACCTCGCCGTCGCCGACGCCTACGCCACCGCGCTCTACGCCGCCGGTCCGGCCGGCCTCGTCTGGTTCCGCAACGGGTCGGACTACCGCGCGCTCTTCGCCCACCGCCGCTGAGCCGCCGCCCGGTGCCGTGCGGTCGGCCGGGTGCCGTGCGGTCGGCCGGGTGCCGCCCGGTCGCGCCGAGCCGCCCGGCGGCGGGCGATGCGGAGGCCCGGTAAGCGCGATCGGCCCCCACGGTCTCGGCAACGACCGTGAGGGCCGGTCAGCGACGAATGCGCGTGGCTCGCGCAATCGAGGGGTGCGGGCCGGTCGGCCGGACGTCGACCTCGCCACCCGAAGACGGGCCTACGCCGCGAGCTCGGCCAGTGACCGCACCGGTACGCTAGCGAATCGACGTAACTCGACGCAAGGGTCTCCACACCGGACCGTCGCGGCACGGAAAGGCCCATCGGCGGGGTGATTTCGACGGGGTGAACGGCGGATGGCACGCTGTCCGCCGTGAGTTTCGATCTGAGCGTGTGGGCCCTGGCGGACGGGGCGACACCCGAGGACGTGCGGGCCGCGGTGCGGCGCTGCCGGCAGGGGCAGCACGTCGAGCGCCACCCGGATCCGCGGGTGGTGGCGTTCTACCGGGCGATCACCACCAGCTATCCGGACCGGCCCGCCGGGCGGGACACCCCGTGGGCGGTGGCGCCGCTGCACGCGGCGAACGACCACGTCGAGCTGAACCTGCACCCGACCTGTCCGGACCAGGTGCTGCTCGACATCGAGCGGCTGGCCGGCGAGCACGACCTGATGCTCTTCGACGCCCAGGACGGCTCGGTCTACCCGCCACCGGCGCGCCTGCCCGGCTGACGCCCGGCGGACGACGAAGGGCCCGGCGGAATCGCCGGGCCCCCGTTGTCGTGCGTCAGCTCACTCGTCGCGCAGGTCGGCGGCGCTGGCCGCGACCGCCCCGATCGAGTCCGCCGCGGAGGTGAGCAGGTCCGCGCCGAGCGCCTGGTCCACCGTGAGGGTCATCAGCGTCTCGCCGCCGGCCTCCCGGCGGGCCACCTGCATCGCCGCGATGTTGATGCCGGCCTCGCCGAGCAGGGTGCCGACGGTGCCCACGACGCCCGGCCGGTCGACGTAGCGGAGGAAGACGAGGATGCCCTCCGCGCCGATCTCCACGTCGAAACCGTCCACCTCGGTCAGCTTGAGGACGTCCCGCGTGCCCGCCTGGGTGACCGTGCCGGAGACGCTGACCGTACGCCCGTCGGGCAGCGCGCCCCGGACGGTGACCAGGTCGGGGTGGTCGACCGTCTCGGCCTGGGTGACCAGGCTGACCTCGACGCCTCGCTCGGCCGCCAGGTGCGGGGCGTTGACGTAGGTCACCTGCTCCTCGACCACCGAGCTGAACAGCCCCTTGGTGGCGGCGAGCTTGAGCACCGACACGTCGTGGTTGGCGATCTCGCCGCGCACCTCGACGGTGACGCTGGCGGCGACCCCGCCCGCGACGGCGGTGAAGGCCCGGCCGAGCTTCTCGGCCAGCGGCAGCAGCGGCCGGACGTCCTCGGCGACGACGCCGCCGGCCTGCACGTTCACCGCGTCCGGCACGAACTCGCCCTGGAGCGCCAGCTTGACGCTCTTGGCCACGGCCAGACCGGCCTTGTCCTGCGCCTCGGCGGTGGAGGCGCCCAGGTGCGGGGTCGCCACCACGTTGTCGAAGGCGAACAGCGGCGAGGAGGTGCAGGGCTCCTTGGCGTAGACGTCCACGCCCGCGCCGGCGACCCGGCCCTCGGCGATGGCGTCGGCCAGGGCCTGCTCGTCGACCAGCCCGCCGCGGGCGGCGTTGACGATCCGGACGCCGGGCTTGACGACGGCCAGCTCCTTCTCACCGATCAGGCCGACGGTCTCCGGGGTCTTCGGCAGGTGGATGGAGATGAAGTCGCTCTCCCGCAGCAGCTCGTCCAGGCCCACCAGGCGGACGCCGAGCTGGGCGGCGCGCGCCGGCTGGATGTACGGGTCGTACGCGATCAGCCGGGTGCCGAAGGCGGCGATCCGCTGCGCGAAGAGCACGCCGATGCGGCCGAGCCCGACCACGCCGACGGTCTTGCCCTGGATCTCCACGCCGGTGTACTTCGACCGCTTCCACTCCCCCGCCTTCAGCGCGGCGCTGGCGCTGGCGGTGTTGCGGGCCACGGCCAGCAGGAGCGCGACGGCCTGCTCGGCGGCGGAGACGATGTTGGAGGTGGGGGCGTTGACGACCATGACGCCCCGCGCGGTGGCGGCCGGTACCTCGACGTTGTCCAGGCCCACACCCGCCCGGGCGACGACCTTCAGCCGCGGCGCGGCGGCGATCGCCTCGGCGTCGATCTGGGTGGCGCTGCGCACGATGACGGCGTCGGCCTCGGAGAGCGCCGAGAGCAGGGCCGGACGGTCGGTGCCGTCGACGTGGCGGACGTCGAAGTCGTGGGCGAGCACCTCGATGGCGGCGGGAGCGAGTTCTTCGGCGATCAGTACGACAGGGGTCATTGGTCCTCGTAGTTGTCGTCAGAGCGGGTAGGCCGGGCTGCGGGACGCCGCGCTGCGCCCTGCACTGATCCGTGCCATGGCCGTCAGGTGCCGGCTACGCACCTACCCGCGATCGTAGGGGGCCGGCCGGCCGGCATGTCCCGGACCGTGGGGTGAGTGCCCTCACAACAGGTGACGACCTGCCGGTGAACGGCGCACGACGGGGCGCCCGCGCCGCCTCGGCGAGGCGGGCGAGGTCCGTTCGGGGCGGGTGGCTCCGGCTCGGATCGGCCGGGTGGCGCCGGCGCGGCGAGCGGTGTCGGTGGGTGGCGTCGGCACGGCGAGCGGTGTCGGTGGGTGGCGGAAAGGAGGCGGCCCGGCCGGGCGCCGGGGAGAGCGCCCGGGCCGGGCCGCCGGGGGTGTTCGTCAGGCGGTCTCGGTGATCGGGCGGTCGACCCAGCTCATCATGCCGCGCAGCTTGCGGCCGGTCTCCTCGATCGGGTGCGCCGCGCCCTCGGCCTGCCACTTGCTGAAGTTCGGCCGGCCGGCCTCGTCCTCGGCGACCCACTCCCGGGCGAACTCGCCGGACTGGACCTCGCTGAGGATCTTGCGCATCTCCTCCTTGACCCGGGCGTCGATGACGCGCGGCCCGCGGGAGAGGTCGCCGTACTCGGCCGTGTCCGAGATGCTGTAGCGCATCTTGGCGATGCCGCCCTCGTACATGAGGTCGACGATGAGCTTCAGCTCGTGCAGGCACTCGAAGTACGCCACCTCGGGGGCGTAGCCCGCCTCGGTGAGCACCTCGAAGCCGGTCTGCACGAGCGCCGCCGCACCGCCGCAGAGCACCGCCTGCTCGCCGAAGAGGTCGGTCTCGGTCTCCTCGGTGAAGGTGGTCTTGATCGCGCCGGCCCGGGTGCCGCCGATGCCCTTGGCGTACGACAGGGCCAGGGCGAGCGCGTTGCCGCTGGAGTCCTGCTCGACGGCGACCAGGCAGGGCACGCCCTTGCCGTCGGCGTACTGGCGGCGCACGAGGTGACCGGGGCCCTTCGGGGCGACCATCGCCACGTCGACGTCGGCCGGCGGCTTGATCAGGCCGTAGCGGATGTTGAAGCCGTGGCCGAAGAAGAGGGCCTTGCCCGGCTTCAGGTTCGGCGCGATCGAGTCGGCGTAGAGGCGGCGCTGGGCCGTGTCCGGCGCCAGGATCATGATGACGTCGGCCTCGGCCGCCGCCTCGGCCGGCGTGACCACCCGCAGGCCCTGCTCCTCCGCCTTGGCCCGGCTCTTGGAGCCCTCCGGCAGACCGATCACCACGTCGACGCCGGAGTCGCGCAGCGACAGCGCGTGCGCGTGGCCCTGGCTGCCGTAGCCGATCACGGCGACCTTCCGGCCCTGGATCAGGCCCAGGTCGGCGTCGTCGTCGTAGTACACCTCAACGCTCATGATTTTCCCTTTCGTACGGCGGCCCGGGCGGCCCGTCGTGGATCTGTGCGAATGGCGGTTTCCGGCGGCGCGCCGCGCCGGCCAGGTGGGCGGGTCGGGCGGCGCGTCGCGTGGGCGGCCGGGGTCAGGCGGCCCGGAGCGAGGGCCCGGCGGTGATGGAACGCGAGCCGCGCCCGATCGCCACCAGCCCCGACTGGACCATCTCCTTGATGCCGAAGGGCTCGAGGTCGCGCAGCAGCGCGTCGAGCTTGTCCGGCGTGCCGGTGGCCTCGATGGTCAGCGTGTCCGGTGCCACGTCGACCACCCGGGCCCGGAACAGGCCGACCGTCTCCAGGACCTGGGCCCGGGCCGCGCGGTCGGCGCGCACCTTGACCAGGAGCAGTTCCCGGGCGACCGAGACCTGCGGGTCCAGCTCGACGATCTTGAGCACGTTGACCAGCTTGTTGAGCTGTTTCGTCACCTGCTCCAGCGGGGACGACTCGGCGTTGACCACGATGGTGATCCGGGAGACGTCCGGGTTCTCGGTCTCGCCGACGGCGAGGCTGTCGATGTTGAAGCCACGCCGGGAGAACAGGCCGGAGACGCGGGCCAGGACGCCCGGCTTGTTCTCCACCAGCACGGACAGGGTGTGCATCGTCATGCCACGACCTCGCTGCGCACGGTCGCGTCCTGACGCGGGTGGGGGCGGAACCGGATGATTCGCTCGCTCATGGTCAGAGTTCGTCCTCGTCGAAGGCGGGGCGGACGCCCCGGGCGAACATGATCTCGTCGTTGCTGGTGCCGGCGGCGACCATCGGCCACACCATGGCGTCCTTGCCGACCACGAAGTCGATGACCACCGGGGCGTCGTTGATGGCCATCGCGGCCTCGATGGTCTTGTCGACGTCCTCCGCGTTCTCGCAGCGCAGGCCGACGCAGCCGAGCGCCTCGGCGAGCTTCACGAAGTCGGGGATGCGGTGCTTGTGGGTGCCGAGGTCGGTGTTGGAGTAGCGCTCCCCGTAGAAGAGGGTCTGCCACTGCCGCACCATGCCGAGGTTGCCGTTGTTGATCAGGGCGATCTTGACCGGGATGCCCTCCAGCGCGCAGGTGGCCAACTCCTGGTTGGTCATCTGGAAGCAGCCGTCGCCGTCGACCGCCCAGACCACCGTGTCCGGCTTGCCGACCTTGGCGCCCATCGCCGCCGGCACCGCGTAGCCCATCGTGCCGAGGCCGCCGGAGTTCAACCAGGTGTACGGCTTCTCGTACGAGATGAACTGGGAGGCCCACATCTGGTGCTGCCCGACCCCGGCGACGTAGATCGCGTCCGGGCCGGCGATCTCGCCGAGCCGCTTGATCACGTACTGCGGGGAGAGGGTGCCGTCGGCCGGCTCCTCGTAGCCCAGCGGGTAGCGCCGGCGCAGGTCGTCGAGCTGGGTCCACCAGTCGGCGGTGTCGGCGCGGTGGCCGGCCGACTGCTCGGTGGTCACCGCCGCGATCAGCTCGTCGATGACGTGCCGGGCGTCCCCGACGATCGGGACGTCGGCGTGCCGGTTCTTCCCGATCTCGGCCGGGTCGATGTCGGCGTGCACCACCGTCGCGTCCGGGGCGAACGAGTCCAGCTTGCCGGTGACCCGGTCGTCGAAGCGCGCGCCCAGGGCCACGATCAGGTCGGCCTTCTGCAACCCGTAGACGGCGGCGACCGTGCCGTGCATGCCGGGCATGCCCAGGTGCTGCGGGTGCGAGTCGGGGAACGCGCCCAGCGCCATCAGCGTGGTGACCACCGGGATCCCGGTCAGCTCGGCCAGCCGGCGCAGCCCCTCGGTGGCGCCGGCCTTGAGCACGCCGCCGCCGACGTAGAGCACCGGGCGGCGGGCGGAGGTCATCAGGCGGGCCGCCTCGCGGATCTGCTTGCCGTGCGGGTGCAGGGTCGGCCGGTAGCCCGGCAGGTCCAGCGTCGGCGGCCAGGTGAAGGTGGTGGGCGCCTGGAGGACGTCCTTGGGGATGTCGACCAGGACCGGCCCGGGCCGGCCGGTGGCGGCCAGGTGGAACGCCTCGGCCAGCACCCGCGGGATCTCCTCGGCGTTCTGCACGAGGAAGTTGTGCTTGGTGATCGGCAGCGTGATGCCCTGGATGTCCGCCTCCTGGAAGGCGTCCGTGCCGATCGCCGGCCGCGCGACCTGGCCGGTGATCGCCACCATCGGCACCGAGTCCATGTACGCGTCGGCGATCGGGGTGACCAGGTTCGTCGCGCCGGGGCCGGAGGTGGCCATGCACACGCCGACCCGGCCGGTCGCCTGGGCGTAGCCGGTCGCCGCGTGCCCGGCGCCCTGCTCGTGACGGACCAGGATGTGCCGGACCGTGGAGTCGTAGAGCGGGTCGTACGCCGGCAGGATCGCGCCGCCCGGAATGCCGAAGACGACGTCGACGCCGAGCGCCTCGAGGGACCGCACGAGCGAGCCGGCTCCGGAGACCTGGGCCGTGGCGGGCGTGCGTACCCCCGGGACGGCCGGGGTGGCCGCGGCGCGGGTGGCGCCGGCGTGGTCGGCGTCGGTCGCCGGCTCGGCGGCCGGGCGGGCGCGCCGGGCGGAGTGGGCGAGTGTCTCTGGCGTGGGTCTCGTCATTGCGGTTCAGCCCCTCGGCTGGAGTGGGTGCGGCTGTTCGAGCGGTGTGACGCGGGGCACGGGGCCCCCGTCGATGGGTTCGACGGCAACAAAAAAGCCCTCGTGCAGGTTGCACGGGGCCGGCGCACTCTCGACAGGGAGAGTGCGCTCAGGTAAGTACTCGCAGCGACCGGTACGACGACATGCGGTCAAGCCTGACGCATCTCACGCGATGAGTCAACTGATCCCACATGCTGGTTAACGGAGGGCGGAGATTCACCCGTCCGAGGGGCCTGCGCACCCCGCTCCACCTGCCCGGACTCGGGCTCGGGCAGGCGCGGGGCGGGCACCGTCGGCAGCCGCCGCGGCGGCGGGACCGGCGAGCCGGAGGTGGGGGCCGTCGGCAGCCGCCGGGGCGGCGACACGGGCGGGGCCGGGGCGGGGGCCGGCCGGGCGCCAGGGGACGTGGCCGCCTTCAGCATCGCCCCCAGGTGCTCGGCCGGTACGCCCCAGCCGGACAGCGCGCCCTGGCCGAAGCGGCAGCCGGCGGCGACCACGGCGGCCAGCTCGGTGCGGGTGGTCACCCCCTCGGCGATGACCTCCAGGCCGAGCTGGTGACCGAGCCGCATGACGATGTCGACCATCGGCGCGAAGGCCGGGCCGTCCCGGCCCACCGGCCGCACCGGCTCGTGCTCGGCGACCAGGCTGTGGTCGATCTTGAGGATGTCGATCGGCAGGCGCCGTAGCTGCCCCAGCGAGGAATAGCCGGCACCGAAGTCGTCCAGCGCGATCCGGACGCCGGTCAGCCGCAGCGCGGTCAGCCGCCGGATCAGCTCGTCCAGGTCGGTCGCGACGGCGTGCTCGGTGACCTCCAGCACCAGCCGCTGCGGCGGCACGTGGTGAGCGCGCAGCGCCTCGGCGACCTGGACCACGTACTCCGGGGCGTGCAGCTCGCGCGGCGAGACGTTGACGGAGACCCAGACGTCGTGGCCGTCGGCCAGCCAGCGGGAGAGCTGGTAGCAGGCCTGGTGCAGCACCCAGGCGCCCAGCTTGGCGATCATCCCGCACTCCTCGGCCAGCGGGATGAACTCGTCGGGGCGGACGTTGCCCAGCGCCGGGTGGCGCCAGCGCAGCAGCGCCTCCGCGCCGACCGGGCGCACCGAGGGCAGCGAGGCCACCGGCTGGAACACCAGCCGCAGCTCGTCGCGCTCGATCGCGCCGCGCAGCTCGTGTTCGAGCGTGGTGCGCCGGCGCAGCAACTGGTCGTACTCGGCGTCGTAGCGCTCGATCCGGTTCTTGCCGCGCTGCTTGGCGTAGCGCAGCGCCAGGTCGGCGTGGCGCTGCAGCAGCTCCACGTCGGGCTCCCCGGCCCAGCCCGCCAACCCGATGCTCACCGAGAGGAAGACCGGCCCCTCGGGCTGGTCGTAGGCGCGGCCGAGCACGCCGAGCAGGCGCTCGGCGACCCGGTCCGCGTCGGCCGGGCAGCCGTGCATCAGCACCGCGAACTCGTCGCCGCCGAGCCGGGCCGCCACGTCGCCCGGGCGCAGGTTGCCGCGCAGCCGCCGGCCCACCTCGGCCAGCACCGCGTCGCCGACGTCGTGACCACGCATGTCGTTGACGTTCTTGAAGCCGTCGAGGTCGAGGCCGAGCAGCACGCAGGGCGTGCCGGCCTCGGCGCAGCGGTGCAGCGCCCGCAGCAGCCCCCGCCGGTTGGCCAGGCCGGTCAGCGGATCGGTGTGCGCCAACTCACGGAAGTGCGCCTCGCGCTCCACGAGCCGCCGGGCGTAGCCGCGCACGTCGTGCAGCGTCAGGTACTGCCGGGCCACCAGGGCGAAGCCCTCGACGCTGCCGGCGACGATGCCGAGCGCGTCGAACCGGCCGTCCTGGAGGAGGTGGTACATCGCCGAGGCGGCCATCGCGAACATCGGGACGAACGCGTGGTCGCCGTCGCGGCGGATCAGGTCGAGGTCGGCCTGGCCGGCCGCGTCCACCCGCCGGGCGGCCAGCGCGGCGGCGCCCAGGCCGGCGGCGAGCGCCCCCGCCCCGGCCAGCGCCACTTCCGGCCCGGCCTGGCAGAGGCCGGTGGCGACGCCGAGCCCGCCGCAGGTCACCATGGTGGCCCCGGCGCCGAGACCGGCGAGGAACCGGCGCGGGGGCGGGGCGCGGAACGCCACGACGAGGGCGGTCCCGGCGGTCAGGGCCGCGCTGACCGTGGCCAGCAGGATCGGCGGGCAGGCCAGCGGGGTGACGTCGCCGAGCAGCCGGGTGGGCTCGGAGAACAGCACCCAGCCGACGAACCAGAACGCGGCCGCCATCACCACGCCGTCGAGCGCCAGGCGCACCGTGGCCGCCCCCGACGCGGCCACGCCGGGCAGCCGGAGCAGCCCTGCGGCGAAGAGCAGCCCGCTGACCGCCGTGCCGACCGCGACGACGCTGGCCCAGCCCGTACGCGGGTCCGGCCCGTGCGCCCCGTGCCCGGCGGCGGCGAACGCCACGGCGAGCCCGACCAGCAGGCCGGCCAGCGCGACCGCGGACGCCGCGGCGAGCAGCGCGTGCGCCTGCCGGTGCGGCCCGGACCGCCGCCGGGCGTCGGCGGCCGACAGCGCGCTGGCCGCCGCCGCGACCAGCCCGCACAGCACCGCTGCCGCGACCATGCCCGGGGGGAGATGCACGTCCCCAACTGTGCCGGATGAGGGTCCCGCGTGGGGCCCCGGGTGTGCATCCTTTGGGACACGGCGCGCGCCCCCGGCGGGTGCTCCGGCGGCGGTGCAACACTGGTAGGCATGCCTGAGCTGCGGTCGAAGACCTCCACGCACGGTCGGACGATGGCCGGCGCCCGGGCCCTGTGGCGGGCCACCGGGATGACCGACGACGACTTCGGCAAGCCGATCGTCGCCATCGCCAACAGCTTCACCCAGTTCGTACCCGGTCACGTGCACCTCAAGGACCTCGGCGGCCTGGTCGCCGAGGCGGTCGCCGAGGCCGGCGGGGTGGGCCGCGAGTTCAACACCATCGCGGTGGACGACGGCATCGCCATGGGCCACGGCGGCATGCTCTACTCCCTGCCCAGCCGGGAGTTGATCGCCGACGCCGTCGAGTACATGGTCAACGCGCACTGCGCCGACGCCCTGGTCTGCATCTCCAACTGCGACAAGATCACCCCGGGCATGCTGCTGGCCGCACTGCGGCTGAACATCCCGACCGTCTTCGTCTCCGGCGGGCCGATGGAGGCCGGCAAGACGGTGGCGATCGAGGGCGTGGTGCACTCCAAGATCGATCTGATCGACGCGATGGTCGCGGCCTCCAACGAGGCCGTGACCGAGGACCAGCTCGGCGCCATCGAGCGGTCGGCCTGCCCGACCTGCGGCTCCTGCTCCGGCATGTTCACCGCCAACTCGATGAACTGCCTCACCGAGGCGATCGGGCTGGCCCTGCCGGGCAACGGCTCGACGCTGGCCACCCACGCCGCGCGCCGGTCGCTCTTCGTCGAGGCCGGCCGCACCGCCGTGGAGATCGCCAAGCGGTGGTACGACGGCGACGACGCCTCCGTGCTGCCCCGCGCGATCGCCGGCCGGGCCGCGTTCGAGAACGCCGTCGCCCTGGACGTGGCGATGGGCGGCTCGACCAACACGATCCTGCACCTGCTCGCCGCCGCCCGGGAGGCCGAGCTGGACTTCGACGTCGCCGACATCGACGCGATCTCCCGCCGGGTTCCCTGCCTGGCCAAGGTCGCGCCGAACTCCCCGCAGTACCACATGGAGGACGTGCACCGGGCCGGTGGCATCCCGGCCATCCTCGGCGAGCTGGACCGGGCCGGCCTGCTCAACCGCGACGTGCACGCGGTGCACTCCCCCAGCCTGGAGCGCTGGCTGGCCGACTGGGACGTCCGGGGCGGCTCGCCGACGCCGGAGGCGGTCGAGCTGTTCCACGCCGCGCCCGGCGGGGTGCGCACCACCGAGCCGTTCTCCACCACCAACCGCTGGTCGTCGCTGGACACCGACGCGGCCGGCGGCTGCGTCCGGGACCTCGCCCATGCCTACAGCGCCGACGGCGGGCTGGCCATCCTGCACGGCAACCTGGCCCCGGACGGCTGCGTGGTGAAGACCGCCGGGGTGCCCGAGGAGTGCCTGACCTTCCGTGGCCCCGCCAAGGTCTACGAGTCCCAGGACGACGCCGTGTCGGCGATCCTCGCCAAGGAGGTCGTCGCCGGCGACGTGGTGGTGATCCGCTACGAGGGGCCGAAGGGCGGCCCCGGCATGCAGGAGATGCTCTACCCCACCTCCTTCCTGAAGGGCCGGGGGCTGGGCCGGGCCTGCGCGCTGCTCACCGACGGGCGCTTCTCCGGCGGCACCTCCGGCCTCTCCATCGGGCACGTCTCCCCCGAGGCCGCCTCCGGCGGGCTGATCGCGCTCGTCGAGCCCGGCGACGAGGTCGTCATCGACATCCCGGGCCGCTCGATCGAGCTGAACGTGGCCCCCGACGTGCTGGAAGCACGCCGGATCGCCCAGGAGAAGCGCGACCGGCCGTACACCCCGGTCGACCGGCAGCGGCCGGTGTCCGCGGCGCTGCGCGCGTACGCCTCGATGGCGACCTCGGCCAGCGACGGCGCCTACCGCCGCGTCCCCGAGTAGCGCCCCGGCCCGTACCGGCAGGGCGCCCGGCCGGCCGAGCTGGTCGGCCGGGCGCCGGAGCACGTGCTCGCCACGCGCGGACCGACGTTCCGGGCGACGCCCGGCTCACGCCGACCCGCCCGGGTCCGAAACCGGCGTCAGGACGGGTCCACGACCCGGTCGATGACCAGGTGCGCCGCGCCCATGATGCTGACGTCCGGGCCGGCGACCACCCGCTCGATGAGCAGCGCCTCGGTGGCCAGCGGCAGGCAGCGCTCGTAGAGGGTCGCCCGCATGCTGGCCAACAACGGCTCGCACTCGGCGAGCCGGCCGCCGATCGCGACGACCTGCGGGTTGAAGAAGTTGACCACCACGGCGAGGATCTCGCCGATCGCCCGGCCGGCGCGACGGGCGAGGGCGGTGGCGTGCCGGTCACCGTCCTCGATCAGCCGCATCACGCCGGTCAGGTCGTCGACCGGCACGTCCTGCTCCCGCAGGGCGGCGACCAGGGCCGCCCCGCTGGCCACCGCCTCCAGGCAGCCGGTGTTGCCGCAGCTGCACAGCGGCGCCGCGTCGGCCACCACCCGGCAGTGGCTGATGTCCCCGGCGGAGCCCTGGGCGCCCCGGTGCAGCGCCCCGCCGGAGATGACCCCTGCGCCGATGCCGGTGCCGGCCTTGACGTAGACCGCATGGTCCAGATGGGCGTGGGCGGCCCGGTGCGCCCCGAGCGCCATGAGGTTGGCGTCGTTGTCCACGATGACCGGTACGTCCGTGCGCTGTGCACAGAAGGCACCGACGTCGAAGCCGTTCCAACCGGGCATCCGGGAGGGGCTGACGATCCGGCCGGTGCCGGACTGCACCGGCCCGGGGATGCCGATCCCGATGCCCCGCAACGCGTCGACGCCGGCGGCGGAGCTTCCCCTTTGGCCGGGCACCGCCGGGTCGGCGGCGGGCACCAGCGCGGCGAGATCGTCGAGCAACGCGCCGAGCACGGCCTCGGGGCCGTCCTCGATGCGGACCGGCCGGGACCGGGCCTCGACCACCCGACCGGAGAGGTCGAGGGTGCCGAGCCGGGCGTGGTGCGCCCCGAGGTCGACGGCGCCGATCAGCGCGCCGCCGGTGGGCACCGCGAGCTGGCGGGGGCGTCGTCCACCCCGTGACTTGCCCGCCCCGGTCTCCTGGAGCAGCCCTTCGCTGATCAGGGCCTCGACCCGTTGGGAGACGGTGGACGGGGACAGCCCCGAGAGCCGGGCGAGGTCCGCACGACTGACCGCCGCCCCGCTGGCCACCAGCCGGAGCAGATCGCGTGGCCCGCCGCGGAGGCCGTCACGCGGGGCGTCGTCAATCGTCACGCCAGGTTCTTAGCATCCCAACTTTCTTCCGGCAACCTGTTGACTTGATTTGGTCGCTCGCATTAGATGAGCCGCGTTGGTTCGGCCAGCACAAATCTTTGTTCGGAGATCGCAGAAAGTGGGGCGAGCTGTGGCACCGACGACGGCAACCGGCCTCGCCGGGCGGACCGGGTCCACGCGCCCGGACCGGCCGATGGTGGCCGTCCGCGGCCTGCAGAAGTGGTTCGGCCCGCTGCACGTGCTCAAGGACATCGACCTGACCGTGGCCGCCGGCGAGGTGGTGGTCGTGGTCGGCCCGTCCGGCTCCGGCAAGTCGACCCTCTGCCGGTGCCTCAACCGCCTGGAGGTCGCCGGCGCCGGCGACGTCGAGATCGACGGCGAGCCCCTGCCGGCCGAGGGCCGCAAGCTGGCCCGGCTGCGCGCGGACGTCGGCATGGTCTTCCAGTCGTTCAACCTGTTCGGCCACCGGACGGTGCTCGACAACGTCACGCTCGGCCCCACCAAGGTCCGCCGGATCGCCAAGGCCGAGGCCCGCGAGCAGGCGCTGGCCCTGCTCGACCGGGTCGGCATCGCCGACAAGGCCGACCGCTACCCCGCGCAGCTCTCCGGCGGCCAGCAGCAGCGGGCGGCGATCGCCCGCGCCCTCGCGATGCGGCCCAAGGTGCTGCTCTTCGACGAGCCCACCTCGGCCCTCGACCCGGAGATGGTCAACGAGGTCCTGGACGTGATGGTCTCCCTCGCCGCCGAGGGCATGACCATGATCGTGGTGACCCACGAGATGGGCTTCGCCCGCCGCGCCGCCGACCGGGTCGTCTTCATGGACGACGGCCGGATCGTCGAGTCCGGCACCCCCGACGAGTTCTTCGCCGCCCCCCGCACCGAGCGGGCGCGCGACTTCCTTTCCAAGATCCTCCAGCACTGACCCCCGAGGAGGGTGGCATGTCGATTCTGCACAGGAACCTCACGCGACGCCGCGCGGTGACGATGGCCGCCACGGCGGTGGCCGTGGCGCTGGCCGCCGCCGGCTGCGGCGACGGCGGCTCCGGGCCGGCCGTGCCCGGCGGGCCGGGCGGCGAGAAGGTCGCCCAGTCGGTGTACGACGCCGCTCCCGTGGCCTCCGACGCCGAGATCCCGGCCGGCTCCACCATGGACCGGATCCGCAAGCAGGGCTACCTGACCATCGGCGGCTCGCTGGACGCCCCGCTGCTGTCCCAGCAGAACCCGGTCAGCGGCCAGATCGAGGGCTTCGACGCCGACATGGCCAAGCTGCTGGCCAAGTACATCATCGGCAAGCCCGAGGTGAAGACGGTGACCATCGGCACCCAGACCCGGGAGGCGATGCTCCAGGCGAAGTCGGTCGACGCCGTCTTCCAGACGTACACCATCACCCCGCAGCGGGCCACCCAGGTCGCCTTCGCCGGGCCGTACCTGACCTCCGGCCTGGCGGTCGCGGTGCGCAAGGACGAGACGGGCATCAAGGGCGTCCAGGACCTGGCCGGGAAGACGGTCATCGTCGGCGCGAACACCCCGGCGGTCACCGCGCTGCCCGCCGCCGCGCCCGGGTCGAAGCAGGTCGCGTTCGCCACCGACCCGCAGGCCGTGCAGGCGCTGCTGCAGAAGCGCGGCGACGCGTACGTGCAGGACTTCACGCTGCTCGCCTCGGGCGCCAAGGCGAACCCCGGGATGAAGGTGGTCGGCGAGCCGTTCACGACCGAGGCGTACGGCATCGGACTCAACCACGAGGACGCCCAGTTCAAGGAGTTCGTCAACAACTGGCTCAAGAAGATCCAGGCCGACGGCACCTGGGCGAAGGTGTGGGAGAGCACCCTCGGCTCGGTGGTGGAGGGCGGCGCGCCCACCCCGCCGGCGATCGGGTCCGTCGAGGGCTCCTGAGGATCCTTCCCCCGACATGGACGCCCTCACCGCACACCTCGGCGTACTCGGCCACGGGCTGGTCACGACGGTCCAGCTGACCGTCGTGACCACCATCGGCGCGATGCTGCTGGGCATCGTCGTGGCGACGCTGCGGATCTGCCCGGTACCGCTGCTGCGCACCGTCGGCACCGTCTACGTCGAGTTGCTCCAGAACCTGCCGTTGCTGGCTCTGCTGGTGCTCTTCGTCTTCGCGCTGCCGACGGTCGGCATCACGTTCCCGCTGTTCACCTCGGCGGCCATCGTGATCGCCGCCTACGAGGGGGCGTACCTGGCCGAGGCGATCCGCGCCGGGATCAACACGGTGGGCGTGGGGCAGGCCGAGGCGGCGCGCGCCATCGGGCTCACCTTCAGCCAGTCCCTGCGGTACGTCATCCTGCCGCAGGGACTGCGCGCGGTGATCCAGCCGATGGGCAACATCTGCATCGCGCTGCTGATGAACACCTCCCTGGCCGCCGCCGTCGGGGTGGTCGAGCTGACCCAGGCCGCCAACAACGTGAACCTCGTCGAGGCCCAGCCGATCGCCGTCTTCACCGGCGCCGGCCTCGCCTACATGCTGCTGGCGCTGCTGATCGGTCGGCTCACCGGCACGCTGGAACGAAGGCTGGCGATCGTCCGATGAACACGACCCAACAGATCCTCTTCGACGAGCCGGGCCCCCGGGCCCGGCGGCGGATACGCATCGCCACCGTGCTCGGCGCGCTCGCCGTCCTCGGCGGGCTCGCCTGGGCGGTCCACCGGTTCGCGAGCTACGGCGAGCTGGCCGCCGACCGGTGGCAGCCCTTCACCACCTGGCCGATCTGGCGCTACCTGCTCGACGGGCTCTGGGCCACGCTGCGCGCCGCCGCGGCCACCGCCGTGCTCAGCGCCGCGCTCGGCCTGCTGCTCGCGCTCGGCCGGCTGTCGGCGCACCGGCCGGTGCGCTGGCTGGCGGGCGCGTACGTGGAGGTCTTCCGGACCGTACCCGCGCTGCTGCTGATCTACGTGACGCTCTTCGCGCTCCCGCAGTACGGCCTGAACTTCCCGCTGTTCTGGAAGCTCGTGGTGCCCCTGGTGGTCTCCAACTCGGCGGCGTTCGCCGAGATCTTCCGGGCCGGCATCAAGGCGCTGGACCGGGGCCAGACCGAGGCCGGCCTGGCCGTCGGGCTGCGGCGGGGACAGGTCATGCGGCTGGTCGTGCTGCCGCAGGCCCTGCTACAGCTCGCCCCCTCCCTGGTCAGCCAACTGGTCGGGCTGCTCAAGGACACCTCGCTCGGCTTCGTGGTGAGCTACACCGAGCTGCTCTACAGCGGTCAGGTGCTCTCCTCGTACACCAACCTGCTGATCCAGACCTTCCTGGTGGTGGCGCTGATCTACCTGGTGGTCAACGCCTCGCTGTCGAAGTTCGCCCGGGTGCTGCAGGCCCGCAACGGTCGCCTCACCGGACGCCGCAAGTCGGCCGAACCGGATCCGGCGGCGTCACTTCTCGTCCAAGGGGGTACCGCCCGGTGACCACTGTCCCGTACGCCGAACTGGCCCGGGTGACCCGCAACGGTTTCGTGGAGAGCCGACACCTCGGCAGCGTGGTCGTGCTCGACCCGTCCGGAGCGGTCGCGTTCGCCGCGGGCGTACCCGACGAGCCGGTGCTGCCGCGCTCCACCCTCAAGCCGGCGCAGGCGCTGGCCTGCCTCACCGCCGCGACCGCCGCCCCGTCGCCGGCCGCCCGCGCGCTGACCGGCCCCGGGCTGGCCATCGCCGCCGGCAGCCACACCGGCGACGACCGCCACGTGGCCGTGGTACGCGAGCTGCTGGCCGCCGCCGGGCTGGGCGACGAGGCGCTCGGCTGCCCGGTGGACTGGCCGGAGGACGAGGCGACCCGGGAACGGCTGATCCGCGACGGCGACCGGCGGAGCCGGATCCGGATGAACTGCTCCGGCAAGCACGCCGCGATGCTCGTCGCCTGTGCCGCCCGGTCCTGGTCCACGCACGACTACCTGGACCCGGCGCATCCGTTGCAGCGCGAGGTCGCCGCCACGGTCGGCCGGCTGGCCGGCACCCCGGTCACCACCGTGGCAGTGGACGGCTGCGGCGCGCCGCTGTTCGGGCTGCCGCTGACCGGCCTGGCCCGCACGTTCCAGGCCCTGGTCCTGGCGGAGCCGGGCAGCGACGAGGCGCGGGTGGCCGAGGCGATGCTCCGCCATCCGGAACACGTCGGCGGCTGGCACGGCCACCCGAACACCGACCTGATGCGGGCGCTGCCCGGGGTGCTCGCCAAGGGCGGCGCCGAGGGCGTGCTCGGGGTGGCCACCCCGGACGGGTACGCGGTCGCCGTGAAGGTGGTCGACGGAAGCCCCCGGGCCACCACCGCCATCGCCCTCGCCGCCCTGGACGCGGCCGGCGTACCGGTCGACGGCGCCGGGGAGCTGCGCCGGGTGCCGGTGCTCGGCGGGGGCGAACCGGTCGGCGCGATCACCGCCGCCATCGATTGGACCGCGGGACCCCGCAAGGAGAAGGAAGACTGATGACGACATTCGAGATCTGCATCGACAGCGTCGAGGGGGCGGTCGCCGCCGAGGTGGCCGGCGCCGACCGGGTGGAGCTCTGCTCCGCGCTCTTCGAGGGCGGACTGACCCCCAGCATCGGCACCATCGAGACGGCCCTGCGCAGCGTGGACCGGATCCGGGTGCACGTCATCGTCCGGCCGCGGGCGGGGGACTTCATCTACTCCCCGGCGGAGGTCGACGCGATGGTGCGGGACGTGCGGGCGGCGGTGGCCGCCGGTGCGCACGGCGTGGTGATCGGGGCGCTGACCGCCGAGGGCGACATCGACGTACCGACCACCCGGAAGCTGATCGAGGCGGCCGGCAGCGCCAGCATCACCTTCCACCGGGCGTTCGACATGGTCCGGGACCCGTTCGAGGCGCTGGAGCAGCTCGTCGGGCTGGGCGTGGACCGGGTGCTGACCTCGGGTCAGGAGGTGAGCGTGCTGGAGGGCGCCCCGCTCATCGCAGAGCTGGTCCGCCGGGCGGAACGCCGGATCGTGGTCATGCCGGGCGGCGGTATCACGCCGCGCAACATCGCCCGGATCATCGAGGCGACGAACGCCGAGGAGTACCACTTCGCGGCGCTGGTGACGTCGGACGGCCCGGCGGTGCACCGCAACCCGGCGCCGCGGATGGGCGGGTCCCTGCACCGCTCCGAGTACGAGCGCTCCGGCACCTCCGGCGAACTGGTCGGCCGGGTGCTGGCGGCCGCGCGGGCGTGACGTGGTGAGGGGCGCCGCCAGGCGCCCCTTCCCGCCGGCCAGCGGTCAGCGCGACGCCGACGGGAACTCCTCGATGTACGCCTCCACCCGCTCCGCGGTGGCCGGCCGCGCCAGCGCGAAGCCCTGCCCGTACCGGCAGCCGGCCCGGCGCGCGCCGTCGACCAGGCCCGGCAACTCCAGCTCCTCCACCACGATGTCCAGCCCCAACCGATCCCCCACGGCCACCACCACGTCGATCAGCGGGCGCTGCGGGTCCGCCGGGTCCACCAGCTGCGGGCCGACCTTGAGCAGGTCGATCGGCAGCCGGCGGAGCTGGGCGAGCGAGGCGTGCTCGGCCCGGAAGTCGTCCAGCGCGGTGCGGATGCCCAGCGAACGGAGCCCGGCCAGCCGGGCCACCACGGTCGGCAGCTCGCCGGCCACCCTCGGCTCCGCCACCTCGACCACCAGGCGGTCGGGCGGCACCCCGTACGCGTCCAGCACGGCCGCCGTGCGGGGCACGAAGTCGGGCGCGGCCAGCTCCCGGACGGTCACGTTGACCGCCATCCAGAGCTGCCGGCTCCCCGCCGACCAGGCGGCGAGCTGCCGGCAGGCCCGGTCCAGCACCCAGCAGCCCAGCTCGCCCACGATGTCGAGATCCTCCGCCACCGGCAGGAACTCGGCCGGGAGCACCGTGCCGAGGACCGGGCTGCGCCAGCGCAGCAGCGCCTCCGTGCCGACGGGCTGCCGGTCGGCCAGGTCGAGCACCGGCTGGTAGACGAGGTCCAGCTCGCCCCGGGCGACCGCCCCGGGCAGCTCCCGCTCCAGGTCCAGCCGGCGGACGAGCTGCTCCTCCAGGTAGGCGTCGTACCACTCGACCCGGTCCCGGCCGAGCTGCACGGCCCGCCGCCGGGCCAGGTCCGCCTGGCGCAGCAGGTTCTCCGGGGCGGTGCCGGCCACCTCGGCCAGCCCGATGCTGGCCCGCAGCCGCAGCACCCCGCCCGGCACCTGGTAGGGCTGGGTGAGCGCGGCGAGCAGCCGGGTGCCCAGCGCGTACGCCAGCACGGGGTCGGTCCCGGTGACCACCGCGAAGCCGGCGGCGGTGAGGTCGGCGAGCAGGTCCCCTGGGCCGACGACGGCGCGGGCGCGACGGGCGACCTCGGCCGTCACGGCCTCCCGGGCAGCGTGGCCGGGCCCTTCGGCGGTGGCGCCGGGGACGTGCAGGTCGACGACGAGCAGCGCGCCGCAGGGGGACGGCGCGTCCCGCAGCGCGGCGAGGGCCCGCAGCAGCTCGGCGCGGCCCGCCGGCCCGCCGGACCGGCCGGTCCCGGGCGAGCGGTGCCGGGCCGCCGACGCCTCGGTGCAGGTCGGCATGGCGTCGACGCGGACCGGTGCCGCCTCGGCGCCGGTCGCCGCGGCGTCGGCGCGGCCCGGCGCCTGCGTGGGGGCCGGTGGGGCGGAGGCGAGGGCCGGTGGGGCGGAGGCGAGGGCCGGTGGGGCGGAGGCGAGGGCCGGTGGGTCGGAGGCGAGGGCCGGTGGGGCGGAGGCGAGGGCCGGTGGGGCGGAGGCCGGGGCCGGCGGTGGCGGTTCGCCCGCCCGGAGCAGGTCGCGGAGCACGAGCGGCGGCGCGACCGCGAGCGCGAGCAGCACGGCGGTGAGGTCCGGCGGCCCGTCGGAGCGGAGCTGCCAGCCGGTGGCCGTCACGGCCGCGGCGGCCGGGACCACCGCCCGGGGCCACACGAGGATGGGCAGGGCCGGCGGGTCGGGCTGCGGCCGGGCCGCCCGCAACGCCCCCGCCGCGGTCAGCAGCACCCCGCCCACCAGCGGGGGTACGGCCAGCAGCGCCGCCCGGACCGGCGGCGTCCCGACCGGAAGCGCGGCCAGCAACGCCAACCCGAGCAGGGTGAGCGCCGCCCCGCCCCGGCACCGGGCGGCGCCGGAGCGCCGGTGCGGCCCGGTCAGCGCCGTGAGCACCGCGATCGCGAGCCCGCCGAGGGCCACCGCCGCCGCGAGCCGGGCCGGCGGGTCGAGGCGGTCGCGGGGCAGCAGCAGCCAACCGGCGAGGACCAGCCCGAGGCCGGCGGCGGTCGCGTCGAGGGCCCGCCGCAGCCGGACCCGGGCGGCCGGGTGCGGCGTCCGCGCCTGCGAAGGCAGCCCGGCGGCGAAGAGCGGGGCGGCGACGACCAGCCCCGCCACTGCGACGGCGGGCCGGTGGCGGGGGTCTGCGAGCGGGAGGACGGCGGCGGCCAGCCCCGCCGTCACCACGGCGGCGTCGAGCAGCACGGCGACGCGACGGGGCAGCGCCGCGCGGCGGCGGGCCGCCCGGGAACCGCTGGGCGCCGGCGTGGGCGGGCCGGCGGCCAGCCGGGACAGCCGGGCGCCGGCCAGCGCGGAGCCGGCGGCGCCCGCCAGCGCCACGACGGCCGGGGCCGGCATTCGGCCGGCCGCGCCGGCGAGCAGGAGCAGGGCGACGGCGGCGAGGACGAGGGCCTCCGGCACGGCCGGACGGCGGGCGAGGGCGTGGGACGGGTACGCGAGGGGCACGGCGGTCGCCTTCGTGAGGGGGCACGGGCGGTGCGGCGGTGCGGCGGTGCGGGGCGCCGGAACGAGGTGGGTCCGCTGCCCATCTATCGCCAACGAGCGCGCAGGCATGCGGTGACGCCGAGGCGACAGTGGCCCTCGTCACTGCCAGCCGTCGGGTGGGGCCCGGCGCCGCCCGGCGCGTGCCGGGGGCGGCGGGGGTGGGATCATCGGGGGGTGAGCAGCTCCGGCACCGTCCGCTTCCGGCACAACCAGGCGATCCTGGCCGCCGCGATCATCGCCTTCATCGGCGCCCTGCCGCTGGCCGGCGCCCGGTGGTACCTGCTGCCGGTGCTGCTCGTCCCGCTCGCCGTCGGGGTCTGGGCGTGGCGGGCCGGCACCGACGTGGACGCCCGCGAGCTGCGCCTGCGGGCGCTGGTCGGGCAGCGCCGGATCAGCTGGGACCGGGTCGTGGAGCTGGCCCCGGACGCACGGGGCCGGGCGGTGGCCCGACTCGACGACGGCCAGGCGGTGCTGCTGCCGGCCGTCCGCGGCGCCGACCTGCCGCGGCTGGTCGAGGCCACCGGCCAGACCCTGCCCGACGTGGCCGGCTGACCCGCCACGCCGGCGCCGGTCAGTAGCCGTCCACGACCGCGTTGACCAACGGCTCGCCGGCCGCGAACCGCCGGACCTGCTCCCCGACCAGCCGGTACGCCCGCGGCAGCAGGCCGCGCACCGAGCCCGCCACGTGCGGGGTGAGCAGCACGTTCGGCATCGCCCACAGCGGGTGGTCGGCGGGCAGCGGCTCCGGGTCGGTGACGTCCAGCGCGGCCGAGATCCGGCCGGTCCGCAGCTCGGCGACGAGCGCCTCGGTGCGGGCCACCGGACCGCGCGCGGCGTTCACCAGCAGCGCGCCGTCCCGCATCGCCGCGAGGAACGTCTCGTCGACCAGCCCCCGGGTCTGCTCGGTCAGCGGCACCAGCAGCACCACCACGTCGGCCTCGGGCAGCAGGCCCGGCAGCTCCTCGACGCCGTGCACCCCCTGATCCGGGCGGGCGGTACGGGCCACCAGGGTGAAGCTCACCTCGAACGGCGCGAGGCGGTCCCGCACCGCCGAGCCGATCGAGCCCGCCCCGACGATCAGCACCCGCTTGCCCGCCAGCTCGTCGGTGGGGGCCACCTCCCCGTACGCCCACTCGCGCCGGGCCTGCGCCCGGGCCATGGCCGGGAAGGCCCGCAGCTGGGACAGGATCGCCGCGACCACCCACTCGGCGGTGGACGGATCGTGCACGCCCCGCGCGTCGCAGAGCGTCACCCCCTCCGGGATCCGGCCGGCCCAGGCGTCCGCCCCGGCGGAGAGGAGCTGCACCACCGCCAGGTCGGGCAGCTCGCCCAGCAGCGCGGTGGCGTCGCCGCCGGCCAGGAACGGCGGCACCCAGAACCGGACGCCGGCCGCCTCCGAGGGAAGCCGGGCGGGGTCCTCGACCACCTCGACGGTGACGTCCCGGGGCAGCTCCCCGAGGAGCGCGCGGCCGGACTCGTGCGGGATCCATACCTTCACGCCCGCCGACGATAGGCCCCCGGCCGGGCCGCCGGCCGGGCGGGGCGGATCGGGGCACCCGGTCCGATCCGTCGGCCCCGGTACGGCGCCCCGGCCGGCTACCCTGGGCCGGGTGAGCGCCCGTCCCCCGTACCCTCGCACCCGCCGCCTCCGGGCGGCCCTGGCGGCGTCGTGCGCGGCGCTGCTGCTCGCGGCCGCCGGTTGCAGCTTCGGCGAGCCCGAGCCGGACCCGGCCGGCGAGCCGCCGACCTTCCCGACCCCCTCGACGACGGCGAGCGCCGGCGGCGCCGGCAGTGAGGCGGTCACCACCGTGCTGGCCAAGGGGCTGCGGGTGCCGTGGGGCATCGCCTTCCTGCCCGACGGCGCCGCACTGGTCACGGAGCGGGACAGCGGCCGGATCCTGCGGGTCGGCCCCGAGTCGGGGCCCGACGGGCTGAAGGTCACCCCGGTGCAGACCGTCCCCGACGTGGCCGCGTCCGGCGAGGGCGGGCTGATGGGCATCGCCGTCTCCCCCGACTACCAGCGCGACAAGTCGGTCTTCGTCTACTACACGACGGAGCGCGACAACCGGATCGCCCGGCTGGAGCTCGGCGGCACGCCCACCCCGATCCTCACCGGCATCCCGAAGGCGGGCATCCACAACGGTGGCGGCCTCGCCTTCGGCCCGGACGGCCTGCTCTACGCGAGCACCGGCGACGCCGGCGACCGGCCGCAGGCGCAGGACGTCAAGCGCCTCGGCGGGAAGATCCTGCGGATCACCAAGGACGGCAAGCCCGCACCCGGCAACCCGTTCCCGAAGTCCCCGGTGTGGTCCCTCGGCCACCGCAACGTCCAGGGGCTCGCCTGGGACCCGGGCAAGCGGATGTACGCCGTCGAATTCGGCCAGAACACCTGGGACGAGATCAACCAGGTCACCAAGGGGCGAAACTACGGCTGGCCGCAGGTCGAGGGACGCGACGACGACAAGCGCTACGTCAACCCGATCACCCAGTGGCCGACGTCGGACGCCTCCTGCTCCGGGCTGGCCGCCGCGGACCGGCTGCTGGTCACCGCGTGCCTGCGCGGCGAGCGGCTGTGGCTGGTCGAGCTGACCGACACCGGCACAGTGCTCGGCCAGCCGCGCGAGCTGCTGACCGGGCGGTTCGGGCGGCTGCGGGCCGTGGCCACCGCGCCCGACGGCTCGATCTGGGTGAGCACCTCCAACCACGACGGGCGGGGCGACCCCGCGCCCGAGGACGACCGACTGCTGCGTCTGGTGTTCGCCGAGGGCGGCGCCGGCCGGAGCTGACTCGACGGGCTCCGCCGGGTTTACCAAGATCCCTCACTGGGCAGGTCAGAATCTCAACATGGACGGGCAGGAGAACGAGCAGCACGAGCACCGGGACGAGGACGCCCCGGTGACCGGTGGTGCCCGCCGGGGCGACCGCGACCGGGCCGGCCGGCGCGCGCTCCGTACGGCCGGGGTGACGCTGGCGGTCCTGGTCGTCACCCTGGTCGGGGTGGTCGTCGGCGTGCTCGCCGGCGGCCGGGTGAGCACCGACATCGGCCCGTTCCAGGCGGACCTCACGGTGGCCCCGGCCGTCAGCGGCAGCACCACCGTCGACATCCCGCCGCTGGGCGCGTTGCTGCTCGACAGCCACGACGGGCCGACGCACCTGACGGTCGAGCTGGGCGCGCTGGACCAGAGCCGCGTCCAGGCGCTGATCGACGACCCGGCCAGCATCAACCGGGCGAGCCAGACCGCCGTCGACGACGTCCGCGAGGGGGTGATGCGGCTCGGGCTGCGTACGCTCGCGTCGGCCGTGCTGGTGACCCTGCTGCTGGCCCTGCTGGTCTTCCGCGACGCCCGCCGGGCGGCCTGGGCCGGCGGGCTGGCGCTGGTGATCACCGCCGGCGGCCTCGGCACCGCCGCGGCGACCCTCCGGCCGCAGGCCATCGAGGAGCCACGCTACGAGGGGCTGCTGGTCAACGCCCCCGCGATCGTCGGCGACGCCCGGCGGATCGCCAACGACTACACCCGCTACGCCGAGCAGCTCCAGCACATCGTCGGCAACGTCAGCCAGCTCTACACCACCGTGTCGTCGCTGCCGGTCTACGAGCCGGCGCCCGGCACGACCCGGGTGCTGCACGTCTCCGACATGCACCTCAATCCGACCGGCTGGCAGCTCATCCGCACCGTCGTGGAGCAGTTCGGCATCGACGTGGTGATCGACACCGGAGACATGACCGACTGGGGCAGCGAGCCGGAGGCCTCGTTCGTCGGCTCGATCGGCCTGCTCAAGAAGCCGTACGTCTTCATCCGCGGCAACCACGACTCGGGCCGGACGGCGGCGGCGGTGGCCCGCCAGCCGAACGCGGTCGTGCTCAACAACACCACCACCACGGTCGCCGGGCTGACCATCGCCGGCATCGGCGACCCGCGATTCACGCCCGACAAGAACACCTCACCGGCGGGCAGCGGCCTCACCAAGCAGGTCGCCGACCAGGTGATCGGCGCCGGCGACCAGCTCGCCGCCACGGTGCGCAGCTCGCCGCAGCCGGTGAACATCGCGCTGGTGCACGACCCGGCCTCGGCCGGTCCGTTGTCGGGCACCTGCCCGCTGGTGCTCGCCGGGCACACCCACAGCCGGCAGGTGTCGAAGCTGCCGGAGGTGCCCGGGCAGATGCCGACCCAACTGCTGGTGCAGGGCTCCACGGGCGGTGCCGGGCTGCGCGGTCTGGAGGGCGAGAAGCCCACCCCGCTGACGATGAGCGTCCTCTACTTCGACAAGGACAAGCTGCTCCAGGCGTACGACGACATCACCGTGGGCGGCACCGGCCAGGCGCAGGTGAACCTGGAGCGGCACATCGTGGAGAAGCCTAAGGCGGGCGTCCCGGCCCCCGTCACCCCCACCCCGACCCGCTGACCCGCCGGGCCGGGTGCCGGACGACCGTCCGCGCGACACCCGACCCGGGCCGGTTCAGCGCAGGGACAGGGCGGCGAGGGCGGCGTTGACGATGCTGCCGGGCAGCAGGTCGTGCAGCTCGTACAGCTCGTGGACGCTGCCGGACTGGCCGAACTCGTCCACCCCGAGCGGCACCGCCGGGGCGCCGACCGCCGAGCCGAGCCACGCCATCGCGTGCGAGGCGGCGTCGTGCACGGTCACCACCGGCACCCGGTCGGCGAACGCCGAACGCAGCGCGCCGGGCACGCTCGGCACGGTCGCCGTACGGACGCCCTGGCGCAGGGTGCGCTGCCAGGCCCGGTAGAGGCGGTCCAGCGAGGTGACGTCGACGACGTGCGCGGCGATGCCCTCCTCGGCCAGCTCCGCCGCCGCGACGAGCACCTCCGGCAGCACCGCGCCGGAGGCGGCGAGCTGCACGACCGGCGCGTCGGCCAGGTGCGGGTACGCCTGGTGGGCGTCCACCAGCCGGTACGCCCCGGCGACCGCCTGCCGGCGGAGCACCGCGTCGCCGAGCCGGGCCCGGGCCGCCTCGAACGGCGCCTGGTCGATCGGGCGGGTGCTGAGCCGGAAGTAGTACGCCCCGTCCTCGGCCGGCGCGGCCGTCGCCGACGGGGTCGACCCGCCGGCGATCTGGCCCAACGCGTCGCAGAGCAGCCAGTCCAGCGTGGCCGCGTACGCGGGTTCGAGGAACGTCACCCCCGGCAGCTCCAGGCCGACCGACGCGGTGATGGTCGACTGGTGCGCCCCGCCCTCGGGGGCGAGGGTGATGCCCGACGGGGTGCCGGCGACCACGAACCGGGAACCGGAGTAGGTGCCGTAGAGGAACGCGTCGAGCCCGCGCAGCACGAACGGGTCGTAGACCGTGCCGACCGGCAGCAGCGGCTGGGCCGACAGGTCCCAGGCCAGGCCGAGCTGGCCGAGCAGCAGGAACAGGTTCATCTCCGAGATGCCCAGCTCGATGTGCTGGCCGGCGGGGCTCTCCGTCCAGCGCAGCATCCGGTCCTCGGTCCAGGAACGCTGCTCGGTGGGCGCGAAGACACCGGTCTTGTTGATGAACCCGGCGAGGTTCGTGGAGGTGGCCACGTCCGGCGCGGTGGTGACCAGGTAGCGGCCGACCTCGGGGTTGCGGGCCAACTCGACCAGCACCCGGCCGAAGACCTCCTGCGTCGAGATGGGCTTGTTGGCGCGTACCCGCGTGCCCTCCGGGACGGTGACCCCCAGCGCCCGCTCGCGGGGCGCGCGGGACAGCGCCTCGCGGCGCTCGCCGGCCCGGATGCCGGCCGGGGACGCCGGGTCGAGGCGGTCCCATTCGGTCCCCGGCGTCAGGCCGTGCGCGGCGCGCAGCGCGTCGACCTGCTCCGTGGTGAGCAGCGCCGAGTGGTTGCGCGGGTTGCCGGCGATCGGCAACCCCCACCCCTTCACCGTGTACGCGAACACCACGCTGGGCCGGTCGGTGACGGCGTCGCACTGGGCGTACGCGTCGAGCATCGCCGCCATGTCGTGCCCGCCCAGGTCGGTGACCAGCGGCCCCAGCTCGTCGTCGCCGATGTCGGCGATGAACGCCTCGATCCCGTCGGGCGCGCCGTCGAGGAACTGCTTGCGCAGCGCCGGCCCGGCGAGCCCGAACAGGGACTGGTACTGCTCGTTCGGCATCGCGTCGATCCAGTCGCGCAGCCGCTCCCCGCCCGGCCGGGCGTACGCCTCGGCGAGCCGGCGGCCGTACTTGACCTCGACCACGTGCCAGCCGGCGGCCTCGAACTGGCCCCGCCACTGGTTGATCCGCACCCCGGGCACCACCCGGTCGAGCGACTGCCGGTTGAAGTCGACCAGCCACATCACGTTGCCCAGGCCCGTGGTGGCCGGGTCGGCGACCGCCTCCCAGATGTTCCCCTCGTCCAGCTCGGCGTCGCCGATCAGCGCGACGAACCGGGAGTGCGGGCGGGCGCCGAAGTGCGCGTCGACGTAGCGCCGCGTCGCTGCGGCGAAGAGCGGCGCCGCCGCGCCGAGCCCGACGGAGCCGGTGGAGAAGTCCACCTCGTCCGGGTCCTTGGTGCGCGACGGGTACGACTGGAGCCCGCCCCGGGCCCGCAGCGTCGTCAGGTACGACCGGTCCAGGTTGCCCAGCAGGTACTGGATGGCGTGGAACACCGGCGAGGCGTGCGGCTTGACCGCCACCCGGTCCTCGGCGTCCAGGTGCGCGAACCACAGCGCCGTCATCGCGGTGACCAGCGAGGCGCTGGACGCCTGGTGCCCGCCGACCTTCACCCCGTCGCCGGTGTCGCGGTCGTGGTTGGCCGCGTCGACGATCCGGGTGGCGAGCCAGAGCACCCGCTGCTGGATCTCGTCGAGGACGTCGAGGTCGGTTCGGTTCACGTTCGGCTCCAGGGGTCCGGCGCGTCACCGTTGACGGCCGGTCGGGGGCGGGCGGGGTTACGCGGGTACGGGGCCGCCGCGCACGACGGGCGTGCGCGGCGGCTCGGGAGGTGCGGGGCAGGAGCCTTCCTGGCCGGGAGGCGTCAGGAAGGTGCCCTGTCGTGCAGGTCAGGCGCCGAGGCGGGAGAGGATCAGCTCGCGGACGGTCTTGGCGTCGGCCTGGCCGCGGGTGGTCTTCATGACCGCGCCGACCAGTGCGCCGGCCGCGGCGACCTTGCCGCTGCGCACCTTCTCGGCGATGTCCGGGTTGGCCGCGATCGCCTCGTCCACGGCGGCGGTGAGCGCGCCGGTGTCGGAGACGACCTCCAGGCCCCGGTTGGTCATGATCTCGGTCGGCGAGCCCTCGCCGGCCACCACGCCCTCCAGGACGCTGCGGGCCAGCTTGTCGTTGAGCTTGCCGGCGTCGACCAGGCCCTGCAGCTCGGCGACCTGCGCCGGGGTGGCCCCGACGTCGGCCAGCTCCACGCCGGTCTCGTTGGCCCGCCGGGACAGCTCGCCCAGCCACCACTTGCGGGCTGCGGCCGGGGACGCGCCGGCGGCCACGGTCTGCTCGATCAGCTCGACCGCGCCGGCGTTGAGCACGGACTGCATGTCCGCGTCCGACAGGCCCCACTGCTCCTGGAGCCGGCGGCGGTGCAGCCGGGGCAGCTCGGGAAGGGCGGCCTTCAGCTCGGCGACCCAGGCGGTGTCCGGTGCGAGCGGCACCAGGTCGGGCTCCGGGAAGTAGCGGTAGTCGGTCGCCGTCTCCTTGGACCGGCCGGGCGTGGTGTCGCCGGTGTCCTCGTGGAAGTGCCGGGTCTCCTGGGTGATCCGGCCGCCCGCGTCGAGCACGGACGCCTGCCGGATGATCTCCGACCGGACCGCCCGCTCGACCGACCGCAGCGAGTTGACGTTCTTGGTCTCCGTCCGGGTGCCCCACTCCTCGCCCGGCAGGTTGAGGGAGGTGTTGACGTCGCAGCGCAGCGACCCCTCCTCCATCCGCACGTCGGAGACGCCCAGCGAGCGGATCACGTCGCGCAGCTCGGTGACGTACGCGCGGGCCACCTCGGGGGCCAACGCGCCGGTGCCGGGGACCGGCTTGGTGACGATCTCCACCAGCGGGATGCCGGCCCGGTTGTAGTCGACCAGCGACTCGGTGGCGCCGTGGATGCGCCCGGTCGTGCCGCCGACGTGCAGCGTCTTGCCGGTGTCCTCCTCCAGGTGCACCCGCTCGATGCCGATCCGCACCAGCTCGCCGTTCACCTCGACGTCCAGGTAGCCCTCGAAGCACAGCGGCTCGTCGTACTGGCTGATCTGGAAGTCCTTCGGCATGTCCGGGTAGAAGTAGTTCTTCCGGGCGAACCGGCACCACTCGGCGATCGAGCAGTTGAGCGCCAGGCCGATCCGGATCGTCGCCTCGATGGCGGCCCTGTTGGCCACCGGCAGCGAGCCGGGAAGACCCAGGCAGACCGGGCAGACCCGGGTGTTCGGCGCGCCGCCGAAGTCGGTCGGGCAGCCGCAGAACATCTTGGTGTTCGTGCCCAGCTCGACGTGGGTCTCCAGGCCGATCACCGGTTCGTAGCGCGCGACGACCTCGTCGTACGCGGGCAGTGTCGTCGTCATCTGAGCTCCTGCCTCACAGTGCCGGTGGGGTGAACGTGCCGACCGCGCTCTCCAGCGCCGCGGCGACCCGGTACATCCGGTCGTCGGCCATGGTCGGGGCCATGATCTGGAAGCCGACCGGCAGCCCGTCGGAGAGCCCGCACGGCACCGAGATGCCCGGCCCGCCGTACAGGTTGGTCGGGATGGTGAACAGGTCGGCCAGGTACATCTGGTACGGGTCGGAGGTGCGCGCCCCGATCGGGAACGCCACGAACGGGGTGGTCGGCGAGATCAGCGCGTCGACCTGCTCGAACGCGGCCGTGAAGTCCCGGGTGATCAGGGTCCGGACCTTCTGCGCCTGCCCGTAGTAGGCGTCGTAGTAGCCCGACGAGAGCGCGTACGTGCCGATCATGATGCGGCGCTTGACCTCGGGGCCGAAGCCGGCCTCCCGGGTCAGCGACATGACCTCCTCCAGCGACCGGTTGCCGTCGTCGCCGACCCGCAGGCCGAACCGGACGCCGTCGAACCGGGCCAGGTTGGAGGAGCACTCGCTCGGGGCGATCAGGTAGTACGCCGGCAGCGCGTACCGGAAGTTCGGGCAGGACACCTCGACGATCTCGGCGCCCAGCTTGGTCAGCGCGTCGACCGACTCGCGGAACGCGGCCAACACGCCGGGCTCGGCGCCCTCGCCGGTGAACTGGGTGACGATGCCGAGCTTCACGCCGGTCAGGTCACCGGTCGCGCCCCGCCTCGCGGCGGCCACCACGTCCGGCACCGGCTGCGGGATGGAGGTGGAGTCGCGCGGGTCGTGCCCGCCGATCACCTCGTGCAGCAGCGCGGCGTCCAGCACGGTACGGGCGCACGGGCCGGGGGTGTCCAGCGAGGAGGAGAACGCCACCAGGCCGTAGCGGGAGGTGCCGCCGTAGGTCGGCTTCGCGCCGACGGTGCCGGTGACCGCGCCGGGCTGGCGGATCGAGCCGCCGGTGTCGGAGCCGATCGCCAGCGGCGCCTCGTACGCCGCGAGGGCCGCGGCGCTGCCGCCGCCGGAGCCGCCCGGGATGCGGCTCAGGTCCCACGGGTTGTGCGTCGGACCGTACGCCGAGTACTCCGTGGAGGAGCCCATGGCGAACTCGTCCATGTTGGTCTTGCCGAGCATCACCGTGCCGGCGGCGCGCAGCCGCTGCACGATCGTCGAGTCGTACGGCGGGCGCCAGCCCTCCAGGATCTTCGACCCGACGGTGGTCGGCACGCCCTTGGTGGTCAGCACGTCCTTCACCGCGACCGGCACGCCGGCCAGCGGGCCCAGCTCCTCGCCGCCGGCGCGGCGGGCGTCCACCTCGCGGGCGGCGGCGAGCGCGCCCTCGCTGTCGACGTGCAGGAACGCGTGCACCCGGTCGTCCACGGCGGCGATCCGGTCCAGGTGCGCCTGCGTGACCTCGACGGCGGAGGTCTCGCCGGCGGCGACGAGCCCCGCGATCTCCGTCGCGGTCAGTCTGGTCAGGTCACTCATGCCGCCGCCTCGCTTCGCTCACCGGCGTCCTGCGCGCCGGACACACCGGGCCTGGTGATCCGCTCGCTCATGACGCCACATCCTCGTCCAGGATCCGCGGTACGCGGAACCGCTGCTCCTCGGCGTCGGGCGCGCCCGACAGCGCCTCCTCCGGGGTCAGCCCGGGCACCACGACGTCGTCCCGCAGGACGTTGGTCAGCGGCACCGAGTGCGAGGTCGGCGGGATGTCCGCCGCGGTGACCTCGCCGACCTGCGCGACCGCCTGGAGGATCACGTCGAGCTGGCCGGCGAAGGTGTCCAGCTCCTCCTCCGTGACGGCGAGCCGCGACAGTCGCGCCAGGTGCGCGACCTCCTCGCGGGAGATGGCGGCCATCGGTGCCCCCTTCGTGACGGTGTTGCCGGTCGGGCCGGTGCCGGCCGCGCGGCGATTGTGCGTGACGCGCGGTGACCGGAGCGAGTCTATTGTTCCGTCCCGGCGGCGCGTCCCCGACTCCCCCTTTGGGCGCGGCGCGCCGGGCCGCCGCCCCGTGGGAGGCAGCCCGCCGGCCGCCCTCCGCGCCCTCCCACCTCCCGAGCGGCTCGGCGACGGGCTCGGCGGGCGGTGGGCTCAGCGGGCGTGCCGGCGGGGGATCTCCGCGTCGGGGTTGGGGGCCGGGCGGACCGGGCGGTAGCGGGCCAGCCAGGCGACGAGTTCCTCGGCCGGCATCGGCCGGGCGTAGAACCAGCCCTGCGCGGCGTCGCAGCCGGCGGCGTGCAGCATGCGCCAGGTGCGCTCGTCCTCCACGCCCTCGGCGACCACCCGCAGCCCGAGCGCCTTGGCCAGCTCGATCGTCGACCGCACGATCGCCGCGTCGTCGGCGTCCTCGGCCATCCCCAGCACGAACGAGCGGTCCACCTTCACCTCGGACAGCGGCAGCCGACGCAGGTGCTGCAACGACGAGTACCCGGTGCCGAAGTCGTCCAGCGCGATGCCCACCCCGATCCGGTGCAGGCGGGAGATGGTGGCCAGCACCCGGCGGGGGTCGGCCATCAGCGCCCCCTCGGTGATCTCCAGTTGCAGCCGCTGCGGCGGCACGCCGTACCGGGCGAGCCGGTCGGCGATCTGGTCGGCGATCTCGCCGGTGTGCAGGTCCCGGACGCTGACGTTGAGCGCCGCCGGCACGGCGATCCCGGCGGCCGACCACTTGGCGAGCTGCTCCACCACGTCGTCCACCACCCGCCGGGTCAGCAGCCGCATCACCGCGCTCTGCTCGGCGACCCGGATCAGCTCCTCCGGGTCGACCATCCCCCGGCGGGGGTGCCGCCAGCGCAGCAGCGCCTCCACGCCGACCACCTCGCCGGTCGCGATCGCGACCTGCGGCTGGTAGTACATGGTGATCTCGCCCGCGTCGGCGGCCGGGTCCGCCTCCGCGTCCCGCTCCCGAGCCGGCCCGGGGTCCGCGCCCCGCCGCCGGGCCGCGTCCTGCCGGCCGCCCCGCCGGGCCGCCGGGTCGCGGTCGCCGCGCCGGCCGCCGTCGCCGGTCGTGCCCTGCCGGCGTACGCCGACGCCGGTCTCGTCGCCGGGCCGACCGGCGCGCTCGCGGCGGCCGGGACCGTCGCCCCGGTCCGGGCCGGTCTCGGGCGATGCCGCCGCCCGGCGGCGGATCGGGTCGGCGGCGGTGACGATCCGGTTGATCAACTCGTCGGTGGGCGGCGGCTCGGTCCGCTGCCGGCGGCGGCGCAACCGCCAGCGGCCGGATCCGGCGTCGGGGCGCAGACCCGCCGCGTCGGCCGGAAGTTCCGCGCCGTCCCCGCCCCGCGCGCCCATCGCCGGGGTGGCCGGTGCCGTCGCGGCGGCACCGTTGACGCCGGCGAGGCCACCGCCCCCCTCGGCCAGGACCCCACCGGCCACGGTCCGGTCGGCCGACCCGTGCGGCCCGTCGCCGTCGCCCGGCAGCCCGGCCCGCGCGCCTTCCCCCGCCGGTGGGCCGGCCGGCGCGGCCTCCCCCGCCGTGAGCCCGGCCCGCGCGGCATCCTCAGGCGGGAGCCCGGTCCGCGCGGCATCCTCAGGCGGGAGCCCGGTCCGCGCGGCATCCTCAGGCGGGAGCCCGGTCCGCGCGGCATCCTCAAGCGGGAGCCCGGTCCGCGCGGCATCCTCAAGCGGGAGCCCGGTCCGCGCGGCATCCTCAAGCGGGAGCCCGGTCCGCGCGGCGTCCTCAAGCGGGAGCCCGGCCCGCGTCGCCGGCGGCGCGCCGGCCGGGCGGCCGGACTCCAGCACCCGGCGCAGGTCCGCGAGGAGGCCCAGCCGCTCGGCGGAGTTGTGGTCCGACTCGGCCGCGTAGACCGCCACGGTGTCGTTGCGGTGCTTGGCGTCGTACATCGCCACGTCGGCGTGGCGCATCAGGGTCGCGAAGTCCTCGCCATGTTCCGGGAAGAGCGCGATGCCGATGGAGCCGCCCACGTCGAGCGGCAGCCCGTCCAGGGGCACCGGCTCGGCCAGCGCGCGGACCACCCGGTCGGCGAGGTCCCGGGCCTCGCCGACGTCGGCCAGCCCGGTCATCACGATGGCGAACTCGTCCCCGCCCAGCCGGGCCACCATGTCCTCCCCGGCCACGCCGGTCAGCCGGGCGCTCACCTCGACCAGCAGCCGGTCACCCACCGCGTGCCCGAGGGCGTCGTTGACGTTCTTGAACCGGTCCAGGTCGATCAGGAGCAGCGCCAGGTGGGCGCCGGGCTCGCCGCGGGTCGCCCGTTCGGCGTGCAGGTGCACCTGCTCGCCGACCTCGGCCAACAGCGCCTTGCGGTTGGGCAGGCCGGTGAGCGGGTCCAGTGAGGCCAGTTGCTGCTGCTCCACGCTGAGCCGGGCCATCCGGTAGACGGCGAACAGCGGCACCAGCACCAGCGGGATCAGCGCCGCGCTGGCCCGGGCCGCGGCGACCAGCACCAGGGCGAGCAGCAGCAACGAGCCGGTGGAGAGCAGCTCGAAGCCCAGCCCCTGTCGCAGGCTGGGCCACCAGCGGTCGCCGAAGCGCAGCCGGACGGCGGCGCTCACCAACGCGTAGTTGACGGCGAACCAGGCCACCGTCGCGCCGCCCACGGCGGCCACGTCCGTCCAGCGCAGCGGGCCGCCGTCGAAGATGCCGCCGGGCCCGAGCCAGGTGACCGCGTACGCGGCGGCCAGCGCGCAGGCGTACTGGCCCGCGTTGAAGGCCGTCCGCCAGGGGGCGTGCCCCATCCGCCAGCCGGAGACGACGACGGCCACCGCCTGCACGGCGACCGCCGGGCCGAATCCCCAGCCGAGCAGGATCGCGAAGGTGAAGCAGGTGGACGGGAAGACCGCCGAGGTCTGCCGGCGCCCGGGCGGGACGAACGGACGCGCGTCGCAGCCGATGGCGAGGGCCGCCATCAGCCAAAACGCCGCCGGCAGCTCCGGCAGCTCCTCCGGGAGGGCGAGCAGCGGGCGTACGCAGAGCAGCACGGCCAGCGCGACGACCGCCCAGACGAAGACGAAGAACGGGCGTCCCCGGCCGGGCGGAACGGAGTTTCGCAGGTCGGCGGCCTCCATCGCACCTCCCGGGGGCTCGGTCCACGAGGCGTGACCCACTGACACGCCGTGCCGTCAATGAAACGCCCTCGGTGGCGCAATGCCCGACACGACAGTCGCGAATCGGTCGTAGTCGTAATTAAGTTGGTATCCGGGCCAGTCCCCCGCAAGCCGCCCGGGACGACGCCCGCCGACGACACCACGGATTGTCCGCCCGCGCGCCCGAGCGGCTTCCCCACGCGCCCGCCCGGGCGGCTTCCACACGCCCGGCCCGCCGTCACTCCTCGGTGCGGGCGACCCCCCGGGCCGCGTCCGGGCCCTCGTCCAGCAGCACCTGGAAGCCCGCCTCGTCGAGGACGGGCACCTTGAGGCTGGCCGCCTTGTCCGCCTTGGAGCCCGGGTTGTCGCCCACGACCACGAAGGCGGTCTTCTTGGAGACCGACCCGCTGACCTTGCCGCCCCGGCTCTGGATCGCCTCCGCAGCCTGGTCGCGGCTGAACCCGGCCAGCGTGCCGGTCACCACGACGCTGAGCCCCTCCAGCGGGCGCGGCCCCTCCTCGACCACGTCCTCGGCCATCCGCACGCCGGCCCCGGCCCACTTGCGGACCACCTCGCGGTGCCAGTCGACGGCGAACCACTCCCGGATGCTCGCCGCGATCGTCGGCCCCACGCCGTCGACCGAGGAGAGCTCCTCCTCGCCGGCCCGGTCGATCGCCTCGACGGAGCGGAAGTGCCGGGCGAGCGCCCGCGCGGCGGTGGGCCCGACGTGCCGGATGGACAACCCCACCAGCACCCGCCACAGGTCGCGTTCCTTGGCCACGGCCAGGTTGTCGAGCAGCTTGACCGCGTTGCTGCCGAGGCTGCCGTCCTTGTTGACGAAGAAGGGCGACTTCGCGAGCTGCTCGGCGTCGAGGGAGAACAGGTCGCCCTCGTCGGTGATGATGTGTGCGTCGAGCAGCGCCGCCGCGCTCTTGTGGCCGAGCGCCTCGATGTCGAACACCTTGCGGCTGGCCAGGTGGAAGACCCGCTCCCGCAGCTGACCGGGGCAGGTGCGGGAGTTGGGGCAGCGGATGTCGACGTCGCCCTCCTTGGCCGGCGCCAGTGGCGAGCCGCAGGCCGGGCAGGTGGTGGGCATGACGAACGGCCGGGCGTCGGCGGGGCGCAGGTCGACCACCGGGCCGAGCACCTCGGGGATCACGTCGCCGGCCTTGCGCAGCACCACGGTGTCGCCGATCAGGACGCCCTTGCGCTCGACCTCCCGCGCGTTGTGCAGGGTGGCGTACGCGACGGTGGAGCCGGCCACCTTGACGGGCTGGAGCACGGCCCGGGGCGTGACCCGGCCGGTGCGCCCGACCTCGACGTCGATGTCGAGCAGTTTCGTGGTCACCTCCTCCGGCGGGTACTTGAAGGCGATCGCCCAGCGCGGCGCCCGGCTGGTCGAACCGAGCCGGCCCTGGATCGAGACCGGGTCGACCTTGACCACCACGCCGTCGATCTCGTGCTCGACGTCGTGCCGGTGCTCGGCGTAGTGGGCGATGAATTCCGCGACGCCGGCCAGGTCGGGCACCACCCGCCAGCGGTCGCTGGTCGGCAGCCCCCACGCCTTCAGGGCCGCGTACGACTCGGACTGCGTCACCGGCTGGAAGCCGCGGCGGGCGCCGATGCCGTGCACCACCAGGCGCAGCGGACGGGACGCGGTGATCCGCGGATCCTTCTGGCGCAGGCTGCCGGCGGCCGCGTTGCGCGGATTGGCGAACGGGGCCTTGCCCTGCTCGACCAGCCCCGCGTTGAGGTCGGCGAAGGCGGCCACCGGGAAGTAGATCTCGCCGCGGACCTCGATGAACTCCGGCATGTCGGGGAACTCCGCCGACGCGGAGAGCTGGCCCGGCACGTCGCGGATGCTGCGCACGTTGGCGGTGACGTCCTCGCCGGTGCGGCCGTCGCCCCGGGTCGCCGCGCGGACCAGCCGCCCGCGCTCGTAGGTGAGGTTGATGGCGAGCCCGTCGACCTTCAGCTCGCAGAGGTAGGGCACCGGCCCGCCCGCGTCGCGCTCGACCCGCTCGGCCCAGGCCGCCAGCTCCTCGTCGGCGAAGGCGTTGTCGAGCGAGAGCATCCGCTCGGCATGGGCCACCGGGGTGAAGTCCGTGGAGAAGGTGCCGCCGACCCGCTGCGTCGGCGACTCGGGCGTGCGCAGCGCGGGGAACCGCTCCTCCAGGGCCGCCAGCTCCCGCAACTGCCGGTCGAACTCGGCGTCGGAGATGGTCGGCGCGTCCAGCACGTAGTAGCGGTACTGGTGATCCGTCAGCTCCTGGCTCAGGGTGGCGTGCTGCTCCCGCGCCTCCAGGGTCGGCTCGGCACCCGCGGCCGCCTCCTGTGCCGGAGTGACCTGCTGGTGGATGGCTTCCTCGGACACCCTGCGACCTCCCGTGATTCCGCTACCCCGGCACCGTATCGGTCCGGTGGGACAATCCGCCGGCCACCCGCCACGCCTGGGCGGCGGCAGGGCCGCCGACGTGCGAGGATCGCCGGACTGCGGGCTGCGCCGGGTGGCCCGCCACCTGCGGCGTCCGCGCCGCGCCGACTGTCGAGGCGGGGGTACGGATGCCGGAATGGCTGCTCTGGGCGGCGGCGGTCGCGCTGGCCGTGGCGGCCGGCTGGGCGTGGAGCGAGTGGCGGCGCGGTGCACGTGACGACGCCCGGGTGCGCCGACGGGAACGCCCGTGCACCCGGCCCGGCCGCGGCACCGCCTCGCCGGGCGGGCCGGGCCGGTCGACCGCGCCACCCCGGCCGCGTACCACCGAACGGGCGCCCGCCGGCGCGCCGCGCCCGGGCGAGATCTGGTGGGCCGACGTCCCGTACGCCGACGGCACCGGCTCGAAGGTGCGGCCCTGCCTGGTGCTGCGCGCCGACGCCCGGGGCGCCGACGTCCTGAAGATCACCAGCCAGGACAAGAGCGGCCGGGACGACCACGTCCGCATCCCGACCCGGGAGTGGGACCCCGGCGCCGACCACGACAGCTTCGTCGACCTGGCCGAGCCCGCCCACGTTCCGCTGACCGGCTTCACCCGCCGCGCCGGTGCCTGCGACCCCGCCCTGTGGCGCCGCATCCGCCGCCTGCCCCACCTCCCCGGCGCCTGACCACGCGCCGGCCGGCTCTCGCACGGCCCGACGGGACGCTCCGTCCGGCCGGCCCTCGCACGGCCCGGCGGACGGCGGGGCAGGTCAGTCCCAGGCGCGGGCGAGGGCGTGGAGCTGGTCGGCGTACTCGATGCGGGCGGACCAGGCGTCGGGCCAGGCCGGCATGCCCAGGGCCGCGCCGACGAAGGCGCCGGCCAGCGCGGCGATCGAGTCGGAGTCGCCGGCGGTGGTGGCGCCCCGGGCCAGCGCGGCGACCGGGTCGTCGGCGTGCCGGATCGCGCAGAACAGCGCGGTGGCCAGCGCCTCCTCGGCGATCCAGCCCTCGCCGGTGTGCCGGCACGGGTCGCCGCCGTCGTCGGGGTCGGCGAGCGCGGCGGCGAGGCGGCCGAGGACCGCCAGGCACTCGTCCCAGCCGCGGGCGATGAAGTCCTCCGGCGTCTCCACGCCGGGGCGCTGCCAGAGGTCGCCGAGCCAGTCGGCGCGGTAGACGCGCCGCTGGTCGCGGGCCCGGTCGGCGAGCAGGCGGGGCAGGTCCGCCGGCGCCGCGCCGGCGCGCAGCAGCCACACGGCGTACGCGGTCAGCTCGCTGGCCGCCAGACCGGTCGGATGCCCGTGGGTCAGCCCCGCCTGGAGCTGGGACAGCCCGGCGAGGGTGTCCACGTCGACGTCGAGCAGGCCGACCGGGGTGACCCGCATGTTCGCCCCGCAGCCCTTCGAGCCGGCGACCGTCGCCTCCTGCCAGCGCACACCCCGCCCGAGTTCGGCACAGGCGCGCAGGCAGGTCATGCCCGGCGCCCGGTTGTTCTCCGGGCTGGCCGCCCAGTCGAGGAAGCGCTGCCGCAGCAGCGGCTCGACCGCCTCGGGCGTCAGCGCCGGGGCGTCGTGCAGCGCCCAGCCGACGGCCAGCGCCATCTGGGTGTCGTCGGTCACCAGTGCCGGGTGGCCGGCGAGCTCGCGCGGGCCGGCCGGGCCGTAGCGGCGGACGATCTCGGCGACGGTCAGGAACTCGGTCGGTTTGCCCAGCGCGTCACCGTAGGCGAGGCCGAAGAGCGAGCCGGCGGCCCGCCGGAGCGAGGTGTCGATCATTCCCGCGATCATGCCGCCCGACCGCAATCCGCACCACCGCCGCGGCCCGCCGAGCCCGTACCGGCGGACGGACGGGATCCGGCCGGCGGGCGACTCAGTCGAAGAAGATCAGGCAGAACGGGTGACCGGCGGGGTCGGCGTAGACCCGGAAGTCGTCGCCCTCCCCCGGCAGCCGCCGGGCGCCGAGCGCCAGCACCCGCTTCTCGGCCGCCTCCACGTCGTCCACCTCGACATCGAGGTGGAACTGCTGGGGGCGCTCCGGGTCGGGCCACGCCGGCGGGCGCAGGTCGGGTGCCTTCTGGAAGGCGAGCCGGTGCCCGGAGCCGGAGATCACCACCCAACCGTCGTCGCTGGCGTCGGCGTCCAGCGGCAGGCCCAGCAGCTCGGAGTAGAAGTCGGCCAGAGCCCGCGGGTCGGGACAGTCGACGACCACTGTGCGCAGCTTTCCAATCATGCCGACCATCGTGCCCCGCCCGTACGACGGGAAACCTCAGTCCTCGGCGAGCCGCCGCCCCGCGTCCCGGCAGGCGGCGAGCACCGCGCGGGCGTACTGCGGGGTCGCGTTGGCGAGGCCGCACGCCGGGGTGACCACGACCTGCTCGGCGAGCCGCCGGCGCGGGAAGCCAAGGCGGTCCCAGAGCTGGCGTACCCGGTCGGCGACCTGCGCCGAGGTGGGCGCGCGACCGGCGGCCGGCGGCCGGGTCGGCGCGGCGCCGGCCAGCAGCCCGAGCCCGGCGTCGACGGCCTCGCCCAGCGGGTCCAGGTCGGTCACGAGGTCGAGGTCGAGGGCCACGCCGACGGCGCCCGCGGCGCGGATCAGCTCCAGCGGCACGTCCGGCGCGCAGCAGTGCACCAGGACCGGCACGCCGGCCGCCTCGACGACCGTGCGCAGCAGCGACCCGGCGACGCCCGGCTCCACGGCCCGGTACACGCCGAACCCGCTCTCGGTGGGCACCCGCCCGGCGAGCACGGCCGGCAGCGACGGCTCGTCGAGTTGGAGCAGCACGGTGGCGTGCGGCAGCCGGCGAACGACCGCCGCGACGTGCGCGCGCAACCCCTCCGCGAGCGAACCCGTGAGGTCCCGGACCGCGCCGGGATCCCGCAGCATCCGGCCCCCGATCGGCAACTCCAGGGACGCGGCCAGGGTGAACGGGCCACCCGCCTGGATCTTGACCGGTCCCGCGTACTCCTCGGCCTGCTCGGCGAGCTGGTCGAGGTCGCGTTCCATCAGGTCGCGGGCGCGGCGCAGGTCCCGCCCCGGGCGGGGCGCGATCCGCCAGCGGGCGGCGTACAGCTCGACCGGCAGCTCGACCAGCAGGCCGGCGGTCCGGCCGACCAGGTCGGCGCCGGGGCCCCGGGCCGGCAGCTCCGGCAGGTGCGGCAGCGCGGGAAGCTCGCCGAGGACGATTCGCTGTGCCTCGGCGATGTCGGTGCCGGGGAGGGAACCGATGCCGGTCGCCGCGCCGGCCGGCCAGGGCCACGCCTGATCTGTCACGGCCGAAGACTATCCGGCCGCCGGACCGGTCAGCCGGCGATGGTGGCGGAGCCGAGCACGACGTCGCCGGCCGGGTCCGGCCGGTAGGCGACGATCGCCTGGCCGGCGGCGACCCCGCGCACCGGACAGCGCAGCTCGGCGCGGAGGCCGTCGGCGCTCAGCTCGACCGTCGCCGGCACCACGTCGCCGTGCGCCCGCAACTGCACCTCGCACTCCAGCGGGGCGTCCGGGCGTGGCCCGCCCGTCCACACCGGACGCTCGGCGCGCACCCGGGATACCTCGAGGGCCTCCGCCGGGCCGACCGTCACCGTGTTGGTCTTCGGCGTGATGGAGAGCACGTACCGGGGGCGGCCGTCCGGCGCCGGCCGGTCCAGGTGCAGGCCGCGCCGCTGCCCGACGGTGTACGCGTACGCGCCGGTGTGGCTGCCCACCACGGCGCCGGTGCTCGCGTCCACCACGTCGCCCGGCGCCTCGCCGAGCCGCTGCGCGAGGAAGCCACGGGTGTCGCCGTCGGCGATGAAGCAGATGTCGTGCGAGTCGGGCTTGTCGGCCACCGCCAGCCCCCGCCGGGCGGCCTCCTCGCGGACCTGCGCCTTCGTCGAGTCGCCGAGCGGGAAGACCGACCGGTCGAGCTGCTCGCGGGTGAGCACCGCGAGGACGTACGACTGGTCCTTGGCCACGTCGACGCTGCGGCGCAGCAGCCCGTCCGCCCCGAGCCGGGCGTGGTGGCCGGTGACCACGGCGTCGAAGCCCAGGGCCACGGCCCGGTCCAGCACCGCGGCAAACTTGATCTTCTCGTTGCAGCGCAGGCAGGGGTTCGGCGTACGGCCCGCCGCGTACTCGGCGACGAAGTCGTCCACCACGTCGGAGTGGAAGCGGTCGGCCATGTCCCAGACGTAGAACGGGATGCCGATGACGTCGGCGGCCCGCCGGGCGTCGCGGGAGTCCTCCAGCGTGCAGCAGCCGCGCGCGCCGGTGCGGTACGTCTGCGGGTTGCGCGCCAGCGCCAGGTGCACGCCGGTCACGTCGTGCCCCGCCTCCACCGCCCGCGCCGCCGCGACCGCCGAGTCGACCCCGCCGGACATCGCCGCCAACACCCTCACCGGCCCACTCCCTTCACCCCACCGAGCCTATCCTCGCCCCCACCCCGCCCGACCTCCCCGCCCTGACCCCGACGTCGCCCGCCGCGCGATCTTGCAGTTGTCGCCCCGGCAAAAGGGGCGGACACCGCGATCGAGGGGCCGAAAGTGCAAGATCGCGAGCGCGGCGGGGTGGGTGGGGTGGGGGGGTCAGCGGGGGGTGCGGAGGGCGGCGGCGCGGCGGGCGCGTTCGACGGTGGCCGGGAGCGCGGCGATGAGGGCGTCGACGTCGGCGGGCGTGCTGGTGTGGCCGAGGGTGAAGCGCAGCGAGGAGCGGGCGCGGTCGTCGTCGGCGCCCATGGCCAGCAGCACGTGGGACGGCTGGGCCACCCCGGCGGAGCAGGCCGAGCCGGTCGAGCAGGCGATGCCCTGGGCGTCCAGCAGGAGCAGCAGGGCGTCTCCCTCGCAGCCGGGGAAGGAGAAGTGCGCGTTGCCCGGCAGCCGGCCGGTGGGGTCGCCGTTGAAGACCACCTCGGGCACCGCCTGCCGGACCCGCTCGACCAGGTCGTCGCGGAGCGCGGCGATCCGGGCCGCGTACTCCTGCTGGCCCTTGACCGCCGCCTCCACGGCGACGGCGAAGGCGACGATGCCGGCGGTGTCGAGGGTGCCGGAGCGCACGTCGCGCTCCTGGCCGCCGCCGTGCAGCAGCGGGGTGGCCGGTACGTCGCGGGCGAGCACGAGGGCGCCCACCCCGGTCGGCCCGCCGAGCTTGTGCCCGGTCACGGTCAGCGCGGCGACCCCGCTGGCGGCGAAGTCCACCGGCACCTGCCCGACCGCCTGGATCGCGTCGGTGTGGAACGGCACCCCGTGCTCGGCGGCGACCGCGGCCAGGTCGGCGACCGGCTGCACGGTGCCCACCTCGTTGTTGGCCCACATCGCGGTCACCACCGCGACCCGGTCACCGTGCTCGGCCAGCTCGGCGCGCAGCTCGTCGGGGCTGAGCCGGCCGCTGGCGTCCACCGAGAGCCAGCCCACCCGGGCCCCCTCGTGGTCGACCAGCCAGTCCACCGCGTCGAGCACCGCGTGGTGCTCGACCGCGCTGGAGACCACCCGGTCCCGCCGGGTGTCGGCTCCCCGCCGCGCCCAGAAGATGCCCTTGACCGCGAGGTTGTCGCTCTCGGTCCCGCCGCCGGTGAAGACGACCTCGGAGGGGCGGGCGCCCAGCGCGGCGGCCACCCGCTCCCGCGACTCCTCCACCCGCCGCCGGGCACGGCGGCCCGACGCGTGCAGCGAGGACGCGTTGCCGACCTCGCGGGCGGTGGCGACGTACGCCTCCAGCGCCTCGTCGAGCATCGGAGTCGTCGCCGCGTGATCCAGGTATGCCATCACGGCTCAGCCTAACGACCGGCCCCGGACCGGATGGACGCCGGAGTACGCCGTCCAACCCACGGGGCGGTGAGATCTCGTACCCGCACGTCACGAATCTCCCGGACCTCGCGGGGTACTACCGAGCCGCGCGACACACGGATGTTCCCGGTCGGTGTGCTCGGCGACGGGTCGGACGAGCTGCTGCCGTTGCCACCGGACGTCGGCCATCAGGCATACTCGGTTGTCGACGTTTCCGCCGAGGCGTCCGACAGCCCACGGCTTTCGCGAGAGCGCGCCGAGGGCCTCTGACGGGCTGATCGGCGGGCCGGCTCAGCTCCCCGGCCCGCCGATCAGCTCCCCACCCGCGGTCAGGCCGCACCCGATGACGTCGTCGGTCCCGATCCTCCCCGGCCGGAGCCGGACAGCGACGGGCCGGGAACCGCCGCGCGGTTCCCGGCCCGGGTGCGGGCGAGCGTCAGCTCACTTGCGCTTGCGGATCTCCTCCGCGGCCTGCGGGACGACCTTGAACAGGTCGCCCACCACGCCGAAGTCGGCCAGCTCGAAGATCGGCGCCTCGCCGTCCTTGTTGACCGCGACGATGGTCTTCGAGGTCTGCATGCCGGCCCGGTGCTGGATGGCACCGGAGATGCCGAGCGCGACGTAGAGCTGCGGGGAGACGGTCTTGCCGGTCTGGCCCACCTGGAACTGGTGCGGGTAGAAGCCGGAGTCGACGGCCGCGCGGGACGCGCCGACGGCGCCGCCGAGCAGGTCGGCCAGCTCCTCGACCAGCTTGAAGTTGTCGGCGTTGCCGACGCCGCGACCGCCGGAGACGACGACGCCGGCCTCGGTGAGCTCGGGGCGGGTGCCCTTCTGCTCGGCGACCCGGTCGACGACCCTGGCCAGCTTGTCGGCGTCGGTGACCGACACGGTGAGCTGCTCGACGGCCGGGGTGGCGGCCGCCGGGGTCGGGTTGACCGAGTTCGGCCGGACGGTGACCAGCGGCAGGCCGCGGGTGACCTTGGACTTGACGATGGTCGAGCCGGCGAAGGCCACCTGGGTGGCGGTGCCGTCGGCGGTCAGGTCGACCACGTCGGTCAGGATGCCGTTGTCCAGCTTGACGGCCAGGCGGGCGGCGATCTCCTTGCCCTCCTGGGAGGAGGCGAGCAGCACGGCCGCGGGCTGCACCCGCTTGACCAGCTCGGCCACGGCGGTGGCCTTGGGGGCCACCAGGTAGCCGTCGATGTCGTCACCCTCGGCGGCGTAGATCTTCTCCGCGCCGTACTCGCCCAGCTTGGCGCTCAGCGCCTCGGCGGCGCCGGGGCCGCCGAGCACGACCGCGCTCGCCGTGCCCAGTTCGCGGGCGAGGGTGAGCATCTCCAGGGTGACCTTCTTGACGCCGAATTCCCGGGTGGCTTCGACGACGACGAGAACCTCAGACATGTCCAGACCTCTCACACGAACTTCTCGGTGGCGAGGAACTCGACCAGCTTGACGCCGCCGTCGCCCTCGTCGGTGATCTTCGCGCCGCCGGAGCGCGGCGGGCGCTTGGTGTGCTCCAGTACGGCGCTGGTCGCGCCCTCGAAGCCCACCTCGGCCGGGGCGACGCCGAGGTCACCCAGGGAGAGCGTCTGCACCGGCTTCTTCTTCGCGGCCATGATGCCCTTGAAGGACGGGTAGCGCGGCTCGTTGATGGTGTCCCAGACGGAGACCACGGCGGGGGTGGCGGCGGTGACCACCTCGTAACCCTCCTCGGTCTGCCGCTCGACGGTCAGGGTGGAGCCGTCGACGGTGAGCTTGCGGGCGCCGGTCAGCGCCGCGACGCCCAGCCGCTCGGCGATCATGTGCGGCATCACCTGCACCCGGCCGTCGGTCGACTCGGCGCCGCAGAGCACCAGGTCGGCGTTCAGCTGGCCGAGCGCGGCGGCGAGCACCTTCGAGGTGGCCACGGCGCAGGACCCGTGCAGGGCCTCGTCCACGACGTGCACGGCCTTGTCGGGGCCCATGGAGAGCGCCTTGCGGATCGACTCGGTCGCCCGGTCCGGACCCATGGTCAGGACGGTGACCTCGCCGCCGTGGGCCTCCTTGATCTTCAACGCCTCTTCGATGGCGTACTCGTCCATCTCGTTGATGACGTTGTTCGCCGAACCGCGGTCGACGGTGTTGTCGTCAGTGCGCAGGTTGCGGTCCGCGCCCGAATCGGGCACCTGCTTGACGAGTACGACGATGTTCATCGCGCTTCGACGACCCTCCTGTTTGGTGTAGCGATCACTCGCCCGGTCACGGGCGCAGCCTCCCGCGTGACTTAACGATCGGTCAACCACGGGCTGCTGTGCAGTTGCCCACGGCGCAATGTTACCTGCCAGTAGCATCGACCTCCGGCGACCTCAGGGTGACACAGCTCACGGCAGGCCGCCGGACGGGTAATCTGGCAAATCGGGAGGTGTCGCGAAATGTCAGAATCTTCCAGCGCCACGCCGCACGACGCGCCGCGGCGCCCCTGCCGCCGGGCGCGCCCCGAGGCGTACCGCTGCGCCTGCGGCCGGGTCCGCGACCGGTGCGTACGCGCCACCGTCCGGGCGCTCTGGTCGCCGGGCCGGCGCGCAGCCGCGCCGGCGGACCGGCTCACGCCGACTGAGCCAGCGCGCCCCTGATCCGCTCGATGACCGCCGCCTCGGCCGGAGCCACCCCCCGGTGCGCCCCGGCCACCCGCTCGGCGGCCGACAGCACCACCTCGCGGTAGACCGCCACGTCCTGCGGCGACTTCTCGCGCAGGATCTCGACGGAGCGGCCCAGCGCCGGCAGCACCACCGCCTCGATCTCCAGCGCCGAGTCCCGGGGCAGCTTCGGCAGCGGCCCGGTGGTCAGCGCCTCCTTCACGATCCCGCTCGTGTCGGCCATCGCGGCGGAGGCGGCGAAGCTCTCCCGGAACAGGGCGAGCATCCCCGGGTCGGCGTTGGCCACCAGGAACACCGCCCCGAACGCGCCCGTCTTGAGGGTCAGCCGCTCCTCGGCCGTCAACCGCTGCTCCATGATCACGGAGTGTAGACGTACGGGGTGGTCGTCGTGACCGGGACGAGGCCGAGCCGCTGGAGGATCGGCCGGCTCTCGTCGGAGGCGTCCACCTGGAGCAGCGTCCGGTCCCGCTGGGCGGCGAGCCGGGCCCGGTAGGTGACCAGCGCCCGGTAGATGCCCCGGCGGCGCCACGGGGCGAGGGTCGAGCCGCCCCACAGGGTGGCGAAGCCGGTTCCCGGCACGTAGCGCACCCAGCCCGCGCTCACCACCTCGTCGCCCGCCTCGGCCACCACCACCGTGATCGACTGCGGGTCCGCCGCGATCTCCTTCTCCAGCCCGGTGGCCAGGTGGCTGCGGTCGGCGTTCCAGACCGCCTCCTCCATCGCCACGATCCGGTCCAGGTCCGCGCGGGCGGTCACCTCGCGCAGGCGTACGCCCTCGGGAACCACCGGGAGCGCGGCCGCGAGCGGCGCGACCGGGCCGATCACGACGGTCTCCGGCTCCTCCGGCACGAACCCGGCGGCCCGCAGCCGCTCCGGCAGGTCCGCCGGCTCGTCGTGGCCGTGCCACTTCCACTCCACCGACTCGCCGCGCGCCCGGAAGAACTCCACCTGCCGGGCGATCAGCGCGTCCAGCGCCGCGCCGGTCAGCCCGTCGAGGTCGCGGTAGGTGAGGAAGCCGCCGTAATCGAGGCCGAGGAGGCGGACCAGCGGACCGTCCCGGTCCACCGTCACCCCCGCCGGCAGCGGGTCGGGCACCCGCGCCCGCAACTGGTGGTCGTACGCGTTCCGCAGCGTCGTCACGTCAAGATCCGTCACTGCTCCAGGCTACGACCGGATGGAAGCGGATAATCGGCACGTGTGGCAGGCGATCAGGCGATGGTTCGACCCGCGCGAACTGCGCTCGGTCGGCAGCACCCCCGACTACCGGTTCTCGCTGGCCAACGAACGGACCTTCCTGGCCTGGCTGCGTACGGGGCTGGCGCTGGTCGCGGGTGGGCTCGCCGCCGCCCAGTTCCTGCCGCCGCTGCCGCTGGCGCACCTGCGTGAGGTGATCGCCGTCGCGCTGCTGCTGCTCGGCGGAACGGTGGCGGTCCGGGCGGTCGACCACTGGGCGCGTACGGAGCGGGCGATCCGGCTCGGCGAGGAACTGCCGGCCTCCCGCTTCCCGGCGGTGCTCGCCCTCGCCGTCGGCCTCGGCGCGCTGCTGCTGGTGGCGGCGGTGCTGGCCCGGGCGGTCGGCGAACGGTGAGCGCCGGCGCGCAGCGGACGCCGCCGGGCCGGCCGGCGCGCGACCCCGGGCTGCAACCCGAGCGGACCCGGCTGGCCTGGCGGCGCACGGCGCTGGCGCTCACGGTGATCATGGTGCTGACCGTGCGGCTGGCGCTCACCGGCCCGCCCGCCGGCGGGACGCTCGGCGCGCTCGTCGCCGGGCTGGCCGTGCTCGGCTGGGGCGCGGCGCTGGCGGTCTGCTGGCGGCGGGCGAACGCCGTCGGCCCGGCCTCCCGCTACGGGCGGGCGCTGCCCCTGGTCGCCCTGGCCACCGCCGGCTACGCGCTGCTCGGCGCGCTCCTGGCGGCGCGCGGGCTGGGTTGACGGGACCGGGTGCGCCATCATTGACGCATGGCCCGGCTGTACGTCCTCCTCTTCGTGGTGCAGATCGTCCTCGCGGTCTGCGCGCTGATCAGCTGCCTCTCCGCGGAGGAGGGCGAGATCAAGGCCCTCCCCCGGATCGCCTGGGTGCTGATCATCCTGTTCTTCCCGCTGCTCGGCTCCCTCGCCTGGTTCGCCGCCGGGCGCGAGCGCACCCCGGGCCGGCCCGGCGGCGCGCCGTCGCCGGGCCGGATCCTGCCGGCCCGCGAGCGGCCCCGCCCGGTCGCCCCGGACGACGACCCCGAGTTCCTCCGCTCGCTCGGCGAGCGCTCCCGGCGGGAGGACCAGGAGCTGTTCACCCGCTGGGAGGAGGACCTGCGCCGACGCGAGGACGACCTGCGCCGACGCGAGGGCGAGCCGCCGCGCGAAGAGGACCGCCCCGAGGTGTAGCCGGCGGCCGGCTGCGGGTCACACCCGGCGCCGGAGCCCGCGCACGGCGAGCGGGGCGAAGATCGCCGCGAGGACGGCCGCCCAGAGCAGCGACTGCACCACCGGCACGGCCACCGGCCCGCCGACCAGCAGGCCGCGCAGCGCGTCGGCCAGGATGGTGACCGGGTTGACCTCGACCCAGCTCTGGAGCCAGCCGGGCATCGTCTCGGTCGGCACGAACGCGTTGCTGGTGAAGGTCAGCGGGAAGATCACCATGAAGCCGAAGATCTGCACCTTCTCCGGCTCGTTGACCAGCACGCCGACCAGCACCGAGATCCACGACGCGGCCAGCGAGAACGCGAGCAGCAGGGCGAACGCCCCGAGCAGGCCGGGCAGGCCGTTGCCCAGGCGGAAGCCGAGGATCACGCCGACGCCGACGAGCAGCGACACCGACCACGCCTGCTTGACCGTGTCGGCGAGGATCCGCCCGGCCAGCGGCGCCCAGCGGGCGATGGGCAGCGAACGGAGCCGGTCGAACACGCCCTTGGTGAGGTCATTGTTCAGCCCGAACCCGGTGGTCATGGTGGCGAAGAAGGCGTTCTGCACGATGATGCCCGGCAGCGCGAAGGTCAGGTAGTCCCCCGGCGAGCCGGAGATCGCCCCGCCGAAGACGTACGTGAACAGCAGCACGAACATCACGGGCTGGATGCTCAGGTCGAGCAACTCCATCGGGTTGTGCTTGATCTGCACCAGGCTGCGCCAGGCCAGGGTCAAGGTGTGGCGCAGCCCGGCGGCGGGGCCGAGCCGGCGCCCCGGCGCGACCGGTGCGGTCAGGGTGGCGGCGGTCATGCCGGGGTCCTCTCCAGGTCGGCCCCGGAAGGGGCGTCGGCGTCGGCGCGGTGCCCGGTCAGCTGGAGGAACACCTCGTCCAGGCTGGAGCCGCGCAGGGCCAGCTCGGCGACCACGATGCCGGCGGCGTCGAGGCGGCCCACCACGGTGGGCAGCACGGCCGGGTCGTTCACCGGCACGGTGACGGTGCTCTGGGCCACCTCCGGGGTGGCGTGGACCGCCTCGCCGGCGATGGCCACCACGGTCGGCAGGTCGGCGGCGTCCGCGGGCCGGACGGCGAGCACCTGGCCGCCGGTCCTGGCCTTCAGTTCCTCGGGCGTGCCCTGCGCGATCACCCGGCCGTGGTCGACGACGGCGATCTCGCCGGCGAGCTGGTCGGCCTCCTCCAGGTACTGGGTGGTGAGCAGCACCGTCACCCCGTCGGAGACCAGGCCGCGCACGATGTCCCACAGCTCGTTGCGGCTGCGCGGGTCGAGGCCGGTGGTCGGCTCGTCGAGGAAGAGCACCTGCGGCCGGCCGACCAGACTGGCGGCGAGGTCGAGCCGGCGGCGCATGCCCCCCGAGTAGGTCTTGGCCGGCCGGTCGGCGGCGTCGCTGAGGTGGAAGTCGGCGAGCAACTGCCGGGCGCGGGCCCTGGCATCGGCCCGGGAGGAGCCGAGCAGCCGGCCGATGAGCAGCAGGTTCTCCGCCCCGGTGAGCGTCTCGTCGACCGAGGCGTACTGGCCGGTCAGGCCGATGAGCTGGCGCACCCGGTGGGCGTCGCGCACCACGTCGAAGCCGCCGACCGTGGCGCGCCCCTCGTCGGCGCGCAGCAGGGTGGCGAGCACCCGGACCGTGGTGGTCTTGCCGGCCCCGTTGGGACCGAGCAGGCCGAAGACCGTGCCGGTGGGGACGGCCAGGTCAACACCGGCGAGGGCGGTGGTGTCGCCGAACCGGCGCACCAGCCCCTCCGCGCGGATCGCGTGATCCATCGCAACTCCTGTCGTTCTCGCTGGTCGAACCGCCATGACCGGCATCCCTGACATTCCGCCGATCCCAGGCTGACGTTACGGCGACAGGCGCTGACGTACCGCCGATTTTGCTGGTGGTGAAACGCGCCCGCCGCCGTCGCCGGGGCGCGGCGACGGCGGCGGGCGGTGGTTCAGGCCAGGTTCGACGAGCGGGGGTACGCGTCGGCCGGGTCGGTGAGCACGTTCACCAGGTACGGCACGCCGGCCTCGAAGGCGCGTTGCAGTGCCGGCCCGAGGTCGGCGGCCTTCGACACCGTCTCGCCCGCGCCACCGAGGGCGCTCACCACCTGGTCGTAGCGCAGCTCCGGCTGGAGGTCGGCGGCGACGTCGTAGCCGTACATGGCGCGCATGGGGTGCTTCTCGAGGCCCCAGATGCCGTTGTTGCCGACCACGATCACCACGGGCAGCTTCTGCCGGGCGAGGGACTCCACGTCCATCAGCGAGAAGCCGGCCGCGCCGTCGCCCATCAGCACGCAGATCTGCCGATCCGGGTGGCTGACCCGGGCCCCCATCGCGTAGCCCATGCCGGTGCCGAGGCAGCCGTACGGGCCCGGGTCGAGCCAGGTGCCGGGCTGGGCGGGCTCCAGGTAGCGGCCGGCGTACGAGACGAAGTCGCCGCCGTCGCCGATCGTGATGGCGTCGCGGGCCAGGATCCGGCGCAGCTCGCCGTAGACCCGGGCGGGCCGGATCGGGTCGGTCTCGGCGGCCATCTCCGCGGCGTCGCGGGCCTTCGCGGCGTCCTCGGCGGTGCGCAGCTCGGCGATCCAGTCGGCGTGGTCGGCCCGGTCGCCGGGGTGGTCGGCGAAGGCGGTGAGGACCAGCCGGAGGTCGCCGGCGGGGGCGGCGGCCGGCTGGACGTGCCCGGCCCGCTGGCTGGGCGCGTCGACGACGTGCACCACCTTCGCGTCGCCGAAGTCGCCGAAGCTGAGCCGGAAGTCCAGCGGGGTACCGATCACCACGACCACGTCGGCGCCCTTGAGCGCCACCCGGCGGGCCTTGGCGAAGGCGAGGGGGTGCTCGGGCGGCAGCGCGCCCCGGCCCATCCCGTTGGTGAAGACCGGCACCTGGAGCGCCTCGGCGGCGGCCCGCAGGGCGTCGACCGCGTCCCCGGCGTAGACGTCGGAGCCGGCGATGATCACCGGGCGGCTCGCGGCGGCGATCAGGGTGGCCGCCTTCGCCACCTCGTCCGGGTCGGGCTCGATCGGCGCGATGCCCGGCAGGGCGGGAAGTTCGGCGTCGGCGACCGAGAAGACCGCCTCCAGGGGGAGGTCGAGGAAGACCGGGCCCCGGTGCGGGGTGAGCGCGGTGGTCAGCGCCGCGGTCACCGCGCGCGGGATGTCGTCGGGGCTGAACACCGTCTCGGCGTGCTTGGTGACCGGGGCGACCAGCGGCAGGTGGTCCATCTCCTGGAGGCTGCCCGAGCCCCAGCGGAACTGCGGGGCCCGACCACCGAGCACCAGCACCGGCGAGGCGTTGAAGTAGGCGCTGGTCAGCCCCGAGATGCCGTTGGTGACGCCGGGGCCGGCGGTGAGCACGGCGAGGCCGGGGCGGCGCTGGAGCTTCGCCACCGCCTCGGCGGCGAAGACCGCCGACTGCTCGTGCCGGACGTCGTAGAGCGGGAAGCCGGTCTTGTGCGCGGCGTCGTAGAGCGGGAAGACGTGCCCGCCGGAGAGGGTGAACATCTCCCGCACCCCGTACGCGCGCAGCGCCGCGAGCGCGAGCTCCCCGCCGTGACCTTCGATCCGCTCCGTCATCGCCGCTGTCCCTTCGTCCGCATGACCGGAGTCACACGCTACTCACCGGTAGGCGGAATGTGAACCATCCTCGGCTCGACGCGTGAGGCGTCCACGTCGGTGGTGGACGCCTCACGCGCCGGCGAGCCACTGGGCCGGCGGGCGCCCCGCCGGCCCCACGCCGGTCAGCGGCCGGTGAAGTCCGGCTTGCGCTTGGCCACGAACGCCGCCATGCCCTCGCGCCGGTCGTCGGTGGCGAAGAGCGCCGCGAAGAGCTGGCTCTCCCACGCCAGGCCGGAGTTGAGGTCCATGTCGAGGCCGCCGTCCACCGCGAGCTTCGCGGCGCGCAGGGCCTGCACCGGGCCGGTGAGGTACGGACGCACCAGCTCGACCGCGGTGTCGTAGACCTCGGCGGCCGGGGCCACCCGGTCGGCCAGCCCGATCCGCAGCGCCTCCTGGGCGTCCACCATCCGGCCCGACATGATCAGGTCCTTGGCGCGGGCCGGGCCGACCAGGCGGGCCAGCCGCTGGGTGCCGCCCGCGCCGGGAATGATGCCGAGCTTGATCTCCGGCTGGCCGAGCTTCGCGTCCTCGGCGACGACCCGCCAGTCGCACGCCAGCGCCAGCTCGCAGCCGCCGCCCAGGGCGTAACCGGTGATCGCGGCGACGACCGGCTTCGGGATCCGGGCGATCGCACCGAGCGCGCTGGACAGGTCGGCCGCCCGCTCCGCCATGTCCACGTAGGACATGTCGGCCATCTCCTTGATGTCCGCGCCGGCGGCGAAGACCTTCTCGCCGCCGTACACGATGACGGCGCGGACACCCGGGTCCGCGGTGGCCGCCGCGGCCGCGGCGCGCAACTCCTCCTGCACCTGGGTGTTCAGCGCGTTCATCGGCGGCCGCTCCAGCCGGATGGTGCCGATGCCGTCCTTGGTCTCCAGCCGCACGAACTCGCCCACGCTGGCCCTCACTTCCTCGTCGAAGTCGCGAGCCAACCTTACGGCGCGGGCCGTCGGGGAAAGTAGTGTGGTGTCAGGCCCGCCACCGGGAGTACCACCATGATCACTTATTACGACGACAGGTCGGTCCAGATCACGTCCGCCGCCGTCCGCGTGGACGGCCGCACGTTTCAGCTGGCCGACATCAGCATGGTCTGGCACCGGCGCGGCAGCCGGTCCTGGCGGGTGCTCGCCGGCCGGGGCGCGATCGGCGCGGCGCTGGCCGGCCCCCTGGTGGCCGCCGCGCTCGGCATCGCGCTGGCGCTCACGCTGGACCGCTCCCTCACCGTCACCGTCGCCATCGTCGGGGCCTCGGTGCTCGTCGGGCTCGCGGTCGGTCCGGTCGCCGACTTCCTCTTCGAGCACCTGGACCGCTCGTACGCGCGGGGCAGTCGGCAACTGGAGATCTGGGCCCGCTGGCGCGGCCAGCCGGTGCGGCTGCTGTGCACCGGCGACGCCCTGCGCTTCGGGCAGATCTACCGGGCGGTACAGCGGGCGGTGGAGGCCGGCCAGCCGGCGACGCCCCACCGCCGCTAGAACTCGATCGGCTCGTCCGGCAGCATGCCGAGGCCGCGCAGCAGCCCGTAGAGGTCCTGCTCGCCCCAGAACTGCACGATCCGTCCCTCCGCCAGCCGGTACATCTTGCAGGAACTCTGCACCGCGGTCGCGCCGGTGGCGTCGCGCCGGTAGGTCTGCGCCAGCGAGACCACGACGCGGTCGCCGGCGGCGAAGAGTGCGTGCGTCCGCTGGTCGAGCACGGTCAGCCCGGGCGACGCGACGGCCTGCTCGACGAAGTGCCGCCCCCGCACCTGCTGGCCGGAACCGTAGATCTGCACGTCCTCGGCGACCACCGCGCGCACCTCGGACAGGTCCTTGGTGACGAACGCCCGCAGGTAGCGGCGGACCGCCGCGACGTTGCGGTTCTCCTCGTTCCGGCGTTCCTCTTCGGTCATGTGCCCGTGCCCGCTCATGCGCTCCGACGCTACCCAATGGATTCGCGCGGCATCGACCGCCGTCCACCTCGGCCGGTCGTGGACGCGGCGCAGCGGTTAGGCTTAGTGATGACCCTCTATTACCGGGACGACGCGGTGCAGGTGACGTCGGAGTCGATCCGGGCCGGAGGCCACGCCGTCGCGATCGCCGACGTGACGTACGTCTGGCACGCGCAGGGGCCGAAGACGCTGGCGGTACGCGGCCGGGTGCTGGGCCGCGGCGTCCTGGTCCTGCTCCTCTCGCTGCCCCCGCTGGTCGCGGTGGTCTGCGTGCTCGCGCTGGCCTGGTCGGCGCAGGACCGGGGCGAGTGGCAGCTGGCACTGGTCATCCTCGCCGCGTGCGTGGTCGGTGCGCTGGCCCTGACCCCGTTCCTGGAGATCCCGCTCGGCTGGCTCGACCGCTCCTACGAGCGGGGCAGCAAGGTGCACGAACTCTGGGTGCAGCACCACGGCCGCGAGGTGCTGCTGCTGCGCACGCCGGACGCGCTGCGGTTCGGGCAGATCTACCGGGCGGTCCAGCGCGCGGTCGAGCAGCACACGGAGGCCTGACCCGAGGCGCTGCCCGGGCCCGCGTTGCGCCGCCCGGCGGTTCGGGCGCGGGCAACGCACACTTGGTGCCATGGTGATTTCCCTCCCCCGGCCCGCCGCGGTCGTCGGTCTGACCCGCTCCGCCCTCGACCAGGCTCTCGGCTCGGCGGCCTCGTTCGCCGCCGTGCCGGCCCGCGCGTTCGCCGTGCTGGACTCCGTGGAGGCGCTGCTGGCCCGGATCAACGGGGTGGTGGACCGGATCGACGGCGTGGTGGAGCGGGTCGACGACATGGTGGACCGGGTCGACGCCACGGCGGGCCGGGTCGACGGCATGGTGGACCGGGTCGAGCAGACCCTCGACCGGACCGACCAGGTGCTCGCCGACGCCGACGCCGCGGTGCGGCAGGTGCCCGCGATCAGCGCCGCCGCGACCGCCGCCATCGGGACGGCGACCGAGGTGGCCACCGCCGCGTCCGTGGTGGTCGGGCAGGCCGAGTCGGTGGCCGGTCGGGCGGCCGGCGCCGTGGGTACCGCGGCGGAGGCGGCGGCCACCGCCGCCGAGCTGCTGACGGCGTACGAGCCGGCGTTGCGCCGGGCGGCGCCCATGGCGAACCGCTTCGTCGAGCAGCTCAGCCACGAGGAGGTGACCGCCGCGATCCGGCTCGTCGACGAGCTGCCCAAACTCAAGCAGCACCTGACGGCGGACATCCTGCCGATCCTGGCCACCCTGGACCGGGTCGGCCCGGACCTGCACGACCTGCTCGACGTCACCCGCGACCTGAAGCTCGCCGTCGCCGGCATCCCCGGGTTGGGCATGCTCCGCCGCCGGGGCGAGAAGCTCAGCGACGACGCGGAGGCGTGAGCGGCGGTGAGCGGCCCGGTCTGACGTGGGGCGGGCACGGCCCCGTTCACCGGGACCCGGTCGGCGCCGATCCGCCCGGGCCGGATCAGGCCGGCGTGTAGAGCTCCTCGATCTCGGCCCGGCTGGGCAGGGCCGAGGAGGCGCCGAGCCGGCGGGCGCAGGCCGCCCCGGCCGCCGCCGCCCAACGCACCGCGTCGACGAGGTCCCGGCCCTCGCCCCAGGCGACCGCGAGCGCGGCGGTGAAGGCGTCCCCGGTCGCCGTGGAGTCCACCACGTCGACCTTGACCGCCGGCACGTGCACGGCGGTGCCGTCCCGGTCGCCGTACCAGGCGCCCTGCGCGCCGAGCGTGAGCACCGCCCGGGGCACCAGGTCGAGCAGGGCCGACGGGTCGTCCCTACCGCGCCCGGTCAGCGCCTGCGCCTCGGTCTCGTTGACCACCAGCAGATCCGTCGCCGCGAGCAACTCCGGGGGCACCGGCACGGCCGGCGCGGCGTTGAGCACCACCCGACTGCCGGCCGCCCGGGCCGCGACCGCCGCCCGGGTCACCGTGCCGACCGGGATCTCCAGCTGGGCGAGCAGCACGTCCGCGGAGCGTACGGCCGCCAGCTCGGGCTCGGTGAGGTGGGTCATCGAGGCGTTCGCGCCGGGGGTGACGAGGATGGCGTTCTCGCCCTCGGCGTTGACCATCACCAGCGCCACCCCCGACGTGCCGTACGTCGTGCGGAGCTGGTCGGTGTCGACGCCGGCGGCGGCGATCCGGGCCCGCAGGGTGACGCCGAACGCGTCGGAGCCGATCGCCCCGAGGAAGGCGCAGGAGGCGCCGGCGCGGGCCGCGGCGATGGCCTGGTTGGCGCCCTTGCCGCCGGGCACCATGACGAAGCCGGTGCCGAGCAGTGTCTCCCCCGGCCGGGGCAGGGCGGGGGCGGTGCCCACCAGGTCCATGTTGGCGCTGCCCACCACGACGACCCTGGTCTGCCGCACGCCGACCTCCATCTGGCGCCTCAGGCGGCGCGCGCGGTGTACCGGTCGCCGGAGCGCTCGACCACCAGCGGCAGCCCGAAGGTCTTGGAGAGGTTGTCCCCGGTGAGGGTGTCACCGAGCAGCCCCTGGGCCACCACCTGGCCGTCGCGCAGCAGGAGCGCGTGGGTGAAGCCGGGCGGGATCTCCTCAACGTGGTGGGTCACCAGCACCAGCGCCGGGGCGTCCGGGTCGTACGCCAGCTCGGCCAGCCTGGCCACCAGGTCCTCCCGCCCGCCCAGGTCGAGCCCGGCCGCGGGCTCGTCGAGCAGCAGCAGCTCCGGGTCCGTCATCAGCGCGCGGGCGATCTGCACCCGCTTGCGCTCCCCCTCGGACAGCGTGCCGTAGGCGCGGTCGGCGAGGCCGCCGATGCCGAGCTGGCTCAGCAGCGCGCGGGCACGGGCCTCGTCGCCGCTGTCGTAGCTCTCCCGCCAGCGCCCCAGCACCGACCAGGCGGCCGTCACGACCACGTCGCTGACCCGCTCGTCGGCGGGCACCCGCTCGGCGAGCGCGGCGGTGGAGAGCCCGATGCGGGTGCGCAGCTCGTTGACGTCGGTGCGGCCGATGCGCTCGCCGAGCACGTGGGCGGTGCCGGTGGTCGGGTGCAGCCGCCCGGCGGCGAGGTTGAGCAGTGTCGTCTTCCCGGCGCCGTTCGGGCCGAGCACCACCCAGCGCTCGTCCAGCTCGACCCGCCAGTCCAGGTCGTGCAGCAGCGCCGTGCCGGACCGGCGTACGCCGACGCCGTCGAGGCTGACCACCAGATCCGCGTCCACGGGCGCGGGCGCGGCTGCGGCGCCGCCGGCGCCGGGGATCAGGTCACCAGTCACCCGACCATCCAACCACGCAGCGCCGCGGCGCCCCCCACGGGCGGCGCCCCGGTCGTAGGGTGAGGCGCCGTGTCGTTGGTCACCACACTCGAAGGACGGTCCATGCCCGGTCGGAACACGGAGCCGCGCCGGTGAGCGCGGTCATCGAGATCGAGGGTCTGCGCAAGACCTTCCGCAGCCTGCGGCAGGGGCGCCGGGTGGCGGTCGACGGTTTCGACCTGCTGGTGGAGTCCGGCCAGATCCACGGCTTCCTCGGCCCCAACGGGTCGGGCAAGACCACCACGCTGCGCGCCCTGCTCGGGCTGGTCCGCGCCGACGCCGGCCGGATGACGGTGCTGGGGCGGACCTCACCGGAGCAACTGCCCCAGGTGGCCGGGCGGGTCGGGGCGATCGTGGAGAGCCCCCAGTTCTTCGGCAACTTCACCGGGCACCGCACCCTGCGCCTGCTCGCCCGGGCCGGCGGCGTGCCGGTCGCCCGGGTCGACGAGGTGCTGGAGCAGGTGGGCCTGCGGGACCGGGGCGACGAGCGGGTCAAGGGCTACTCGCTGGGCATGAAGCAGCGCCTGGCGGTGGCCTCGGCCCTGCTCAAGGACCCGGAGCTGCTGATCCTCGACGAGCCGGCGAACGGGCTGGACCCGGCCGGCATCCGGGAGATGCGGGACCTGATGCGCTCGCTGGCCGAGGCCGGCGTGACCGTGCTGGTCTCCAGCCACATCCTGGCCGAGATCCAGCTGATCTGCGACCACGTGACGATCATCTCGCGGGGCCGGCGGGTGGCCGCCGGGCGGGTCGACGAGGTGCTGGCCGGGTTCGACCGGCACGAGCTGCTGGTGCGGGTGGACGACCCGGAGCGGGCCGCCGAGCTGCTGACGGCGGCGGGGCTGGCGGTGACCGGGCACGACGACCACCTGGTGGTGGGCGACGTGGACGACGCCGTCACGGTCAGCCGCACGCTGGGCGAGGCGGGCCTGTGGGTGCGTGAGCTGACCCCGCTGCGGCCCGACCTGGAGAGCGTCTTCCTCGAACTGACCGGCACGGCGGCGCACCCGACGATCCCCCGTCAGGTGGACGACTCGGTGCTGCCCGACCACGGGCCCCGGGAACCGGTGATCGACCTCGACGCGAGCGGAGTGGACGCGTGAACCTGGTCCGTGCCGAGCTGGAGCGCCTGGGTGCCCGGCGCTTCGTGCAGCTCATGGTCGTCCTGCTGGTGCTCGCGTTCGGCGTCACCGCGGCGACCACCCTCGCCGGTTCCCACCGGCCCACCGCCCAGGAGATCCTCGACGCCGAGCAGCAGGCCGCCGCGGCGCGCAGCGAGCTGGAGCGCACCCACCAGCTCTGCCTGGACCGGCAGCGCGGCGTCATCCGGGTGGACGAGGTGCACGAGTACATCCCGGACGACTGCAGCGAGGTCGACCCGGGCCAGATGGAGCGGGCCCCGGTGGCCGCCGACTTCCTGACGGGGGTGTTCACCTTCGCCGAGGAGGCCCGGCCGCTGCTCTACTTCCTCGTCGCCTTCCTGGTGCTCTTCGGCTTCCTGGTCGGCGCCTCCTACATCGGCGCCGACCTGAACTCCGGCGGGGTGGTCAACCTGCTGCTCTGGCGGCCCCGGCGGCTGACGGTGCTCGGTGCCAAGCTGGGCACGCTGCTCGGCGCGACGGCGCTGCTGTCGCTGGTCGCCTCGGTGGCGTACCTCGGGGCGTTCTGGCTGATCGCCCAGCTCGCCGGCCGGCCCGGGCGGCTCGACGGGGAGTTCTGGCGGTCGCTGGGCGCGACGTGGGGGCGCGGGATGCTGCTGGTGCTGCTGGTCACCGCGATGGGGTTCGCCATCGCCACCCTGGGCCGACACACGTCCGCGGCGCTCGGCGCGATCGCCGGCTACCTCGTGGTGTGGGAGCTGGGGGCCCGGCTGGTGATGGAGATCCTGGACGTCGCCCAGGTGGACCGGTACGTACTCTCCAGCTACGTGGCCGCCTGGCTGAACGGCAAGGTCGAGTTCTGGGACCTGCGGGCGTGCCCGGACGGGCTCACCCAGTCCTGCACCGGCTACTGGTCGCTGACCTGGCAGCCGTCGCTCATCCTGCTGCTCGGGCTGACGGGGGCGCTGACCGCGGCGGCGTTCGCCGTGTTCCGCCGACGCGATCTGATGTGACCTGATGTGACCTGCGGTGTCATCCGGCCCCGGCGCGGCAAGACCTTGCAGCACCGGGGCCGATGATGAAATATTCCTTCACATGACGCGCGGCCAACCCCGTCGCTCCGGGCCGCCAGCGCCCGCCGAGCACCTTCGGGCGACGCCCGCCGAGCACCTTCGGGCGACGCCCGCCGAGCACCTTCGGGCGACGCCCGCCGAGCACCTTTGGGCGAGGCCCGCCGAGCACCTTTGGGCGAGGCCCGCCGAGCAGGTCCGGGCGACGCCGGACGGGCACCGGCCGACTCCGCCCGGGCCGGCCGGCACGACGGCGCGATCGGTGTCCGTCTTGGTCTTGGGCCGGCTGTCGGCCGACCCGGCGCGCCGGCGCCGGTCAGCCGACCGTCGAGCCGAAGACCTCGTCGCGGACCGCGTCCAGGGCCGTGCGCAGCGCGCCGCGCAGGATCGGCTCCTCGGTCAGGCCGGTGGGCACCACCCGGGGCCGGACCAGGGTGATCGCCGCGACCTCGTGCTGCACCCGCTCCGCCAGCGCCGCCCCGCCGGCCTGGCCGACCTCACCGGCGAGCACCACCAGCGGCGGGTCCAGCACCACGCAGGTGCTCGCCACGCCGAGCGCCAGCCGGCGGGCCACCTCGTCGAGCATCGGGCCGCCGGCCGTGCCGTCGGCGACCGCGGCCCGCACTGCGGAGGCGCCGCTGTCGTCCGGGTAGCCATGCGCCCGGGCCAGCTCGCGGACCGCCTCCGCGCCGATCAGCTGCTGGAACGCGGGCTTCGCCCGACGGGAGACGTCGCGCGGGATGGGCGCCCCGGGCACCGGCAGGTAACCGATCTCGCCCGCGGCGCCGCTGCTGCCGTGGTGCAGCCGGCCGCCCAGCACGATCGCGAGGCCGACGCCCGCGCCGACCCAGACCAGGACGAAGTCCGTCAGCCCCCGCGCGGCGCCCGACTGCGCCTCGGCGACCGCCGCCAGGTTGACGTCGTTCTCGAAGACCACCGGGGTGTGCAGGTCCTCCCGGAGCGCGGCGAGCAGACCGCTGTGCCAGCGCGGCAGGTTGAAGGCGAAGGTGATGTCGCCGGTGCCCGGGTCGACCAGGCCGGGGGTGCCCAGCACGATCCGCCGTACGCTCGACAGCTGCGCCCCGGCGCTGCTCGCGGCCTGGACCACCGCGTTGTGCACGACCCCGACCGGGTCGTCGGTGTCCCGGGTCGACTGCTCGACGCGGCCGATCACGGCGCCGGTGATGTCCGCGCAGGCGGCGACGACCCGGTCGGCGCCGACGTCCACGCCGACCACGTGCGCGCTGCCCGGCCGCACGGCGTAGAGCTGGGCGTTCGGTCCCCGCCCGCCGGCCTGCTCGCCGACCCGGGTGACCAGCCCCCGCTCCTCCAGCCGCTCGACCAGCTGGGAGGCGGTGACCTTGGACAACCCGGTCAGCTCGCCGAGCCGGGCCCGGGTCAGCGGCCCCTGCTCCAGCAGCAGCTCCAGCGCGGCGCGGTCGTTGAGCGCCCGCAACAGGCGGGGGGTGCCGGGCAGCCGGGTCGAACTCATGCCACGTCCTCTAGTTTTGTTAAACCTTGCTAACTGTAAACGGACCTGCAAACGGGTAGCCGTAGCGTATCGGCCGCCCGGGACCGGGGCGCTCGGCCGACCCGGTACGTCGCCGACCGCCGCCGGTACGACATCCGTGCCCTCGGGCACCGAAAGGGGAAGATCACGTGGGGCTCGATCCAGGACTGCGCCGGCTCGCGCTCGGCACGCTGCTCGCCGCGTACCCGGGGCCGATCCCGCCGGACTGGGCGGTCGACCTGGTGGCCGAGGGGCTCGCCGGGCACACCCTGTTCGGCACCAACGTCCACGACCCGGGGCAACTGGCGGCGAGCACCGCCGCCCTGCGCGCGGGCCGGCCGGACGTGCTGATCGCGATCGACGAGGAGGGCGGTGACGTCACCCGGCTGGCGCACGCCACCGGCAGCCCGTACCCGGGCAACGCCGCGCTCGGCGCGATCGACGACGTGGCGCTGACCCGCCGGGTCTACGAGGCCATCGGCGCGGAGCTGGCGGGCCTCGGCATCACCGTCGACCTCGCGCCGACCGTGGACGTCAACACCGCCGACGAGAACCCGGTCATCGGCACCCGCTCGTTCGGCGCCGACCCGGTGCGGGTCGCCGCGCACTCCGCCGCGGCGGTCGCCGGCCTCCAGGCCGCCGGGGTGGCCGCCTGCGCCAAGCACTTCCCGGGGCACGGCGCGACGGTCGCCGACTCCCACTACGAACTGCCCACCGTGGACGTACCACTCGACGTGCTCCGCGAGCGCGACCTGCCGCCCTTCGCCGCGGTCGTGGCGGCCGGCGCGCAGGCCGTGATGACCGCACACATCCGGGTGCCGGCGCTGACCGGCGACGGCCCCGCCACGTTCAGCCGGGCGGTCCTGGTCGACCTGCTGCGCGGCGAGTACGGCTTCACCGGCACCGTCATCACCGACGCGCTGGAGATGAAGGGCGCCGCCGTGGCCGCCGGCGGGGTGGGCCCCGCCGCCGTACGGGCCCTCGCCGCGGGGGCCGACCTGCTCTGCATCGGCGCCAAGGTCGACGCCGAGCTGGTCGAACGGGTGGTCACGGAGATCGTCGACGCGCTCGCCGACGGCCGGCTGGACCGGGCCCGGGTCGAGGAGGCGGCCGGCCGCGTCGCGACGCTCGCCGCGTGGACCCGGGCCACCGGCGCGACCACGGCCGCGTCCACCGAACTCGGGTACGCCGCGGCACGGCGGGCCGTCCGGGTGGAGGGGGCGCTGTCCAGCCTCGACCGCCCGCTGGTCGTGCAGCTGCACGCCGCCTCGACCATCGCAGAGGGACGGGTGCCGTGGGGCCTCGGCCCGCACCTCGACGGCGTGGAGGAGCTGCGCGTGGTCGCCGCCGAGACCGAGCCGGCGGCCCTGCGCCGGCTCGCCGGGGAGCGGCCGATCGTGCTGGTCGGTCGCCACCTGCACCGCCTGCCGGGCGGCCCCGAGCTGATCGCCGCGCTGGCCGCCGCGCACCCGGTGACCGTGGTCGAGATGGGCTGGCCGGCCCAGTGGCGGCCGGCGGGCGTACGGGCGTTCGTCACCACGTACGGCGCGAGCCACGCCAACGGCCGGGCGGCGGCCGAGGTGCTCGGCCTGGCCGGCTGACGCGGGCGGCGGCACCCTGGGCCCGGCCGGCGGCTTGCCAGCGCGGGCTCGGGGTGTCGCCCTCGAATCTCGCCGAGCGGCACATCGGTGCCGGCGTGCCCGCGCCGGAGACCCCGCGCCGGCCGGGCCACGCCGAAGCCGGGCCGCCCACTCTTGAACGTGTTCAAAGACTGTCCTACGCTCATGGCAACGAACTTGAACACGTTCAAGAAGGGCGTCGGCGATGGACACCAAGGTCTGGATGTACCTGGTCTACCTGGCGGTCAGCATCGGCCTGACCGTGTGGGTGGCCCGGGCGCTCTCCCGCAACGGGCTGGTCTTCCTCGAGGAGGTGTTCGCCGACGAGCGGCTGGCCCGGGCGGTGAACAGCCTGCTCGTGGTCGGCTTCTACCTGCTCAACCTCGGCTACGTCACGGTGGCGATGAAGCACCCCGACCCGGTCGGGTCCACCGCCCAGGCCATGGAGGAGCTCTCCCTCAAGATCGGCCTGGTGCTGCTGGTGCTGGGCGCGTTGCACTTCTTCAACGTCTTCGCGCTCGGCCGGTACCGCCGGGGCCGGCTGCGCCAGCTCGCCACCCATCCGCCGCTCGCCCCGGTCGGCCGGCTGCCGATGCAGCCCGCACCCCCCAGGCCCCACCCGGCCGCCGCGACCGGCCCCCATCCCGGTAACCCGCAGCCCGTCGGCCCACGCCAGCCCGTCGGCACGCAGCAGCCCACCGGCACCCACCAGCCCGCCGGCCCGACCAGCCCCGGGCCGGAGGCCGGCCCCGGCACGCCGCCGGCCCGATGACCGTCCCGACCGGCGACGGAACGGGCGGGGCCCCGGACGCCACCGCGCACGGGGGCGGTGGCGTCCGGCGGTTCACCGTCCTCTACGACGCGCACTGCCCGCTCTGCCGCGCCGCCCACCGCTGGCTGGCGTCCCGCGCCCAGCTCGTACCCCTGGAGTTCGTGCCGGCCGGCTCCGCCGAGGCCCGGCGGCGCTTCCCCGAACTGGACCACGACGCGACGCTGCGCGACCTCACCGTGGTCGCGGACACCGGCGAGGTGTACGCGGGCGACGGCGCCTGGTTCGCCTGCCTGTGGGCGCTGGCCGACCACCGGGGCGCCGCTGAGCGGCTGGCGCGCCCGCACCTGCTGCCGCTCGCCCGCCGGTTCGTCGCCGCCGCCTCGTCGGTGCGCGAACGCGTCCGCGACCCGTGGGCGGAGCCGGTCGACGGCCCGGCGGGATACGGTGACCCCGATGACCGAGCAGACTGCGCCGACGACCGCTGCGGGTGAGCCGCCCACCGCCCGGGGCGAGCAGACGCGGCAGCTCATCCTGGACACGGCGATGCGGCTGTTCCAGGAGCGGGGTTACGCCCGGACCACCATGCGCGCCATCGCCCAGGAGGCCGGGGTGGCGGTGGGCAACGCCTACTACTACTTCGGCTCCAAGGACCACCTGATCCAGGAGTTCTACGCCCGCGCCCAGCTCCAGCACCGGGCGGCGGCGCAGCCGGTGCTCGACCGGGAGTCCGAGTTCGCCGCCCGGCTCGCCGGGGTGCTGCACGCCGGCATCGACGTGCTCACCCCCTCGCACGACTTCGCGGCGAGCTTCTTCAAGACGGCGGCGGAGCCGACGTCCCCGCTCAGCCCGTTCTCCGCCGAGTCGTCCGCGCCCAGGCGGGCGGCCGTCGACCTCTTCGCCGAGGTCCTCGACGGCTCGACCGCGAGGGTGGACGCCGAGCTGCGCCCCCACCTGCCCGAGCTGTTGTGGCTCGCGTACATGGGGGTGGTCCTCTACTGGGTCCACGACCGGTCCCCGCAGCAGACCAAGACCCGGCGGCTCATCGACGGCGCGGTGCCGTTGGTCGACCGGCTGGTGGGGCTGTCCCGGTTACGGGTGCTGCGCCCGGTCACCCGGCAGGTGCTCGACCTCATTCGCACGCTGCGTCACTGACCCGCCGCGCCGCCTCGACACGCTCCGCCCCAGGTCAAGTCCACTTCTGGACAGTTCCAACCGCCCGCCTACACCTTGCCGAACAGCCCAAAAATACGTAGCGTAATCGGCACGCACGGCGACCGGCCCCGCAACGCCCGTCGCGGGCACGGGGACCTGGGGGAGGCTGCGGGCCGTGGATCCGGCCCGGGATCCACGGTCCGCGCCCCGCCCTCACCGCACGCTCAGGGCGGGTACACCCCGAACGACCGCCAACCCCGGTCGGGGAAGCCGGCCGCCTCGGCGACCCGCGCGGAGGCCCCGTTGGCGCGGTCGTGCAGGTAGGTCGGGACGGCCCCCTCGTCGAGCACCCGGCGGGCCGCCTGCGCGACCAGCCGCCGGGCCAACCCCCGCCCCCGCGCCGCCGGCACCGTCCCCACCGCCAGCTCGTGGCCGTACGCGTCGTGCCGCTTCACCCCCACCCCGGACAGGTACCGGCCACGCTCGTCGCGCACCACCAGCACGGGCCGGTCGAAGAGCCGGAGCCAGGACGGCAACCCCGGCGAGGCCGGGGACACCCAATCCCCCACGTCGGGCAGCGGGGCCGGGGCCACGCTCCACCGGAACACGTCGTCGTGGACCGCCCAGCCGGGCTGGCCGACCGTCGCGGGCAGCTCGGGCAGGAACCGCCCGGCCCGCCGGCAGGCCAGCTCGCGGACCGCGTCCACCCGGTCCGGCGGTACGGAGAGCACGGTGCTCGCCCCGGCCGCGACCGCGATCGCCGGCCGAAGCCGACCGTCCCAGGCCGGCCGGGCCCGCCGGTGCGACCCGACCACGTGCAGCGCCGGGCCCGCCGGCCACTGGCCCAGCCAGGTCGTCAGGTGCAGGTGGAGCCGCCGGTCGAGCATCGAGTCACCTTCCCCCGCGGTCGACCCACGGCAGCCGCCCACGCGGACGCCGCCGGGGTCGCTCGCCGCGCTCGGCCGCGCGGTTCGCGCCCCGGCCCGCCCGCCGATCACCGTACGCCGGACGGTTGCCGCCCGGCGCACCGTTCCGATCAACGGGCCCGCCGGCCTCGTTGCCGGGCTTCGCGCCTCAGGCGCACCGACGTCGGTTCAAGCGCACGGCGGGCGGGTACAGGTGCAGGACGTCGTCGATGGACGCCGCCCCGAGATCCGGCGCGGTCGCGGGAACCTGAGACATCGATCGAGCGTCATATTCATTTCCATACATGTACAACTTTCTTTGGGGCGGTAATGGTCATGCCGAATCAGCCGAATGACCGGTACCAACAGGAGACCGAGCGGCTCTGGCGCGCGCCCGGGGCCGCCGAACGGTTCCCCGCGCAGGTGCCGTACCGGGGCAACCGCGGCGCCAGCCGGACCGAGGCGCTCTCCTGGGGAGAGCTGAACAAGCTGCCGGCCGGCACGTCCACCCGCCGCAACCTCAACCCGCGTTGACCCGCGCCGCCCCGCCGGGGGCGACGACACACCCGGGGCGGTCCAGCGGCGGCTTTCGCACACCTGTCGGGTAATTTCTTGTGGTCCGCAACCCCGACCCACGACAGGAGAAGCACCGCGCATGGGCAAGAAGACGATCCACGTCTCCGACTTCACCGGCACGGTCATCCAGCCCCACGACGAGGTGGTCCGCGTCGTCGTCCTGGAACACCCTGACCTGGTGGCCGGGCCCGTGCAACTGGACGCCACCCCGGTCGAGGTGGAGAGCATCGACGACGCCGCGCTCGACGTCGCGGTGGTCGAGATCCACGACCGGCACGGCGGCGACGAGCCCCGGCGGGTGGTGCTGACGGCGAGCGAGTTCGACGCCATGGCGACCGACGTCCCGATGGCGCAGCTGCTGCGGACCGCCGAGCGGGTCCGCCCGCCGAAGGCCCGCAAGAGCGCCGAGAAGGTCGACTACGGCACGATCGAGCACGCCGGCAAGCCGCACCGGGGCCGGGTCACCGAGGAGGAGGCCCGGCTGGTGCGCGAACAGCTCGACGAGGTCAACAAGCGCCTCGCCGACGCCGGGATCCGCCAGGTAGACCCCGCCGACCCGGAGCACGCCGCCCGGTACGGCTTCCCCACCGCCCCCTGAGTCGCCGCGGCGGCAACCGGGTCCGGCGCGCCGCCGGACCCGGCACGTCGCCGCCGAGGCACCCCGGACCCGGGGGCCGCCGCCCCCCCCCCCCCGCCCCCCCCCCCCCCCCCGGCCGCCGCCTGCTCCAGGCGGTAGCGCTTGCTGGCCACCAGGGCGAACTCGGCGGCCACGAAGAAGCCGTTCAGCGCC